>NZ_CP019701.2:1335714-1669642 GCF_002005205.3 Rhizobium rhizogenes | reverse complement strand
GCGCGACATTCCGAACGTTTCGGAAGAAGCGCTGAAGAACCTCGACGAAGCCGGTATCGTTTACATCGGTGCGGAAGTTCAGCCGGGCGATATCCTCGTCGGCAAGATCACGCCGAAGGGCGAAAGCCCGATGACGCCGGAAGAAAAGCTTCTGCGCGCCATCTTCGGTGAAAAGGCTTCCGACGTTCGCGACACCTCCATGCGCATGCCTCCGGGCACGTTTGGTACGGTCGTCGAAGTCCGCGTCTTCAACCGTCACGGTGTGGAGAAGGACGAGCGCGCGATGGCTATCGAGCGCGAAGAGATCGAACGTCTGGCGAAGGACCGCGACGACGAACAGGCAATTCTTGACCGTAACGTCTACGGCCGTCTGATCGACATGCTGCGTGGCCACGTTTCCATCGCCGGTCCGAAGGGCTTCAAGAAGGGCGTCGAGCTTTCCAACGCCGTCGTCTCCGAATATCCCCGCTCGCAGTGGTGGATGTTCGCGGTCGAAGACGAGAAGGCTCAGTCCGAACTCGAAGCGCTTCGCGGCCAGTACGACGAATCCAAGTCGCGCCTTGAACAGCGCTTCATGGACAAGGTCGAAAAGGTCCAGCGCGGCGATGAAATGCCTCCGGGCGTCATGAAGATGGTCAAGGTCTTCGTTGCTGTTAAGCGCAAGATCCAGCCGGGCGACAAGATGGCCGGCCGTCACGGTAACAAGGGCGTCGTCTCGCGTATCGTTCCGGTCGAGGACATGCCGTTCCTCGAAGACGGCACGCATGTCGACATCTGCTTGAACCCGCTCGGCGTGCCTTCGCGCATGAACGTCGGCCAGATCCTCGAAACCCACCTCGCATGGGCATGCGCAGGCATGGGCAAGAAGATCGGCGAGATGCTCGAAGAGTATCGCAAGACGATGGACATCAGCGAGCTTCGCAGCGAGCTGACGGAAATCTACGCGTCTGAAGCCAATGACGAGGTTCAGCGTTTCGACGACGACTCGCTGGTGAAGCTTGCCGAAGAAGCCAAGCGCGGTGTTTCCATCGCGACCCCGGTCTTCGACGGTGCGCATGAGCCTGACGTCGCCGCGATGCTGAAGAAGGCAGGTCTGCATGAATCCGGTCAGTCCGTCCTTTATGACGGTCGTACCGGTGAGCCGTTCGACCGCAAGGTCACCGTCGGCTACATGTACATGATCAAGCTGAACCACCTTGTCGACGACAAGATCCACGCTCGCTCGATCGGTCCTTACTCGCTCGTTACCCAGCAGCCGCTGGGCGGCAAGGCGCAGTTCGGCGGACAGCGCTTCGGGGAAATGGAAGTCTGGGCTCTGGAAGCATACGGCGCGGCCTACACGCTGCAGGAAATGCTGACCGTCAAGTCGGACGACGTGGCCGGCCGCACCAAGGTCTACGAAGCGATCGTCCGTGGCGACGATACCTTCGAGGCCGGTATTCCGGAGAGCTTCAACGTTCTCGTCAAGGAAATGCGGTCGCTCGGTCTTTCGGTCGAACTGGAAAACTCGAAGATCGAGAACCAGCCCGAAGACCAGCTGCCCGACGCGGCGGAATAAAAATGAGAGAGGCGGGCGCCTTCCGGGCGCCTGCCGGTTTCCCGTCAGCCCGGCTGGCGGGGGACACTTTCGCCGCATTGTGCGGTTAATCCGTATTTAAAGCTCTGGACGGCGACCCGGGAAGAAACCGGTCCGGATGCAAACAGGGGCAGCAGCTAGCCTCTCAAGGAGACAAGGCATGAACCAAGAGGTCATGAATCTTTTCAATCCTCAGGTGCCTGCGCAGCATTTCGATTCCATCCGGATTTCGATCGCTTCGCCGGAAAAAATCCTGTCGTGGTCCTACGGCGAGATCAAGAAGCCGGAAACCATCAACTACCGTACGTTCAAGCCGGAACGCGACGGCCTTTTCTGCGCGCGTATCTTCGGACCGATCAAGGACTACGAGTGCCTGTGCGGCAAGTACAAGCGCATGAAGTACAAGGGCATCATCTGCGAAAAGTGCGGCGTCGAAGTGACGCTGTCGCGCGTTCGCCGTGAGCGCATGGGCCACATCGAGCTCGCAGCGCCGGTTGCCCATATCTGGTTCCTGAAGTCGCTTCCCTCGCGTATCTCGACCCTGCTCGACATGACGCTGAAGGATGTCGAACGCGTTCTTTATTTCGAGAACTACATCGTCACCGAGCCTGGCCTCACTTCGCTGAAGCAGAACCAGCTTCTGTCCGAAGAAGAGTACATGATCGCCGTCGACGAGTTCGGCGAAGACCAGTTCACCGCCATGATCGGCGCTGAAGCCATCTACGAGATGCTGGCTTCGATGAACCTCGAAAAGATCGCCGGCGACCTGCGTGCCGAACTTGCTGAGACCACGTCTGATCTCAAGCAGAAGAAGCTGATGAAGCGCCTGAAGATCGTCGAGAACTTCATGGAGTCGGGCAACCGTCCGGAATGGATGATCATGAAGGTCGTTCCGGTCATTCCGCCGGACCTGCGTCCGCTGGTTCCGCTGGATGGCGGCCGTTTCGCGACGTCCGACCTTAACGATCTCTATCGCCGCGTCATCAACCGTAACAACCGTCTGAAGCGCCTGATCGAGCTTCGCGCACCTGGCATCATCATCCGCAACGAAAAGCGTATGTTGCAGGAGTCCGTCGATGCGCTGTTCGATAACGGCCGCCGCGGCCGCGTCATCACGGGTGCCAACAAGCGCCCGCTGAAGTCGCTCTCCGACATGCTCAAGGGCAAGCAGGGCCGCTTCCGCCAGAACCTTCTCGGCAAGCGCGTCGACTACTCCGGTCGTTCGGTCATCGTGACCGGTCCGGAACTGAAGCTGCACCAGTGCGGCCTGCCGAAGAAGATGGCGCTCGAACTGTTCAAGCCGTTCATCTATGCCCGCCTCGACGCCAAGGGTTACTCCTCGACCGTCAAGCAGGCCAAGAAGCTGGTTGAAAAAGAAAAGCCGGAAGTTTGGGATATCCTCGACGAGGTCATCCGCGAGCATCCGGTTCTTCTGAACCGCGCACCGACGCTGCACCGTCTGGGTATCCAGGCTTTCGAACCCATGCTGGTCGAAGGCAAGGCCATCCAGCTGCACCCGCTCGTCTGCACGGCCTTCAACGCCGACTTCGACGGTGACCAGATGGCTGTTCACGTGCCGCTTTCGCTGGAAGCCCAGCTGGAAGCACGCGTGCTGATGATGTCGACCAACAACATCCTGCATCCGGCGAACGGTCATCCGATCATCGTTCCTTCGCAGGACATGGTTCTCGGCCTCTATTACCTGTCGATCATGAACCAGAACGAGCCGGGCGAAGGCATGGCCTTCTCGGATATCGGTGAGCTGCATCACGCGCTTGAAAACAAGGTCGTGACGCTGCATGCCAAGATCCGCGGCCGCTTCAAGACCGTGGATGCCGATGGCAAGCCGGTTTCGAAGATCCATGAAACGACCCCTGGCCGTATGCTGATTGGTGAACTTCTGCCGAAGAACGTCAATGTGCCTTTCGACGTCTGCAACCAGGAAATGACCAAGAAGAACATCTCCAAGATGATCGACACGGTCTACCGTCACTGCGGCCAGAAAGACACGGTCATCTTCTGCGACCGCATCATGCAGCTCGGCTTTGCCCATGCCTGCCGCGCCGGCATTTCGTTCGGCAAGGACGACATGGTCATTCCGGACAGCAAGGTGAAGATCGTCGGTGACACCGAAGCTCTCGTGAAGGAATACGAACAGCAGTACAACGATGGTCTCATCACCCAGGGCGAAAAGTACAACAAGGTTGTCGACGCTTGGGGCAAGGCTACCGAAAAGGTCGCCGAAGAGATGATGGCACGCATCAAGGCTGTCGAGTTCGATCCGGAAACGGGCCGCCAGAAGCCGATGAACTCCATCTACATGATGTCCCACTCGGGCGCCCGTGGTTCTCCGAACCAGATGCGTCAGCTGGGCGGCATGCGCGGCCTGATGGCCAAGCCGTCGGGTGAAATCATCGAGACGCCGATCATCTCGAACTTCAAGGAAGGCCTGACCGTTAACGAGTACTTCAACTCGACCCACGGTGCCCGTAAGGGCCTTGCAGACACCGCCCTGAAGACCGCGAACTCGGGTTACCTTACCCGCCGTCTGGTCGATGTCGCGCAGGATTGCATCGTCAACTCCACCGATTGCGGCACCGACAAGGGCCTCACCATGACCGCCATCGTCGATGCCGGTCAGGTCGTTGCCTCGCTCGGCGCACGTATCCTCGGCCGTACGGCGCTTGATGACATCGATCATCCGGTTTCCGGCGAAAACCTCGTCAAGGCCGGCACGCTCATCGATGAGGCCGATGTGGCCGTCATCGAAAAGGCGGGCATCCAGTCCGTGCGCATCCGCTCGGCTCTGACCTGCGAAGTGCAGGTTGGCGTCTGCGGCGTCTGCTACGGTCGTGACCTTGCACGCGGTACGCCTGTCAACATGGGCGAAGCCGTTGGCGTCATCGCCGCACAGTCGATCGGTGAACCGGGCACGCAGCTCACCATGCGTACCTTCCACCTTGGCGGTACGGCGAACGTGGTCGACCAGTCGTTCCTCGAAGCCTCTTACGAGGGCACGATTGCGATCAAGAACCGCAACATCCTGCGCAACTCCGAAGGCACTCTCATCGCGATGGGCCGTAACATGGCCGTCACCATTCTCGATGAGCGCGGCCAGGAGCGGTCGTCGCAGCGCGTTGCCTATGGTTCGAAGATCTTCGTGGATGATGGCGACAAGGTAAAGCGTGGCCAGCGTCTGGCAGAGTGGGACCCCTACACCCGTCCGATGATGACGGAAGTGGAAGGTACCGTTCACTTCGAGGATCTCGTCGACGGTCTTTCCGTTCTGGAAGCCACCGACGAATCCACCGGCATCACCAAGCGTCAGGTTATCGACTGGCGGTCGACGCCGCGCGGTTCGGACCTCAAGCCGGCGATCGTCATCAAGGACGCTTCCGGCGCTGTTGCGAAGCTTGCCCGTGGTGGCGAAGCCCGCTTCCAGCTGTCCGTGGACGCCATCCTGTCGGTCGAGCCGGGTTCCAAGGTCTCCCAGGGTGACGTGCTTGCACGTTCGCCGCTGGAAAGCGCCAAGACGAAGGACATCACCGGTGGTCTGCCGCGCGTTGCCGAACTGTTCGAAGCACGTCGTCCGAAGGATCACGCCGTCATCGCAGAGATCGATGGTACGATCCGCCTGGGTCGCGACTACAAGAACAAGCGTCGCGTGATGATCGAGCCTGCGGAAGACGGCGTCGAGCCGGTCGAATACCTGATCCCGAAGGGCAAGCCCTTCCATCTTCAGGAAGGCGACTACATCGAGAAGGGTGAATACATTCTCGACGGCAACCCGGCGCCGCACGACATTCTGGCGATCAAGGGCGTGGAGGCTCTGGCTTCCTACCTCGTGAACGAAATCCAGGAAGTCTACCGACTGCAGGGCGTTGTGATCAACGACAAGCACATCGAAGTGATCGTTCGCCAGATGCTGCAGAAGGTCGAAATCACCGATGCCGGCGACAGCCAGTACATCGTTGGCGACAATGTCGACCGTATCGAGCTGGACGACATGAACGACCGCCTGATCGAGGAGGGCAAGAAGCCGGCTTACGGCGATCCTGTTCTGCTCGGCATCACCAAGGCTTCGCTGCAGACGCCGTCCTTCATTTCGGCCGCATCCTTCCAGGAAACCACCAAGGTTCTCACGGAAGCTGCGATTGCCGGCAAGACGGACACGCTGCAGGGTCTCAAGGAAAACGTCATCGTCGGCCGTCTCATCCCGGCCGGTACCGGCGGCACCATGACGCAGATCCGCCGCATCGCCACGTCGCGCGACGACCTCATCCTCGAGGAACGCCGCAAGGGTACGGGTGCAGGCTCTGCGAACCAGATGCTGCAGGACATGACGGATCAGGTTCCGGCTGCGGAATAAGGTCAGGGCAGGGGCTTTTCGAAGCCCCGCCAAAGTTCAGTGAAGGCGTCCGGAGCAATCCGGGCGCCTTTTTCTTTGGGATGATGATGGCTTCGATCCGTTCTTCCGGTCTGTCAGTAGCGGCTTGTTTCAGTCCTGATCGCCGATGGTGTAGCGCGTCAGGACGGAAAGGCGGCGAACGAGATCGGTCTGGCCGGTACTGCCCGTTTTCGCATAGATCGACTTGGCATTGCTGCGCACCGTCTCATGGGAAATCTGCAATTGCCTGGCCACGGAGGGGAGAGAAAGCCCCTTCATGATTTCAAGCGCGACGCGGGCTTCGCCTCGGGTAAGGTCGTAAAGCCCCTTCAGGAGCGGTGTCGCATCGAAGACGGCGTCCGATGGCTGTGAGATCAGCATGATGGCCGAGCCATGCGGCGAGAGGTCCAGCGCGTCCCTGCGCAGCGGTATCACATGCAGGATGCAGGGACTGTCCTCGGTCGGCAGGGGGAAGGAGCCGACGCTGTGTCCGGCAAGTGCCTTGTAAAGCAGCCGGTTTACCCTTTCGTCGGAGATCAGGATTCGGTCGCGGGCGCGGGTGGAAATGGATTTCTGGATTGTCTGAAACAGCGTGTTGGCGGAAAGGACACGTCCGCTTGCCTGAAGCACGGCAGCCGGCGCGCCTATCGCGTTGAGGCCGAGTGTCATCGCATCCGCCTTCTGGCGCTGCAGCCGGGTCGCGAGGGTGAGGCTGCGGGCGATATGCGGCCTCAATCCGCCGAGCGCGGCCATGGTCTCCGGGCCGATGACACCGCTTTCAAGCTTGCGTTCGAAAAGAACCGTCATCTCCGGGTGGTCAGGTGGCGCGACCTGTGTTGCCGCGCCATATCCCAGCCCGCGGGGCATGAGGAAGTCACGCACGATCGGCAGTCCCGCCCATTCATCGTGGGTGAAGACGTCGAAGTCGTGCACGAAGGAAAACTGTCCCTCGCGAACGGCGCGGGTGAGGCGGTCATTGCGGTGATTCCAGCCGCCTTCCATGAAGGCATGCATCAGTTCCTGCAAATTGGGGGTGAAGAGCCAGGCTTCCTCCTCTCCCTTGCCCCAGGTGAGGGCGCCGCCCCAGAAATCCAGCCGATGGCCGATTGCGGCGATGACATCCGCCCAGCGGTCAGGAAAAAGCGCCGCTTCGTAAATGTCGTCTATGATATCTTCCGAAAATATATTATCCAACCCGCCACCGTCATTTCATGTCGGGTATAATATAAGGCTATATTTATCTATTATTCAATGGAAAATGGAATAATACTATTAAGCTTAAAGTATATAATCTATAAGTGACTTAATATGTTGACCAGCCTGCCAAAGGGGTCGCGCAGGAAAAGGCGGCGCACGCCCCAGCTTTCATTGGCCGGGCCGTATTCGATCGGTAGTTCCGCCTTTAATATCCTGGCGTGAATCTCGTCGAAATTGTCGACTTCGATGGAGATATCGGGAACGGCCGTGCCGGAGCCGCCTTCGCGGGCGAAGCTGATCTGGGCCATTGTCTCCACCGGGCTCGCATAGGTCACGATCCAGCCGTGATCCATGGCGATGGTCATGCCGAGAATGTCGCCGTAAAAGGCACCCGCCCGCGCAGGGTCGGGTGCCGCAATATTGGTGACGATGCGCCTCACCGTCATGGGCCGCGCCTCAGGCGAAACGGATGATGGCCACTTCGCCTTCCAGTGCACCCTGATAGGCGGAGGCGTGCGGTTCCTCATCCGGAATGTCGGTCAGCATGCCGATCTGGTCGAGGTCCGCTTCGATGAAACCTTCCTCGGAAAGTGCGTTCAGCGTTTCGCGAACGGCGGTGTCGTCGTCCGGCGCCCGGAGGATGACGTGGATGTCGATGCCTTCCGAGTTATCGGTCTCGTAGGCCTTGCCGATGACGATGAAGACCATCGGCTCGTCGCGTCCATTGTCGTTGTCGGGGAGGTTGCTCATGACGCGGTTCCTTGATCTGTCGTTGCTGTATATGCGGCGGACCGGAATCGGTCCTGCGCTTGGCGAGCCAGCTTCTGGCCGCTTGAGGGAATCAATAGACGGATTTTATGAAAAGCCAAAGGGCGGAGGTCAAAATCGCGGCCTTCGGCGCAGACTTATGTTACAAGGAACGGGAAATGGCCTGCGGGCGGGCTTTGTGGCCGCGGGTGGCGGCGCAAAATGTGGATTCGCCCTTGACGAAAGCTGGCTAAAACAGTAGTACGCCCGCCATCGGAGCCTCTGTGGGTGCTGGCCGTTCGGAAAGCTTTTTCCCGAACATCATCTCAAACGGGTCTCCATTGCACGTAGAAGACACGAATGTTGCACGCAAGACGCCTCATCCGGTGTCCTCTGCTCTTGGTGGTCCATCCGTGAAACCGGATCGGGCCACGTTTTGCGCATGAGGATATATGCGTGCATCGTCGCCGGCAACGGCATAGCCGCCACCCGTGAGGGTGGCTAAAGTAGTTTTTGCAAGGGATGGTTATATGCCTACCGTAAACCAGCTGATCCGCAAGCCTCGCCAGGCACAGGTAAAGCGCAACAAGGTTCCTGCCCTGCAGGAAAACCCGCAGAAGCGTGGTGTTTGCACCCGCGTTTACACGACGACCCCGAAGAAGCCGAACTCGGCTCTGCGTAAGGTTGCCAAGATTCGCCTCACCAACGGCTTTGAAGTCATCGGCTACATTCCCGGCGAAGGTCACAACCTTCAGGAACACTCCGTGGTCATGATCCGCGGCGGCCGCGTAAAGGACTTGCCGGGTGTGCGTTACCACATCATCCGCGGTGTTCTCGATACCCAGGGCGTCAAGAACCGCAAGCAGCGCCGTTCGAAGTACGGTGCGAAGCGTCCGAAGTAATTTCGGCAACAACACAATCAGGCGCTGCGCGAGGTTCTCCGCGTGGTATAGCGTCAATAACATTGAGAGACAAAAAGTATGTCCCGTCGCCATAGTGCAGAAAAGCGTGAGATCAACCCGGATCCGAAGTTCGGTGATCTGGTCGTCACCAAGTTCATGAACGCCATCATGCTTCACGGCAAGAAGTCGGTTGCAGAAAGCATCGTTTACGGCGCGTTCGACGTCGTTCAGGGCAAGACGAAGCAGGAGCCGCTCACCGTGTTCCACTCCGCCCTCGACAACGTTGCCCCGCATGTTGAAGTGCGTTCGCGCCGCGTTGGTGGTGCGACATACCAGGTTCCGGTCGACGTTCGTCCGGAGCGCCGTCAGGCTCTCGCCATCCGCTGGCTGATCACTGCTGCGCGCAAGCGCAACGAAACGACCATGATCGATCGCCTTTCCGGCGAACTCATGGACGCTGCGAACAACCGCGGCTCTGCCGTCAAGAAGCGTGAAGACACGCACAAGATGGCCGACGCCAACCGCGCATTCTCGCATTACCGCTGGTAATCTTAACCGGTCGCATATCGAAAGGCAGTCCATTATGGCTCGCGAATATAAAATCGAAGACTACCGCAATTTCGGTATCATGGCGCATATCGACGCCGGCAAGACGACGACCACCGAGCGTATTCTTTATTACACCGGTAAGTCGCACAAGATCGGCGAAGTTCACGATGGCGCAGCCACGATGGACTGGATGGAGCAGGAGCAGGAGCGTGGTATCACCATCACGTCTGCTGCGACCACGACCTTCTGGAAGGGCCGTGACGGCAAGACCCGTCGCTTCAACATCATCGACACCCCCGGCCACGTTGACTTCACCATTGAAGTCGAGCGTTCGCTGCGCGTTCTCGACGGCGCCATCGCGCTGCTCGACGCCAACGCCGGTGTTGAGCCGCAGACGGAAACCGTCTGGCGCCAGGCCGAGAAGTATCATGTTCCGCGCATGATCTTCTGCAACAAGATGGACAAGACCGGCGCTGACTTCTACCGCTCGGTGGAAATGATCAAGACCCGTCTCGGCGCCACCGCTGTTGTCATGCAGTTGCCGATCGGTGCCGAGACCGAGTTCAAGGGCGTTATCGACCTGGTCGAGATGAATGCTCTCGTATGGCGCGACGAATCGCTCGGCGCCCAGTGGGACGTCGTCGAAATCCCCGAGGACATGAAGGCCAAGGCTGAAGAATATCGCGAAAAGCTGATCGAGACCGTTGTCGAGATCGACGAAGAAGCGATGGAAGCCTACCTCGAAGGCAACTATCCGGATAACGACAAGATTCGCGAACTCGTTCGCCGCGGCACCATCGACGTGAAGTTCCACCCGATGTTCTGCGGTACCGCGTTCAAGAACAAGGGCGTTCAGCCGCTTCTCGACGCCGTTGTCGACTACCTGCCTTCGCCGCTGGACATTCCGGCGATCAAGGGCATCGACGCCAAGACGGAAGCCGAAATCGAGCGTCACGCTGACGACTCCGAGCCGCTTTCCATGCTTGCGTTCAAGATCATGAACGACCCCTTCGTCGGTTCGCTCACCTTCGCACGCATCTACTCGGGCAAGCTCGAGAAGGGCACGTCTGTCATGAACACGGTCAAGGACAAGCGCGAGCGCGTCGGCCGTATGCTGCAGATGCACTCCAACAGCCGTGAAGACATCGAAGAAGCCTATGCAGGCGACATCGTTGCTCTGGCCGGTCTGAAGGAAACCACGACGGGCGATACGCTTTGCGATCCGCTGAAGCCGGTTATCCTCGAGCGCATGGAATTCCCCGAGCCGGTCATCCAGATCGCGATCGAGCCGAAGACCAAGGGCGACCAGGAAAAGATGGGCCTCGCGCTCAACCGTCTGGCTGCAGAAGATCCGTCCTTCCGCGTCAAGACCGACGACGAATCCGGCCAGACCATCATTGCCGGCATGGGCGAACTTCACCTCGACATCATCGTCGACCGTATGCGTCGCGAGTTCAAGGTTGAAGCAACCGTCGGTGCTCCGCAGGTTGCCTACCGCGAAACGATCACGCGTCAGCACGAAGAAGACTACACGCACAAGAAGCAGTCCGGTGGTACCGGTCAGTTCGCTCGCGTGAAGATCATCTTCGAACCGAACCCCGAAGGCGAAGACTTCAAGTTCGAATCCAAGATCGTCGGTGGTGCCGTTCCGAAGGAATACATCCCGGGCGTTCAGAAGGGTATCGAAAGCGTTCTGTCTTCCGGTCCGCTGGCTGGCTTCCCGATGCTCGGCGTCAAGGCGACGCTGGTCGACGGTGCATTCCACGATGTTGACTCGTCGGTTCTCGCCTTCGAAATCGCATCGCGCGCCTGCTTCCGTGAAGCAGCCAAGAAGGCTGGTGCACAGCTTCTCGAGCCGATGATGAAGGTCGAAGTTGTAACGCCGGAAGATTACGTCGGTGACGTTATCGGTGACCTCAACTCCCGCCGTGGCCAGATCCAGGGCCAGGAGAGCCGTGGTATCGCCGTTGTCATCAACGCGCATGTTCCGCTCGCGAACATGTTCAAGTACGTCGACAACCTGCGCTCCATGTCGCAGGGTCGTGCACAGTACTCGATGACGTTCGACCACTATTCGCCGGTTCCGTCGAACGTGGCGCAGGAAATCCAGGCAAAGTACTCCGGTCAGAAGTGATCGGGGTACGCCCCACCGAATTTTGAAGATTATTCCCGTCAAGGGACAAGAATGGAGAGCCACTAATGGCAAAGAGCAAGTTTGAGCGGACGAAGCCGCACGTCAACATTGGCACGATCGGTCACGTTGACCATGGCAAGACGTCGCTGACGGCAGCAATCACGAAGTTCTTCGGCGAGTTCAAGGCGTACGACCAGATCGACGCTGCTCCTGAAGAGAAGGCTCGTGGTATCACGATTTCGACGGCCCACGTTGAGTATGAGACGCCGAACCGTCACTACGCTCACGTTGACTGCCCCGGCCACGCCGACTACGTGAAGAACATGATCACCGGTGCGGCGCAGATGGACGGCGCGATCCTGGTTTGCTCGGCAGCCGACGGCCCGATGCCGCAGACGCGCGAGCACATCCTGCTTGCCCGTCAGGTTGGCGTTCCGGCGATCGTCGTGTTCCTCAACAAGGTCGACCAGGTTGACGACGCCGAGCTTCTCGAGCTCGTCGAGCTTGAAGTTCGCGAACTTCTGTCGTCCTACGACTTCCCGGGCGACGATATCCCGATCATCAAGGGTTCGGCACTTGCTGCTCTTGAAGATTCCGACAAGAAGATCGGTGAAGACGCGATCCGCGAGCTGATGGCTGCTGTCGACGCCTACATCCCGACGCCTGAGCGTCCGATCGACCAGCCGTTCCTGATGCCGATCGAAGACGTGTTCTCGATCTCGGGCCGTGGTACGGTTGTGACGGGTCGCGTTGAGCGCGGTATCGTCAAGGTTGGTGAAGAAGTCGAGATCGTCGGCATCCGTCCGACCTCGAAGACGACGGTTACCGGCGTTGAAATGTTCCGCAAGCTGCTCGACCAGGGCCAGGCCGGCGACAACATCGGTGCACTGGTTCGCGGTGTTAACCGTGACGGCGTCGAGCGTGGTCAGATCCTGTGCAAGCCGGGTTCCGTCAAGCCGCACAAGAAGTTCAAGGCCGAAGCCTACATCCTGACGAAGGAAGAAGGCGGCCGTCATACGCCGTTCTTCACGAACTACCGTCCGCAGTTCTACTTCCGCACGACGGACGTAACGGGCATCGTTACGCTTCCGGAAGGCACGGAAATGGTTATGCCTGGCGACAACGTGACCGTTGACGTCGAGCTGATCGTTCCGATCGCGATGGAAGAAAAGCTGCGCTTCGCTATCCGCGAAGGCGGCCGTACCGTCGGCGCCGGCATCGTGGCCTCGATCGTCGAGTAATCTCGACCGTTGAAATTCTGGCTGGCGGCGGTGTGAACAACACCGCCGCCGGACTTTTAGCAAAAAGCCTGGCGGCGTTGCATTTTTAGTGCTTGAAAAATTCGGTGAAAGCGCGTAAACGCGCACTCACAATCACCGCTGGATTCGCAAGCGATTGCGGAACGCGGTGTTTTTAGCAATACAGACTACCGAAATGATTGGGGTGCGACGCGCATCTCTCTCGATTTTTGAAAATCTGCGGCGCCACGATCAATAGAAGTTCATGTGTTTCCGCGTGCGGAAACGAATAACAAAGAACAAGGACAAGACGAATGAACGGCCAGAATATCCGTATCCGCCTCAAGGCGTTCGATCACCGGATCCTCGATGCCTCTACCCGTGAAATCGTGTCGACCGCAAAGCGCACCGGCGCCAGCGTTCGCGGCCCGGTTCCGCTCCCCACCCGCATCGAAAAGTTTACCGTCAACCGCTCTCCCCACGTTGATAAGAAGAGCCGTGAACAGTTCGAAATGCGGACGCACAAGCGTCTTCTCGATATCGTTGACCCCACCCCGCAGACTGTCGATGCTCTGATGAAGCTCGACCTCGCTGCTGGCGTTGACGTGGAAATCAAGCTCTAAGACCCGGCCCGATCCATCCAAGGTGAGGGCTGAAATAACAAGGAAGGTACGTGGAGCAATCCAACGACTTCCAAACCGGAGACCGGAAACATCGTGAGATGTCGAAGGGCACTCCTTAACAAAGGCCAGAGAGGGTTTTCCCTTCAAGGCTCGCAAGAGGATGAACCAATGCGTTCAGGTGTGATTGCACAGAAAGTGGGTATGACACGCGTCTATAACGACGCAGGTGAACATATCCCCGTAACAGTATTGCGACTGGATAACGTACAAGTCGTTGCCCAGCGCACGGAAGACAAGAATGGCTACACCGCAGTTCAGCTCGGTGCCGGCCAGTCCAAGGTCAAGAACACGACGAAGGCGCTTCGCGGTCATTTTGCCGCTGCCAATGTCGAACCGAAAGCCAAGCTCGTCGAGTTCCGGGTTTCCCCCGAGAACCTGATCGACATCGGTGCAACACTGACCGCAAATCATTTTCAGACCGGCCAGCTGGTCGACGTCACCGGAACCACGATCGGTAAGGGTTTCGCCGGTGCTATGAAGCGTCACAACTTCGGTGGTGGCCGCGCTTCGCACGGTAACTCGATCTCGCACCGTGCACACGGTTCGACCGGTTCCAACCAGGATCCGGGTCGCGTCTGGAAGGGCAAGCGCATGGCTGGTCATATGGGCCAGACCCGCGTTACGACCCAGAACCTCGAAGTCGTTTCGACTGATGAAGACCGTGGCCTCATCCTCGTGAAGGGTGCAGTTCCCGGCTCGAAGGGTTCCTGGATCATCGTCCGCGACGCCGTCAAGTCGGCTGCGAAGTAAGGGAGCCTTATCATGGAATTGAACGTCAAGACCCTCGAGGGAAAAGACGCCGGCAAGGTTTCTCTGTCGGATGAGATCTTCGGCCTCGACCCCCGCCAGGACATCCTGGCCCGCATGGTTCGCTGGCAGCTTGCAAAGAAGCAGCAGGGAACCCACAAGTCCAAGAACCGGTCGGAAGTTTCCCGCACCGGCGCGAAGATGTACAAGCAGAAGGGTACGGGCCGCGCTCGTCACCATTCGGCTCGCGCACCGCAGTTCCGCGGCGGCGGCAAGGCCCACGGCCCGGTCGTTCGCAGCCATGCACACGACCTTCCCAAGAAGGTTCGCGCGCTGGCCCTGCGTCACGCCCTGTCTGCAAAGCTGAAGGCTGAAGAACTGATCATCGTCGATCAGCTCGTCGCGTCCGAAGCAAAGACCAAGGCTCTGCTGGGCAGCTTCGCTTCGCTTGGCCTGACCAACGCTCTCGTTATCGGCGGCGCTGAACTTGATGGCAACTTCAAGCTCGCTGCTCAGAACATCCCGAACGTGGACGTTCTGCCGGTTCAGGGCATCAATGTTTACGACATCCTGCGCCGTGGCAAGCTGGTGCTTTCCAAGGCTGCTGTAGAGGCTCTGGAGGAGCGGTTCAAATGACGGATCTTCGCCACTACGATGTGATCGTATCTCCTTCGATCACGGAAAAGTCGACGCTGGTATCCGAACAGAACCAGGTCGTATTCAACGTCGCCAAGAATGCTTCCAAGCCTGAAATCAAGGCTGCCGTGGAAGCTCTCTTCGGCGTCAAAGTCACGGCTGTGAACACGCTTATCCGTAAGGGTAAGACCCGTCGTTTCCGTGGGTTCGCCGGTAAGCTGAAGGACGTCAAGAAAGCCGTCGTCACGCTCGCCGAAGGTCAATCCATCGACGTGTCCACCGGACTCTAAAGGTTAGGCCCAAGCGGGCAAAGACCCAAAAGGGAACAAGAAAATGGCATTGAAAAGTTTCAATCCGACCACGCCGAGCCAGCGCCAGCTGGTTATCGTGGACCGCGCTTCGCTCTACAAGGGCAAGCCGGTAAAGGCTCTCACCCAGGGCCTCAGCTCCAAGGGTGGCCGTAACAACCAGGGCCGGATCACCGTCCGTTTCCAGGGTGGCGGTCACAAGCGGACCTACCGTCTGGTTGACTTCAAGCGTCGCAAGTTCGACGTGGAAGGCACCGTTGAGCGTCTGGAATACGACCCCAACCGCACCGCGTTCATCGCGCTGGTTACGTATACCGACGGCGAACAGGCTTACATTCTCGCGCCACAGCGTCTCGCTGCCGGTGACAAGGTGATCGCCTCCGACAAGGCAGTGGACGTGAAGCCCGGCAACACCATGCCGCTTCAGTACATTCCGGTCGGTTCGATCATCCACAACGTCGAGATGAAGCCGGGCAAGGGCGGTCAGATCGCTCGCTCCGCCGGTACGTATGTCCAGCTCGTCGGCCGCGATGCCGGCATGGCCATCCTGCGTCTCAACTCGGGCGAACAGCGTCTGGTGCACGGCTCCTGCCTCGCATCGATCGGTGCTGTTTCGAACTCGGACCACGCCAACATCAACGACGGCAAGGCCGGTCGTTCCCGTTGGCGCGGCAAGCGTCCGCACGTTCGCGGCGTCGTCATGAACCCGGTCGACCACCCGCACGGTGGTGGTGAAGGTCGCACGTCGGGTGGTCGCCACCCGGTTACTCCGTGGGGCAAGCCCACGAAGGGCAAGCGCACCCGTTCGAACAAGTCGACCGACAAGTTCATCATGCGCTCGCGCCATCAGCGTAAGAAGTAAGAGAGGTAGTCACTAATGGCTCGTTCAGTATGGAAAGGTCCGTTTGTTGACGGCTATCTTCTCACCAAGGCTGAGAAGGTGCGCGAGAGCGGACGTAACGAAGTAATCAAGATCTGGAGCCGTCGCTCCACGATCCTGCCGCAGTTCGTTGGTCTGACCTTCGGCGTCTACAACGGCAGCAAGCATGTGCCCGTCTCGGTCAACGAAGACATGGTCGGACACAAGTTCGGTGAATTCTCTCCGACCCGTACCTATTACGGTCACGGCGCGGACAAGAAGGCAAAGAGGAAGTAATCATGGCGAAGGCTAAGACCGAACGCCGGCTGAAGGACAACGAGGCTCAGGCCGTTGCCCGTACGCTCCGCGTCAGCCCCCAGAAACTGAACCTGGTTGCCGCTCTTATCCGTGGCAAGAAGGTTGATCGCGCTCTCGCCGAGCTCGAATTCTCCCGCAAGCGCATTGCAGGCACCGTCAAGAAGACGCTGGAATCTGCAATTGCCAATGCGGAAAACAACCATGACCTCGACGTCGACGCTCTCGTCGTCGCCGAGGCCTATGTTGGCAAGTCCATCACCATGAAGCGTTTCCACGCTCGTGGCCGTGGTCGTGCTTCCCGCATCGAAAAGCCGTTCTCTCACCTCACGATCGTTGTTCGTGAAGTCGAGGAAAAAGGGGAGGCCGCATAATGGGTCAGAAAATCAATCCGATTGGCTTCCGCCTCGGCATCAACCGTACCTGGGACAGCCGCTGGTACGCTGACACCGCAGAATACGGCAAGCTTCTGCATGAAGACCTGAAGATCCGGGCCTACCTGATCAAGGAACTCAAGCAGGCCGGCATCGCCAAGGTCGTCATCGAGCGTCCGCACAAGAAGTGCCGCGTCACGATCCACTCGGCTCGTCCGGGTCTGATCATCGGCAAGAAGGGTGCAGACATCGAGAAGCTCCGCAAGAAGCTTTCCGAAATGACCAACTCCGAAACGCACCTCAACATCGTTGAAGTGCGCAAGCCGGAAATCGACGCGACGCTGGTTGCCCAGTCGATCGCTCAGCAGCTCGAGCGCCGCGTGGCTTTCCGCCGTGCGATGAAGCGTGCTGTTCAGTCCGCAATGCGTCTTGGCGCCGAAGGCATCAAGATCACCTGCGGCGGCCGTCTCGGCGGTGCAGAAATCGCTCGTACCGAATGGTACCGCGAAGGTCGCGTTCCGTTGCACACGCTGCGTGCGGACATCGACTACGGCACGGCTGAAGCTGAAACCGCATTCGGCATTTGCGGCATCAAGGTCTGGATCTTCAAGGGCGAAATCCTTGAGCACGATCCGATGGCTTCTGAGCGTCGCGGTCTCGAAGGCGACGCACAGGGCCCTGCAAGCCGTGAGCGTGGCGATCGTGGCGATCGTCGTCGCGAAAACGCTTGATTGACGCTGGCGAAAGATAAGCTCGGAGAAGTAAGAAAATGTTGCAGCCAAAGCGTACTAAGTACCGTAAGCAGTTCAAGGGACGCATCAAGGGCGTCGCCAAGGGCGGCTTTGACCTGGCATTCGGTGAATTCGGCTTGAAGTCGCAGGAACCGAACCGCGTGAATGCGCGCGAGATCGAAGCGGCCCGCCGCGCGATCACGCGTTACATGAAGCGCGCAGGTCGTGTGTGGATCCGCGTATTCCCCGACGTTCCGGTAACGGCCAAGCCGACCGAAGTTCGTATGGGTAAGGGCAAGGGTTCGGTCGATTACTGGGCATGCAAGGTCAAGCCCGGTCGTATGATGTTCGAGATCGACGGTGTTACCGAGGAGATCGCCCGTGAGGCGCTTCGTCTCGGCGCTGCCAAGCTCTCGGTCAAGACGCGCTTCGTACAGCGCATCGCAGAGTAAGGAGCAAGGCACATGAAAGCCGATGAAGTTCGCGGCCTCAGCGCCGACCAGCTCAAGGACAAGCTCGCCGATCTGAAGAAGGAGCAGTTCAACCTGCGCTTCCAGAAGGCAACTGGCCAGCTGGAGAAGTCCTCGCGCATCAACGAAGTCCGCAAGGATATCGCCCGCGTTAAAACCATTGCCCGCCAGAAGGCGGCAGAAGCCAAGGCCTAAGGAAGAATAATATGCCGAAACGCATTCTGCAGGGCGTCGTAGTGTCCGACAAGAACGAGAAGACTGTCGTGGTCCGGGTTGAGCGCCGATTCGCTCACCCGCTGCTTCAGAAGACCGTTCGTCGTTCGAAGAAGTACAAGGCACACGACGAAAACAATCAGTATAAGGTCGGCGATGTCGTTTCCATCGAGGAATGCGCACCGATCTCCAAGGACAAGCGCTGGACGGTCGTTTCCGCCCAGGCTTAATTTCATCAGAATCGCGCCTTGTGTCTTGCACTTGGCGCGAATTCCTGTATGAAGCAGCGCAAGGACGCTCGTGACCCGAGCGTCTTTTGCTTTGATGCGCACGGAAGGTCCTTCGGGAAACCACCCTGTCACGACATTTCCGCGCAAAAAAAGAGATATTCATAAGCTGGGGCAGGGGGCTCGCTCGGGAGAGTTTGCCCAACCGTTCCGGTAACAACAAGAAGGCGACCTGACATGATTCAGATGCAAACAAACCTCGACGTGGCGGATAATTCCGGCGCACGTCGTGTCATGTGCATCAAGGTGCTGGGCGGCTCGAAGCGCAAATATGCTTCTGTTGGCGACATTATTGTCGTTTCCATCAAGGAAGCTATTCCGCGCGGCCGCGTCAAGAAGGGCGACGTGATGAAGGCGGTTGTCGTGCGCACCGCCAAGGACATCCGCCGCGCTGACGGCAGCGTCATCCGTTTCGATAACAACGCAGCCGTTCTTATCGACAACAAGAAAGAGCCCATCGGCACCCGTATCTTCGGACCGGTTCCGCGCGAACTTCGCGCCAAGAACCACATGAAGATCATCTCGCTGGCTCCGGAAGTACTGTAAGGAGCGACAAGCGATGCAGAAGATTCGTAAAGGCGACAAGGTTGTCGTATTGACCGGTAAGGACAAGGGCCGTACCGGCGAAGTAATCCAGGTTTTGCCGAAGGAAGACCGGGCCGTTGTGCGTGGCGTCAACATGGTGAAGCGTCACCAGCGCCAGACCCAGGCCCAGGAAGCCGGCATCATCAACAAGGAAGCATCCTTGCACATCTCCAACATCGCCATCGTCGACAAGGATGGCAAGCCGACCCGCGTTGGCTTCTCGGTTGTGGATGGCAAGAAGGTCCGTGTGGCCAAGCGTTCGGGAGAAGTGATCGATGGCTGATAAGTACGAGCCGCGTCTCAAGACGGAATACGTTTCCCGTATCCGTGGCGCCATGCAGGAGAAGTTCTCCTACGCAAACGTCATGATGATCCCGAAGCTTGAAAAGATCGTGATCAACATGGGCGTTGGCGAAGCAACTGCCGACTCCAAGAAGCCCACGATTGCTGCCGGTGACCTGGCTGCGATTGCCGGCCAGAAGCCGGTCGTTACCCGCGCTCGCAACTCGATCGCTGGTTTCAAGGTTCGCGAAGGCATGCCGATCGGTGCGAAGGTTACCCTTCGTGGCGCCCGCATGTACGAATTCCTTGATCGTCTGGTCAACATCGCGCTTCCGCGCGTTCGCGACTTCCGGGGCCTGAACCCGAAGAGCTTTGACGGCCGTGGCAACTTCGCCATGGGCATCAAGGAACACATTGTGTTCCCTGAGATCAACTACGACAAGGTTGATCAGATGTGGGGCATGGACATCATCGTTTGCACGACGGCGACGTCGGACGACGAAGCTCGGGCTCTGCTGACAGAGTTCAACTTCCCGTTCCGTCACTAACCGTAACGACGAGCGTAGAAAAGGAACTCCGATATGGCGAAAACAAGCGCAGTTGAAAAGAACAAGCGCCGCCGCAAGTCGGTCGCCCAGCAGGCCGCCAAGCGCGCCGCACTGAAGGCGATCGTGATGAACCAGTCCCTTCCGATCGAAGACCGGTTCAAGGCCACTCTGAAGCTCGCTTCGCTGCCGCGTGACGGCTCGAAGACGCGTATCCGCAACCGCTGCGAAGTAACGGGCCGTCCGCGCGCGTTCTATCGCAAGCTCAAGATGTCGCGTATCGCGCTTCGTGAGCTGGGCAATTCCGGCAAGGTGCCGGGCATTGTCAAGTCGAGCTGGTAAGGAGACGGGCACATGACCATGACTGATCCTTTGGGTGATATGCTCACCCGCATCCGCAATGGTGCTGCTCGCCGTAAGTCTTCGGTAAGCACGCCGGCTTCCAGCCTCCGCGCACGCGTTCTCGACGTGCTGCAGGCTGAAGGCTACATTCGCGGTTATTCCAAGGTCGATTTCGAAAACGGCAAGTCCGAATTCACCATCGAGCTGAAGTACTACGAAGGCGCGTCCGTGATCCGTGAGATCGGCCGCGTTTCCAAGCCGGGCCGCCGGGTTTATGTCTCGGTAAAGTCCATTCCGCAGGTCGCGAACGGCCTCGGCATCACCATCCTTTCGACCCCGAAGGGCGTGATGGCCGATCACCAGGCTCGCGAACAGAACGTTGGTGGCGAGGTTCTTTGCTCGGTCTTCTAAGGCCCGAGCAGGATCTCCATAACGAACAGACAGGATTGAATAATGTCTCGTATCGGTAAAAAGCCCGTTCCGGTTCCCGCAGGTGTGACGGCCAATGTCGACGGCCAGAAGGTCACTGCGAAGGGCCCGAAGGGTGAACTGTTTTTCGTCGCTAACGACGACATTCAGCTGAAGCTCGAAGATAACGGCGTTTCCGTAACGCCGGCTAACGGCACCAAGGAAGCTCGCTCGAAGTGGGGCATGTCCCGCACGATGATCGAGAACATCTTCAAGGGTGTTAAGGACGGCTATGAGCGCAAGCTCGAAATCAACGGCGTTGGTTACCGTGCCGCCATGCAGGGCAAGAACCTGCAGCTGGCTCTCGGCTTTTCCCACGACGTGGTTTATGAGCCGCCGGTCGGCATCACCATTGCCGTTCCGAAGCCGACGGAAATCATCGTTTCCGGCATCAACAAGCAGCAGGTTGGCCAGGTAGCCGCGGAAATCCGCGAATACCGCGGTCCCGAGCCCTACAAGGGCAAGGGCGTGAAGTACGCTGAAGAGCGTATTGTCCGCAAAGAAGGCAAGAAGAAGTAAGGATCACGCGAAATGGCTAGCAGGAAAGAAGCACTTGCACGTCGCGCGAGCCGTGTGCGCCGCCAGATCAAGGCGGTTGCCAACGGCCGCCCGCGCCTGTCGGTTCATCGCTCGTCGAAGAACATCTACGCCCAGATCATCGATGACGTTGCTGGCAAGACGCTTGCGTCTGCCTCCACGCTCGAAGCCGATCTGCGCGGCTCGCTCAAGACTGGCGCCGACGTTGCAGCAGCAGCTGTTGTCGGCAAGCTGGTTGCCGAGCGTGGCGTCAAGGCTGGCGTCAAGGATGTCGTATTCGATCGTGGCGCGTTCATCTATCACGGCCGCGTCAAGGCCTTGGCAGACGCTGCCCGCGAAGGCGGTCTGAACTTCTGATCTTTTTCCGCCCGGGCATCGATCCGGGCGGAATTTCACCGGACCATGCGGATCTCTTTATCGAGGCCGCTGGTCTTTTCGTTTGCCGTTCCACCCGCAAAAGAAAAAGGACAAGGACAATGGCACAGGATAAAAGAGGTTCTCGCGAAGATCGCCAGAACCGCGAAGAGCGCGATAGCGAATTCGTCGACAAGCTGGTCGCGATCAACCGCGTTGCAAAGGTTGTTAAGGGCGGCCGTCGTTTCGGTTTCGCCGCTCTCGTCGTCGTTGGCGACCAGAAGGGCCGCGTTGGCTTCGGTCACGGCAAGGCTCGTGAAGTTCCGGAAGCGATCCGCAAGGCAACTGAAAGCGCAAAGCGCGATCTGATCTTCGTTCCGCTGCGCGATGGTCGCACGCTGCACCACGACGTCAACGGCCGTCACGGCGCAGGCAAGGTTCTGCTGCGTTCGGCCAAGGCCGGTACCGGTATCATCGCCGGTGGTCCGATGCGCGCCGTTTTCGAAACGCTCGGCGTTCATGACGTCGTTGCCAAGTCGACCGGTTCCTCGAACCCGTACAACATGGTTCGCGCCACGTTCGACGCTCTGAAGCATCAGGTTCATCCGAAGGACATCGCTGCACAGCGCGGTCTGAAGTTTGCGACCCTTCAGGCTCGTCGTGCCGCTTCCGGCAACGCTTCTGAAGAATAAGGAGCTGGATCATGGCCAAGAAGACTACTGAAGCCAAGAAGACTGTTACGGTCGAGCAGATCGGCAGCCCCATTCGCCGCCCGGCAATCCAGCGTCAGACGCTGGTCGGTCTGGGTCTCAACAAGATGCATCGTCAGCGCACCCTGGAAGACACTCCGGCGGTTCGCGGCATGATCCGTGCGGTCCAGCATCTCGTTCGCGTCGTTGACGAGAAGTGAGACGGAGTAACCTATCATGAAACTCAATGAAATCAGAGACAACGAAGGCGCCTCCAAGGACCGTATCCGCGTTGGTCGCGGTATCGGTTCCGGCAAGGGCAAGACCGGTGGTCGCGGTGTGAAGGGTCAGAAGGCTCGTTCGGGCGTCGCCATCAACGGCTTCGAAGGCGGTCAGATGCCCATCTACCGTCGTCTGCCGAAGCGCGGTTTCAACAACATCTTCGCTTCCGAATATGTTGTCGTATCGCTCGGCCGCATTCAGACCGCCATCGACGCCAAGAAGCTTGACGCTTCCGCAACGATCGATGCCGCTGCCCTCAAGGCTGCCGGCGTTATCCGCCGCGCCAAGGACGGTGTACGCATTCTCGCCGACGGCGAGCTGAAGGCAAAGGTCGCTTTCGAAGTTGCCGGTGCTTCCAAGCCTGCAATCGAAAAGATCGAAAAGGCTGGCGGCTCGATCAAGCTTCTCGCAGTTGCAGCAGAAGCCTCCGAGTAATATATAGACTTCAGACGCCCGGGGCTCGTCGCTCCGGGCGTTTGCGCTCCCTGGCCACTGGTGCTTTCGACCTAAATCGATTTATAGAGCATCAGGGCGATCTCTTCGCGGTGTGCTTCCAAGGCCCCGCTTGCGGCAGAAAGTGCTGCAGGGAGAGCCTCACAGTTCTTGAACTTCCGTAGGGGAGGGGATAGGACATAAAAAACAGGGTGAGGCATGATGGCGGCTCAGAGCCGCATTTGTCCGAAGCCCGGTTTTGACCAGTATCTTTTAGACCTTTCCGCATCGGCCGGTTGCGCTGGCTGGCAAGGGTCATTCGGAGAAATTTATGGCTTCAGCAGCGGAACAACTGGCTTCGAACCTGAATTTTTCGACCTTCGCTAAGGCGGAGGATCTGAAAAAGCGTCTCTGGTTTACTCTTGCCGCACTTCTCGTCTACCGTCTCGGCACCCATATTCCGCTTCCGGGCCTGAACCCCGAAGCCTATGCGCAGGCCTTCCAGGGCCAGGCCAACGGTATTCTCGGTCTTTTCAACATGTTTGCGGGTGGCGCCGTCGAGCGCATGGCGATCTTCGCGCTCGGCATCATGCCTTACATCTCCGCTTCGATCATCGTGCAGCTCATGACCTCGGTCGTGCCCTCGCTCGAAGCGTTGAAGAAGGAAGGCGAAGCCGGACGCAAGATCATCAATCAGTACACCCGTTACGGCACGGTGCTGCTCGGCACGCTGCAGGCCTATGGCATTGCGGTCGGCCTCGAAAGCGGCAACGGTCTCGTGGTCGATCCGGGCTGGTTCTTCCGCATCTCCACGGTCATCACGCTGCTCGGCGGCACGATGTTCCTGATGTGGCTCGGCGAGCAGATCACCTCGCGTGGTATCGGCAACGGTATTTCGCTGATCATCTTCGCTGGTATTGCCGCGGGCCTGCCCAAGGCGCTGGCCGGTACGCTGGAACTCGGCCGCACCGGTGCGCTTTCGACGCCGCTCATCCTGACGGTTGTCGTGGTCGCCATCGGCGTCATCGCGCTCATCGTTTTCGTGGAGCGCGCCCAGCGCCGCCTGTTGATCCAATATCCGAAGCGACAGGTTGGCAACCGGATGTTCCAGGGCGATACCTCGCATCTGCCGCTGAAGCTCAACACGGCCGGCGTCATTCCCGCGATCTTCGCATCGTCGCTGCTGCTGCTGCCGGCAACGGCTGCGGGTTTTGCCGGCAACACCAACCTGCCGGCCTGGGCGACATCGATCATCGCGTCGCTGCAGCACGGACAGCCGCTGTTCATGGCGCTCTACGGTCTGCTGATCGCGTTCTTCGCGTTTTTCTACACGGCTATCGTCTTCAATCCGAAGGACACGGCCGATAACCTCAAGAAGCATGGCGGCTTCATTCCGGGCATTCGTCCGGGCGAACGCACCGCGGAGTACATCGATTACGTCCTGACCCGTATCACGGTTGTCGGCGCGATTTATCTGGTCTTCGTGTGTATCCTTCCTGAGACACTTATCGCACGCACGGGCATTCCATTAGCCCTTGGTGGTACTTCGCTTTTGATCGTTGTCAGTGTAACTCTTGACACGGTTGCGCAGATTCAGGGTCACCTGATTGCGCAGCAATATGAAGGGCTGATCAAGAAGTCGAAGCTGCGTGGAGGAAAGAGGGGACGATGAGACTGATATTTTTGGGTCCGCCGGGTGCGGGCAAGGGAACCCAGGCCAAGCGGCTGACTGACAAGTACGGGATCCCGCAGCTTTCCACCGGTGACATGCTGCGCGCTGCGGTCAGCGCGGGCACCGAAATCGGCAAGCGCGCCAAGGCCGTCATGGACGCCGGCGGGCTGGTTTCCGACGATATCGTCAATCAGATCGTTTCCGAGCGTATCGAAGCACCGGACTGTGCCAAGGGCTTTATTCTGGACGGCTATCCGCGCACCGTTCCGCAGGCGAAGGCGCTTGCAGAGAACATGCGCAAGAAGAATCTGGTCCTTGATGCCGTCATCGAACTGAAGGTGGACGAGGAGGCGTTGATTCGCCGAATCGAAAACCGCGTGGCAGAAACCGTCGCCGCCGGCGGCACTGTCCGTTCTGATGATAATCCGGAAGCTTTCCGCAAACGCCTCACGGAATATCGCGAAAAGACCGCTCCGCTGTCCAGCTATTACAGCGAGCAGGGCGAGCTTGTAACGCTTGACGGCATGGCGGATGTCGATGCCGTGACCGAGGCGATCGAGCGCGTTCTCGAGAAAGCCTCCGCCTGATCGACGGAGCGGATGGGCGAGGGCTGTTGCGTTCTTGCCCGTATCCCGCTTTGGCATGGCGGCAGATCCTCTGGATCGCAAAAGAATCTTGGCGGAGCCGGTTGCTTTTTTGCGCTGATTCCGTTAAACACCGCGCCAACTCGCGACATCCCAAGCGACTGGCGCGGATTTCCCTGAGGGATGGGAAATCCGGGTTCGGTCGTTTTGACTTGTCACGGACACCAATTTGAACTGGCGGTCTTGTCGGCCGCTCGAATGGAATCACCACTTGCCGGATGGCAACTGGAACCAAGGAGAAGAGACGTGGCACGTATCGCTGGCGTCAATATCCCGACTGCGAAGCGCGTTGTTATTGCGCTGACCTACATTCACGGGATCGGTCCGAAATTCGCGCAGGAAATCATGGACAAGGTCGGCCTGCCGGCTGACAAGCGCGTTCATCAGCTGACGGATGCTGAAGTTCTTCAGATCCGCGAAGCCATTGACCGCGACTATCAGGTCGAAGGCGACCTGCGTCGTGAGACGTCGATGAACATCAAGCGTCTGATGGACCTTGGCTGCTACCGCGGCCTGCGTCACCGCCGTGGCCTTCCGGTCCGCGGTCAGCGCACGCACACCAACGCCCGCACCCGCAAGGGTCCGGCGAAGGCTATCGCTGGTAAGAAGAAGTAATTTTCCGGTTCTCCGGAAAGGGGAGGCTGGTGCAGTCCGCGCCAGCCTTTCTGAGTTTGGCGTGAGGCTCCAGTGGAGCTGATAGCCGGTGTAGCCGCTGGTGTTACGGCGGTGAAGAGATCAATGAAAGGTATAAAATGGCCAAGGAAGCCGCACGCGTCCGTCGTCGCGAACGCAAAAACATCACGTCGGGCGTCGCGCACGTCAACTCGACCTTCAACAACACGATGATCACCATCACCGACGCACAGGGCAACGCCATTGCCTGGTCGTCTGCTGGTGCCAAGGGCTTCAAGGGTTCGCGCAAGTCGACCCCGTTCGCTGCCCAGATCGCTGCTGAAGATTGCGCGAAGAAGGCTCAGGAACATGGCATGAAGTCGCTTGAAGTTGAAGTTTGCGGTCCGGGTTCCGGCCGTGAATCGGCACTTCGCGCCCTGCAGGCTGCCGGTTTCATGATCACTTCCATTCGCGACGTGACGCCGATCCCGCACAACGGTTGCCGTCCGCGCAAGAAGCGCCGCGTCTGACGCGACCGTGGTTCGGAAATTCCGCCTTTCCTTCGGTCTGGCGGAATTTTCGCGTATCTGGCGTGTGCGCGTCGATTTCGATCGACGGACTTGCGCTCAAGAACCCACTGATGAACCGCTGAATTAGGTTCCTCTCGGTGTTTTCATGCTCGGTCCGTCACGATTGGATGGTGGCGGCGAACGGAAGGTTTAAAGATGATTCAGAAGAACTGGCAGGAACTTATCAAGCCGAACAAGGTCGAGTTCACCTCGTCCAGCCGCACCAAGGCAACGCTGGTTGCCGAGCCGCTGGAGCGTGGTTTCGGTCTTACCCTCGGCAACGCGCTGCGTCGCGTTCTGTTGTCTTCTCTGCGTGGCGCCGCTGTAACGGCCGTGCAGATCGACGGTGTCCTGCACGAATTCTCCTCCATCCCCGGCGTTCGGGAAGATGTGACGGATATCGTGCTCAACATCAAGGAAATCGCCATCAAGATGGACGGCGATGATTCCAAGCGCATGGTCGTGCGCAAGCAGGGTCCGGGTGCCGTGACCGCTGGTGACATCCAGACGGTTGGCGACATTGAGATTCTGAACCCCGACCACGTGATCTGCACGCTCGACGATGGCGCTGAAATCCGCATGGAATTCACCGTCAACAACGGCAAGGGTTACGTACCGGCTGAGCGCAACCGCGCGGAAGATGCCCCGATCGGCCTCATTCCGGTGGACAGCCTCTATTCTCCGGTCAAGAAAGTGTCCTACAAGGTGGAAAACACCCGTGAAGGCCAGGTTCTCGACTATGACAAGCTGATCATGACGATCGAGACCAACGGTTCGGTTTCCGGCGAAGATGCCGTTGCCTTCGCCGCTCGCATTCTTCAGGACCAGCTGGGCGTCTTCGTCAACTTCGACGAGCCGCAGAAGGAAGCAGAAGAAGAATCGGTTACCGAACTCGCGTTCAACCCGGCGCTTCTCAAGAAGGTCGACGAGCTCGAACTGTCCGTTCGTTCGGCAAACTGCCTGAAGAACGACAACATCGTTTATATCGGCGACCTGATCCAGAAGACCGAAGCCGAAATGCTCCGCACGCCGAACTTTGGTCGCAAGTCGCTGAACGAAATCAAGGAAGTTCTCGCTTCCATGGGTCTGCACCTCGGCATGGAAGTGCCGGCATGGCCGCCAGAGAACATCGAAGATCTCGCGAAGCGTTACGAAGACCAGTACTAACAATCAAAAAGGCAGACCCCTTAAAGACTGCCTTTCCCCGTCAAACAGCAGGTAAGTCACCTGCATGTGCCAGGAAACGGCAGGCCTTAGAGAAGGAACCTGCGAAGAAGGAGAATAGCAATGCGCCACGGTAATTCAGGCCGCAAGCTCAATAGAACCGCCAGCCACCGCAAGGCAATGTTTGCCAACATGGCTGCTTCGCTCATCACCCATGAGCAGATCGTAACCACGCTTCCGAAGGCGAAGGAAATTCGCCCGATCGTTGAGAAGCTCGTCACCCTCGGCAAGCGCGGCGACCTGCACGCTCGTCGTCAGGCGATCTCGCAGATCAAGGATCAGGACGCCGTTCGCAAGCTGTTCGACGCGATCGCAGCCCGCTACGCAAACCGCAACGGCGGCTACCTGCGTATCATGAAGGCCGGCTTCCGCCAGGGCGACAACGCGGCTCTTGCCGTTGTTGAATTCGTCGAGCGTGACGTTGACGCCAAGGGCGCAGCCGACAAGGCTCGCGTTGCCGCTGAAGCCGCTGCTGCCGAAGCCGCATAAGGTTTGACGCCGTTCAGGCGTCGTGAATTTAAAAGCCGGGCGAGAAATCGCCCGGCTTTTTTGTTTGCTCATGGTCGCGCTGGCATGTTGCGAGCTATTGGCTCAATTTTTCTCTATAAATTGCGCCGCTTCTGGCTGCTCTTCGCCAAGGACGGGCTTTATTGAGCGGCCTGTCACAGTCGGCCGAAGTGCGGTCGAGCGTTGCTAAAGCCAGCTCGTTTCTTGCTTCAGCGGCGCAGTGAGCGATGACCTTACCATTGGGATCGATGATCCCTGCCGGGCCTTCGTGAGCGGTTTGAGCGGGTGTCGCACCGCTAATCCAGATACAATTGAAGCCTGCGTGGGCGCGAAGGGCGATCTGGAAAAAGTTTCTTATGCCGTAGGATGAAAACAGGACCGCATCGACATTTGCTCTTTCGTATTCCATGAATAATTCAGGAAACTGGACTTCGATGCAGGTGAGGCAGCCGAACCGATATCCATCGACGTCAAAAGTAACTGGCCGAGTTCCCGGGGTGAACCAGCCATCCAGTTCTGAGTGCGAAAGATATCGTTTGTCATATCGTTCAATCAACGCTCCGGTTTCACTGAAAATGTACTGGCTGTTATGTGGCGCATGGGGACTGGGCCGCGGGTGCGCGCAGCCGATGGCTGCGAAGATGCGACGTCGCCGGCAGGTCTCGGCAATGGTCGCGCGTTCTGCTTCGAGGGCACGCCAATCAAAAGATTTCCAGACGTCCGGGGATGCAAGCTGGGCTTTCGCGTAGCCTGAGAGCGCGCCTTCGCAAAAATTTACGAGGCGCGCGCCCTGATCTGCCGCCATCTCGATAAGGCGTCTTATCGTCTCGGCATTTTCCGCGATATCGGCCGTAACGATGCTTTGCGCAGCTGCGATCTTGATCACGATATCCTCCGAGCCTTGAGTCTATTCCGGAGTTTAGCAATTTAGTTGGAGACGTGCCGGCGGATGTTTGTGGTAGAGGACTGTGTTTTTCGCGCCCGCTTCCTCGCCATGATCGCCGGCCGCACCAGCCGATAGCTGAGCAATACCACCATCGTGCTGATATAGAACACCGGCTCCAGCGTGATCGACTTTCGCGCCAGCACGAAATGCAGCACGCCGACGATGAGCACGAGATAGACGAGTTTGTGCAGCGTGTTCCAGCGGCTGCCGAGCCTGCGGATCGACCAGCGGTTGGAGGTGAGCGCCAGTGGAATGAGCATGAGCAGCCCGGCCATGCCGAGCATGATATAGGGGCGCTTCAGGATGTCGCCGGCGATGGAGCCCAGTATCAGGCCGCGATCCAGCACCAGATAGACCGTGAAATGCGCCAGCACGTAATAAAAGGCGATCAGCCCCAGCGCCCGGCGATAAGCGATGAGGTTGATGTTGAAGAGATCGCGCAGCGGTGTGACCAGCAGTCCGAGGCACAGGAAGCGCAGCGCCCAGATGCCGAGCAGGTGTTCGAAATCCTTGACCGGGTTGAAGCCGAGGCCACCGGTTGCGGCGAGATAGAAATACCAGACGCCCGGACAGAGGCCGATCACATAAAGCGACCAGACGGCCGCCGGCTGGTAACGCTTCGGCAGCGATGGAAGTGGAAGGGCAAAGGCCATGGTCAATAATTCGCCTTCAGATCCATGCCGGCATAAAGGCTCGCAACCTCATCATAGCCGTTGAACATCAGGGTAGGGCGGTTCTGCACGCCGAAGAAGCCACCTTCGCCGATACGCTGCTCCGTCGCCTGACTCCACCGTGGATGATCCACATGCGGATTAACGTTGGAATAGAAGCCATATTCGCGGGCATTGGAGTTTTTCCAGGTCGTTTCCGGCTGTTTTTCGACAAGCGAAATCCGCACGATGGATTTGATGCCCTTGAAGCCGTATTTCCACGGCACGACCAGCCGGATCGGCGCGCCGTTCTGGTTCGGCAGGGTCTCGCCGTAAAGCCCGACGGCGAGGATGGTCAGCGGGTGGCGGGCTTCGTCGAGGCGCAGGCCCTCGACATAAGGCCAGGAGAGAGGCTGGAACAGGCCGCTCTGGCCCGGCATTTCTTCCGGCCGCACCACGGTTTCGAAGGCCACATATTTCGCGCTGCCGAGCGGCTCCACCTTGTCGAGGAGGGCGGCGAGGGGGAAACCGATCCACGGAATGACCATAGACCAGCCCTCGACACAGCGCATGCGATAGGTGCGCTCCTCAAGAGAATATTTCATCAGGTCTTCGATGCCGAATTCCTGCGGTCTGGAAACGAGGCCGTCCACCTTCACCGTCCATGGGGCAGGCTTGAACTTGCCGGAATTTTCCTTGGGGTCGGATTTTCCGACGCCGAATTCGTAGAAATTATTGTAGCTGGTGACGGCGTCGAGCGGAGTGAGCTTCTCATCCAGCTTGTAGGCGCTGGCTTTTGCGGAAAGCGGGGCGGCAATCGCTTCGCGGCCGGCAAGCCCGATCGCTGCCAGCCCCGCCGCCGTGCCGAGAAAGCCGCGTCGGGACAGGTAGATATTCTTCGGTGTAATTTCACTTGCCGCGATCACGGGCGGACGATAGGCGGGCATTTCAACCTCCACAAAAGCCGGGTGCATCGGCGATAAATCGATTATGATAGCCAATACGACCGCTGCACAGATATGTTTCAGCGCTCTGCGGAAAAACAGCGGCCAGACGGTGAAAATCGCGCATTTGTGATGAGGGCCCGGCCGAATGACCTGCCGGAGAGCGGGCGTACCGTACCGAACCGTACTGTTTTGCTCGAAGGTGACAGTGACAGGGCTTGCGGTTTGCGCTAGAAAAACCGCAAAATAGGGCGGAAGCCGTTTTGACCGCGCTGCGGAAGACGGCCCTTCTGCCCAAGAGATCGAGGAAAACACCATGCCAGCCTATCGCTCCAGAACGACAACCCACGGCCGCAACATGGCGGGCGCGCGCGGCCTTTGGCGCGCCACCGGTATGAAGGACAGCGATTTCGGCAAGCCGATCATCGCGGTGGTCAATTCCTTCACGCAGTTCGTGCCGGGCCATGTGCATCTGAAGGATCTCGGCCAGCTGGTTGCCCGCGAAATCGAGGCGGCGGGCGGTGTTGCCAAGGAATTCAACACCATCGCGGTCGATGACGGTATCGCCATGGGCCATGACGGCATGCTCTATTCGCTGCCGTCGCGTGAGATCATCGCGGATTCGGTGGAATATATGGTCAATGCCCATTGCGCCGATGCGATGGTGTGCATTTCCAACTGCGACAAGATCACCCCCGGCATGCTGAATGCGGCGATGCGCCTCAACATCCCTGCGATCTTTGTTTCCGGTGGTCCGATGGAAGCGGGCAAGGTTGTCCTGCACGGTAAGACGGTGGCGCTTGATCTGGTCGACGCCATGGTTGCGGCTGCCGATGACAAGATTTCCGACGAGGACGTGAAGGTCATCGAACGCTCTGCCTGCCCGACCTGCGGTTCCTGTTCCGGCATGTTCACCGCCAATTCGATGAACTGTTTGACCGAGGCGCTTGGCCTGTCCTTGCCCGGCAATGGTTCGACGCTTGCCACCCATTCGGATCGCAAGCGGCTTTTCGTCGAGGCCGGCCATCTGATCGTCGATCTGGCGCGCCGTTATTACGAGCAGGAGGATGAAACCGTTCTGCCGCGCACCATCGCCAACAAGGCGGCCTTTGAAAACGCCATGTCGCTGGATATCGCCATGGGCGGCTCCACCAACACGGTGCTGCATATTCTGGCGGCAGCGCATGAGGGCGGTGTGGATTTCGGTATGGAAGACATCGACCGTCTTTCCCGTAAAGTTCCGTGCCTTTCCAAGGTCGCGCCCGCCAAGCAGGACGTGCATATGGAAGACGTTCACCGCGCCGGCGGCATCATGCGTATTCTCGGCGAGCTGGAACGCGGCGGTCTTATCAACCGCGATACCTATACCGTGCACGAGACGACGCTGGGCGATGCCATCGACCGCTGGGATATCACCCGTACCAACAGTGAGACGGTGCGTGAATTCTTCAAGGCTGCCCCCGGCGGCGTGCCGACGCAGGTGGCTTTCAGCCAGTCCTCGCGTTGGGACGATCTGGATACGGACGGCGAAAACGGCGTTATCCGCTCGGTTGAAAAGCCTTTCTCCAAGGATGGCGGTCTGGCCGTGCTTTACGGCAACATCGCGCTTGATGGCTGCATCGTGAAGACGGCGGGCGTCGATGAATCCATCCTGAAATTCACCGGCCCGGCAGTGGTTTACGAAAGCCAGGATGCGGCCGTGAAGGGCATTCTCGGCAACGAGGTCAAGGCGGGCGACGTCGTCGTCATCCGTTACGAAGGGCCGAAGGGCGGGCCGGGCATGCAGGAAATGCTCTATCCGACCAGCTATCTGAAATCCAAGGGTCTCGGCAAAGCCTGCGCGCTGATCACCGACGGCCGTTTTTCGGGTGGCACCTCGGGCCTCTCCATCGGCCACGCCTCGCCTGAGGCGGCACAGGGCGGCGCCATCGGCCTCGTGCGCCAGGGCGACCTGATCGAGATCGACATCCCGAACCGCACCATCAACCTGAAGGTCACCGATGCGGAACTGGCTTCGCGCCGGGCCGAGCAGGAAGAGCAGGGCTGGAAGCCGGCGGCACCACGCAAGCGCAATGTCACGACGGCGCTGAAGGCCTATGCGGCCTTTGCTTCCAGTGCGGACAAGGGTGCGGTGCGGATTTTGCCGGAGTAAGGTTCGGTCCCGGTTGAGGAAGGGCTCAACCGTCCCGTTGTGCGGGGCGGCTGGTGCTTGCTGGCAAGGGTCAAAAAGCTCTCATCCATCATGCCCGGGCGCCTGCAAGTGATTGATTTTAAGTGATGTGGATAGATCCTCGGGACAGGCCCGAGGATCCCGCAGACTGCGACGCGAGATTTGCCATCCTTCGATCAGCCGCTCTCCGAGCGGCTTTTTTCGTCCTGAAGCTGGTGATGCGCTTCCGTTCACAAACAGATTCAATTGCCTCAGAAGATGATTCGCCATCCTCCTTCAAGCTGCTGTTTTCAAAGTGTAAATTCAAAAATACAGACCCGCTGTATTCCGCCCGGCAGTCACATTGGAGTGATGTTCATCTGTCGGGCCTTTTCCAGAACCCCGCGATGCCTAACTTCATCAGCATGAAAAGACGAACCGCACTCGCCCTCATCGCATCCCTGCCTCTTGCCCCGCTCGCCCGCGCGCAAAGCTCCGGCAATGCCGCCCGTTTTGATCCATTGCTGCGGGATGCGGATGCGCTTTCGAGTCTCAAGGCCGTTATCGTGAGTATCGACGGTGCGGAGGTCGCCAGCCGTGCCTACCATGGCGCCAGCCTTAACGGCTCCACCAACATCAAGTCGGCGTCAAAATCGGTCATTTCGGCGCTGGTCGGCATAGCGATCGACCGGAAGATACTGTCAGGTGCCGATCAGCCGATTGCGACCATCCTGCGCAGTGATTTTCCGCCGAGCCCTGACCCGCGGCTGGAAAGGGTTACCATCGGCAACCTGCTGTCCATGCAATCCGGTCTGGAGCGCATGTCGGGGCCGAATTACGGCCGCTGGGTTGCCAGCCGCAACTGGGTGAGAATGGCGCTGGGTTCCGGTTTTGTCGGGGAACCGGGCGGCGGCATGCTTTATTCCACCGGTTCCACCCATCTGCTTTCGGCGGTCCTTACAAAAGCTTCCGGCCGTTCGACGCTGTCGCTTGCGCGTGACTGGTTCCGTCCGCTCGAAGGATTTTCCATCGGCGGCTGGGAGCGCGATCCGCAGGGCATCTATCTCGGCGGCAACCAGATGGCGATGACGGCGCGCTCATTGCTGGCCTTCGGAGAGCTTTATCGTCTAGGCGGCGTGACGCCCAGGGGCGAGCGGCTGATTTCGCAGAGCTGGATCGACCAGTCCTGGCAACAGCGCACCAATTCGGTCTTCAACGGCGACGGTTACGGCTATTGCTGGTTCATCAAGGAGATGGCGGGAGAGACGGTCTATTACGCCTGGGGTTATGGCGGGCAGATGCTGTATATCGTACCCGCAAAGCGGCTCTCCGTCGTGATGACCTCTCGTGAAGACGCGCCATCGGCCAGAACCGGTTATCGTGACCAATTGCATGGCCTTACGGAAAACATCATCCGGGCCGCATAGCTTCATATGCAAATGCCGCTAGGCCGCCAGACGGCGTCTCAGCTGGAGGCCGTCGCGGAAGCTCTTTGCAAGAAGGGTGATATTTAGCGCCCCGGCGCAAAGCTCCAGCGCCTGAACGGCGTAGAAGACGCCGCCGTAGTCGTCTGAGAGGGCGAAATGCCGAAGCACAAACGCGCAGGGGACGAGGATCAGCAACCCGTTCAGTGCGATGAGCGGCATACGCTTCTTCTTGGCTGCGACCAGCGGATGTTTCCATTTTGCGCCCATGCGAAAGCCGCTGAAACCCGTGATCGCAAGCGCGGGTGCAAGCACCAGGAAGCCCCATGGAATGGCGAGTTTGACGGCACGGATTGCTTCACTGGAACCGGAAATTTCGGTCAACGCGGTGGATAGCCAAAAGGCGAGTATGGTCGCCAGCGCCAGCGTGCCGGCGACGGGATGAAGGGTTCTCATCGATATAATCCTTTAGAAGATCGGGTCAGCCTTGCGGTGGATCGGCGTCCAGTCCGGCGAAAAGCTGGTTCAGGCAGTCTATGGCGTTACGCAGTTGCTCCGCCTGCATATCCGTGGCCAAACGGCCGGCGAGTTCATTCCATTGCTGCATGGTGGCGGCATAGGCGTTCTCGCCCTTTTCGGTAAGGCGGATGAGTTTGGCCCGCTTGTGGTGCGGATTGTTTTCGAAGCAAACGATGTCCTGTCGTTCCATCTCATCGATGAGGCGTTGTACACCCTGACGGGTCTGGCCCATGTTCCGTGCGATCTGCGCCACGGTCAAAGGCTGGCCAGCAAGCACCACCGCTCCCAGAACCTGCCAGCGTGCGCTGGACAGGCCGAAGGGGGCAGAGAGCGCATCACCTGCGGCAATCAACGCGCCATTGGTTCGAAAGATGGCGACCGCCAGAGCGGAAAGAGTATGTGCGTTATCCGTTTTCATGACAGCACATTGCCATATTGACAATATGTTGTCAATGTTGGATTTCCGTTACAACGGTCGTGAGATGCTCTGGAAGGCCTCTCTGAGGCGCTTCATGCGCTCCTCGTAGGCGCTGGTAAGGCAGGCGACATCCGCCGCGCATTCCTGGCGTTTCTTCAGCCATTGGCTCTGCTCGTCGCGCAGTGTGTCGCGGGCGCCCATGGCCATCAGCTGGGTGAGGATGTCGAAGGTGGTGGCCATCTTCACATCCTGATCGTTCAGGGTGCGGTTGTCGCAGATCGCCTTCTCGTCGGCGGCCAGATCGGGCTTCGTGCAATCGAAGCTGGCAGCGCCAGCGGGCGAGCCGAGAGTGGAGGAAACGAGGAGGATGCCGCAGGCGAGAAAAGTCTGTTTCAGATGCATGTGTCGTCTCTTTCAAGGACAGTCGATGCGGATGAAACCAAAAAGGGGCCTTGCTGGTTCCAGCTTCCGGAACCGGCCTGAACAGGGAAAAGGCCGGCCATCATCTTGCCGCTCTTTGCTTTACAGGCTTTGGCGTTATAACTCCATCATACTGATGACGATGAGGAATCACATGCGAAGCGTGTTGAAGTATCTGTCCACCGGCTTTCTCGCCGCGCTCGTTCTCCTGCCCGTGGGTGCCGCGGCGCAGGACAACAGGGCCGTGCCATCGAGCCACACGGAAATGCAGCTTTCCTTCGCGCCGCTGGTCAAGCGCACCGCAGGCGCGGTGGTGAACGTCTATGCCGAACGCGTGGTGCAGCGGCGCCTTTCGCCTTTTGCCGGCGATCCTTTCTTCGAGCAGTTCTTCGGCCAGCAGATGCCGAACCGCACGGAAAAACAGTCGTCGCTCGGCTCGGGCGTGATCGTGACCGCCGGCGGTCTCGTGGTGACCAATAATCACGTCATCGACGGGGCTGATGACATCAAGGTGGCGCTGGCGGACGGGCGTGAGTTCTCCTCCAAGGTGCTGCTGAAGGATGACCGGGTCGATCTCGCCATTCTGCAGATCGATGCGAAGGAGCAGTTCCCGGTGCTGTCGCTTGGCAATTCCGATGCGATTGAGGTCGGCGATCTGGTGCTGGCCATCGGCAACCCGTTCGGTGTCGGCCAGACGGTGACCAGCGGCATCGTCTCGGGTCTGGCGCGCAACCAGGTGACGCAGGGCGATTTCGGTTTCTTCATCCAGACCGACGCTTCCATCAATCCCGGCAATTCCGGCGGCGCGTTGATGAACATGGCGGGTGAACTGATCGGCATCAATACCGCCATCTTCTCCAAGGGCGGCGGTTCGAACGGTATCGGTTTTGCCATTCCCGCCAATCTGGTCCGGGTTTTCGTCGCCGCCGCCGAGCGGGGGGACGCAAGTTTCCAGCGGCCCTATATTGGTGCGACTTTCGATCCGGTAACCTCGGATGTCGCTGAAGCGCTTGGCCTGCATCGCGCCCGCGGTGCGCTGGTGGTCAGCGTCGTCAAGGACGGTCCGGCCGAGAAGGCGGGTATCGAGCCGGGGCAGGTCGTCACTGCCGTCAACGGTTTCGAGGTGGAACATCCGGATGCTCTTGGTTACCGCCTGACGACGGCCGGTATCGGCAAGTCAGCCGAACTGACAGTCATGGACAAGGGCAAGGAGAAGAAGCTGACGATTGCGCTCGATACCGCGCCTGAAACCGCGCCGCGCGATGAACGCCTGATCGAGGGCCGCAATCCCTTCGCCGGTGCGACCGTCGCCAATCTTTCGCCGAAGCTTGCCGACGAATTGCGCATGTCGTCGCAGGTGACCGGCGTTGTCATTACCGATGTGAAACGTGGTTCGCCCGCCTATCGTGTCGGTTTTCTGCCCAAGGATGTGATCCTGTCGCTGAATGGCGCGGATATCGCCTCCACGGCTGCTGTCGAGAAGGCGCTGGACGACAATCCCGGCTTCTGGCGCGTGGAAATCCTGCGTGACGGCCAGCGCATCCGGCAGTTCCTGCGATGAGCGACGACCTCTTTGCCCCGCAAGTGCCCGTGGAGGTCGCCAACCGGCGGCCTCTTGCCGATCGTCTGCGTCCAAAGACGCTGGCGGAGGTGAGCGGGCAGCCGCATCTGACGGGCGAAGAGGGCGTTCTGCGCCGCATGATCGAGAGCGGCTCCCTGGGATCGATGATCTTCTGGGGTCCGCCCGGAACCGGCAAGACCACGGTTGCTCGCCTGCTTTCCGGCGAGGCGGGGCTTGCCTTCGAGCAGATTTCGGCGATCTTTTCCGGTGTCGCCGATCTCAAGAAAGTATTCGAGGCAGCGCGCGCCCGCCGGATGAATGGCCGGCAGACGCTGCTTTTCGTAGACGAGATACACCGTTTCAACCGCGCCCAGCAGGACAGTTTCCTGCCGGTGATGGAGGACGGCACCATCATTCTGGTCGGCGCCACCACCGAAAACCCTTCCTTTGAGCTGAATGCCGCTCTTCTGTCGCGGGCGCGTGTGCTGACGTTCCGCTCGCATGACGAGGAAAGCCTGAGCGAGCTTCTGAAGCGCGCCGAGGAAGCGGAGCAGAAGGCCCTGCCGCTGACGGAAGAGGCGCGGGCCAGCCTGATCCGCATGGCCGATGGCGATGGCCGCGCCGTGCTGACGCTTGCCGAGGAGGTCTGGCGTGCGGCGCGCAAGGACGAGACTTTCGATACCGAAGGTCTGACGCGCATCGTGCAGCGCCGAGCGCCTGTCTACGACAAGAGCCAGGACGGGCACTACAATCTCATTTCCGCGCTGCATAAGTCGGTGCGCGGTTCGGACCCGGATGCGGCGCTTTATTATCTCGCCCGCATGTTCGATGCCGGCGAGGATCCGCTCTATATCGGCCGGCGGCTGGTGCGCATGGCGGTGGAGGATATCGGCCTTGCCGATCCGCAGGCGCTTGCCGTCTGCAACGCCGCCAAGGATGCTTATGACTATCTCGGTTCACCTGAAGGTGAACTCGCGCTGGCGCAGGCCTGCGTCTACCTTGCCACCGCGCCGAAATCCAACGCCGTTTATACCGCCTTCAAGGCGGCGATGCGAGCGGCCAAGGAAAACGGCTCGCTGGTGCCGCCGAAACACATCCTGAATGCGCCGACCAAGCTCATGAAGGGTGAAGGCTATGGCGACGGTTACCGTTATGACCATGACGAACCGGATGCCTTTTCAGGACAGGATTATTTCCCGGAGAAAATGGGGCGCACCACTTTTTACGATCCGCCGGACCGGGGGTTCGAACGGGAAATCCGCAAGCGTCTCGACTGGTGGGCGAAGCTGCGCCGCGAGCGTGGGGCACGCTAGGGTTTGCGTGGTCGGGGCGGGAGCCGCATTGCGTGGCGATGTTGAGAAACAGAATCAAGCTGCTGGCAAAAAGAGTCGCGAAACCGCGACAACCTACTGTTTTTAAAGGAAATCAGGATGCCTTGCGGTGAGGTGTCGCCTGTGGTTGCGCCGGCAGCATCTTGACCGAGGATTCCGCCAGGCCGTTATGGCCTTCGGCATCGATGATGAGGTGCCAGTGCATCGTTTCGGGAATGGCGATGCGGATCGGCGATTTTTTGGCGACGCCGCCGAGATATTTGAAGTCGAGCAATTCGGTGAAACGCTGGAAATTCGCGCTCGTCATCAGCCGGACATTGTTGACGGCCGACAGCGATATTTCAATGCTGGTGCCAGCCCGCAATTCCTTCAGGTCATAATGCGTATAGCGGAAATTCGGCCGTGCCATCGCGCGCCTCCCTGTATCCGTATTTTGGCAAAAGAGGATAGAACGCCAGGGTTAACGAGCTCTTTAAAACGGCACGGGGTTTGACGAATTCCACCCCGGCTGTGCCGGTTTCGGATGGCGGTTGCCAGTATTGCAGGTACTGATCGACCGCCGATCGACATGAGTGAGAATAATACTAACGTATAATATGCATATTTAATGATAATAAATTTTTCAACTTTAACCTCGGCTGGTCGAACTACATCATCGGCGTTGGGGGGAGTATGAAAAATATCACGATATCTATGCGCCTTTATGCGCTCGTCGCATTGTTTCTGGCAATATTGACCGCAGCCCTGACTTTCAGCCTGTTTGAAAGTTACCACAAGATGGAAAGCGAGCGGAAAGCGGGATTGGCGGCGATGAACGAAACCGCCGTTGCCATTCTGGAGCAATATTACCGCCTGGAGCAGGGCGGCAGTCTGAGCCGGGAGGCGGCGCAGCAGCAGGCCAAGACGACCATCGCCGCCATGCGTTATGACAATGGCAGCGGTTATTTCTGGATCAACGACATGCATCCCAAAATGGTGATGCATCCGATCAAGCCTGAAATGAACGGCACTGACCTCACCGCGAACAAGGATCCGAACGGCAAGGCGCTGTTCGTCGAATTCGTGAATACGGTGAAGGCGGGCGGCCAGGGCTTTGTCGACTATTACTGGCCGAAACCCGGCGCGCCGGAACCGGTGGAGAAGTTTTCCCATGTTGCCGGCTTTGCGCCCTGGGGCTGGATTGTCGGCACGGGTGTTTATGTCGATGACCTCGAGGCGGCTTTCTGGAACGACGCCTATTTTTATGTCGGCCTGTGCGCCTTGTCCGGCCTTCTCGTCATCGGTGTGGCCGCCGCCGCCGTGCGCGGCGTGACGCGGCCGATCGACCTGATCCGGCAGAGCATGAAGCGTATCGCGGATGGTGACGGCACGGCCGAAATCCAGTTCGCTGACCGCCGCAACGAAATCGGCGCGATTGCCAAGACGCTTTTGGTCCTGCGCGACAGCGTCAATGAGCGCAGCGCCCTGCAGGCGCGTGAGGCTGACCAGCAGCGGGCGCTGGAGGAGGCGCGACAGGGCAACGAGATGCTCCTGCGTTCCGCATCCGAGCGGCAGACCCACGCGATGGACCGGCTGGGCCATGCGCTCGAAGCCCTTGCCAATGGCGATCTGACCGTGTCGCTTGCCGACATCGGTGCGGACTATGAGAAACTGCGCATGGATTTCAACCGGGCCGTCGGGGCGCTGCACGGCGCGATCGAGGCTATTGCCAGAACCGGCCATGTGGTCAATGACAGTGCCTCTGACATCAGCGGCGCGACCGGCAATCTTTCGCGCCGGACCGAACAGCAGGCGGCGGCGCTGGAGGAGACAGCCGCGGCTCTGGATGAAATTACCGCCACGGTGCGCACCGCTTCCGAACGGGCCAACGAAGCCCGGCAGATGGTGCAGGACACAAAAACTAGTGCAGGCCGGTCGGGTGATATCGTCCGCAATGCCGTCGACGCCATGGGCCGGATAGAGGATTCCTCGAAACGCATCGGGCAGATCATCTCCGTCATTGACGAGATCGCCTTCCAGACCAACCTTCTCGCGCTGAATGCCGGTGTCGAGGCGGCGCGGGCGGGTGAGGCAGGGCGAGGTTTTGCCGTGGTGGCGCAGGAAGTGCGGGAACTGGCGCAGCGTTCCGCCAATGCCGCCAAGGAGATCAAGACCCTCATCAATCGTTCGGCGGAGGAGGTCGGCGGCGGCGTCGCGCTCGTCCGTTCCACTGGCGATGCGCTGGAGGAGATCGTGGAACTCGTCAACCGCGTCGAAGGTCATGTGAATACCATTGCCACGGCGGCGCGGGAACAGGCGACCGGACTGCAGGAGATCAATACCTCCGTCAACCACATGGACCAGATGACGCAGCAGAACGCCGCCATGGTGGAAGAGACGACGGCGGCCAGCCAGACGCTGGCCGAGGAAAGCCGCCAGCTGCGCTCGCTGCTTTCACGTTTCGAACTTGGACAGGGTGCCGGGCGCGAGGTTTCGCGGGCGGCGTGATTTCAGGTGTTTCGGCTGAAAGTGGAGGGCGCGGCTTTGGCTGCGCCCTTTGTTGTTTCAGGACTTCTCAACATGTCATCTGCCCGTGTCGCGGTTAGAAGGGCGGCCAGTCGAGCCCATCACGCCGACGTCGTCCTCGGGACAGGGCTAAGGAGAACGTCGAGAGAATATGCGCACCCGGCATCATCGACTTCAAGGCGATTGAAGTTCGCGCGGAAAATTTGCCTGAGCATGACGGAAGAAGGGTCAGGGGACGTGGCCGTCGCGCTCGGTTTCGCAGCATCGTGTGCGTGCGGATGGCGTCAAACACATGATTTGTTATTTCCCGCAACCAATAAGGTTTCGTTTACCTCATTTCTTTAAAATTTGACCTGTATTGCCGCGTTTGCGGCCGCTGAAGGTACAGGTTCTCGTATGGCGTATGTTTCCCTTCCGCGTCGTCTTGTGACGTTGCTGATGATTTCCACGGTCATGGTGTCGTGTTCTGCGGAGGGCCTCGTGCCACCGGCGGAGGTGGACGGCACCACGCGCGTCAGCGCCATAAGGTCGTCGCGGCAGCAGGGTTACAGCGCACCGTCAGGCGCGGTCTATCAGGCCGAGCGGGCCGGACAGGCCACCGATTATCCCGCAGCCGTGTCACAGCCGATGCCGGAGCCTTACGCTTCGCAGGACCCCCTGCTGCAATCGCCACAGGGCGGACAGGGCTATTCCACACTCGACACCCAGCATCAGGCGCGCATGGCGGCGAGTGGCCACAGCGCCCCGACGCAGACGATGTCAAATCAGGCGATGCCAAATCAGGCGACGCAAGGCCAGACCATGTCCCCGCAGCCGATGGCCGGCAACCAGATTGCCGAAGGTGAGGGAGGGGTGAACATGGATTCCATGCTGGGCGTGGAACCGGTTCGCGGACTTGCGGAAGAGCAGGATGCCGATATTGCCGAAGGTGTTTCGGAGCAGCCGGTGGTGGATGGTATCGGCACCGACAATCCGGTGGCCGTTTCTCCTCCTCGCCGGCAGCAGAGCGCCGGTCAATCCCGGTTGATACCGCCGCCACCCGTTGGCTCGTCTTCCCGCCGCCAGCCGGTGGAGGAGGTTGCCATGTTGATGCCAAATGATCCGATGGCGCGTGGCGGACAAAGCAACCGGTCGTCGATGCCGCCCGGCGTCATGCCGTCCTCCGAAGTTGCCTGTCGCTCCGAGCTGCGTCGTCTTGGCGTCGCTTTCCGCGATGTTGCGCGTATCGCCGATGGTCCGACCTGCGGCATCGATTATCCGATCGAACTCAGTGGTCTCGCCAGCGGCGTCGCCATCCGCCCGGCGGTGAAGCTCAATTGCCAGGTCACGCTTGCCTTTGCCAAATGGGTCAAGTTCGAACTCGTGCCATCCTCGCGCTTCCGTTATCTCTCGGGCGTCGGCCGTATCACGCCGATGGGTGGTTATTCCTGCCGCAAGATGAATTCGCGCTCCAGCAACCCGTGGTCGGAACATGCGCGCGGCAACGCCATCGACATCGGCACCATCACGCTGAAGAATGGCAAGGAAATCGACGTTCGCAGCAAGAGCTTCTTCGCCTTCCGCGAAAAGGCGCTGCTGAAGGCGGTGAGGTCCGACAGCTGCAAATATTTCTCCACCGTTCTCGGGCCGGGCAGCGATCCCAATCACTGGAACCATTTCCATTTCGACCTGCGCACGCGCAAGTCCGGTTACAGGCATTGCGATTAGAGCGGCGAGAGATAAATCGAAATCGGTGCCGCCGCTCTCAGTTTTTGTTTGAGCATCGGATTTTCCGAAAACCGCAATGCAGTTTTCGTTCCGATGCTTCGGGTGTGAGCTTTCAGGGGGGTGGCCGTTGGCAACTGGTCGAGGGTGGGTGTGGTTTACCCCCCTCTGCCCTGCCGGGCATCTCCCCCTCAAGGGGGGAGATCGGCAGGAGGCGCTACCTCCACTTCATTCTCAAGCTTCGAGATGAGCTAGACCTTGCTACAGATCGATCTCCCCCCTTGAGGGGGAGATGCCCGGCAGGGCAGAGGGGGGTAAACCACACCCACCCTCGACCCCAATGGACCCTCATTCCCGTCCCCGAAGCCTGAGGATGAGCCGCAATGACGGAGGCAGGGCGGTGGCATCCATCTCCCAACACATATGTCCCCGTCATATGCACAAAAAAAGACCGGCCCGAAGGCCGGTGAAGAAGACAGCCTTATCGGGGGGATATCGGCGTCTTTGCAAGGGCATGAAAATGGGAATCGATCCCAAAAAGCGGTCCATCCGACGCGGACGTGCGGCAAAATACATCGCGCCGTACTGACCTGCGGCCAACATGGCTTGCCGCGCTCTTCTGATACGCTATGAGCGTCACATGTTTGTGACAACGGCCCCCGGGAGCCTGCTTTCATGCCCCCTGTTTCAGAGATAATGATCTTTGCTGCGGCGCTTGCGGCCGCGGGCGTCGTCGCAGGCCTTCTGGCGGGCCTTTTCGGTATTGGCGGCGGTGCGGTTCTGGTGCCGGTTTTCTACCATGTCTTCGGGCTTCTGGATGTGCCTGAGGCAGTGCGCATGCATCTTTCACTCGGCACCTCGCTTGCCATCATCGTGCCGACCTCCATCCGTTCTTTCCTGACGCATCGTCAGAAGGGCGCGGTCGATATCGATCTTCTGAAGGGCTGGATCGTCGCCGTGCCGCTTGGCACCATCCTCGCATCCGTCGTGGCCGCCTATGCCTCCAGTGTTGCGCTGCGGCTGATCTTCGCCTTCATCGCGCTGGCGCTCGCCTTTCGGATGGTCTTCAATCGGGCGAGCTGGCATCTCGGTTCCGACCTGCCGCAAAATCCGGTCCGGTTTCTGGTGGGCACAGGCATCGGCCTTCTCTCCGGCCTGATGGGTGTTGGCGGCGGGGTGATGAACAATACTTTCATGACGCTTTACGGGCGCACCATCCATCAGGCGGTTGCCACGTCCTCCGGCGTCGGTGTGCTGATTTCGCTGCCGGGGCTGCTGGGTTACATCTGGGCCGGTTGGGGTGATGCGGGCCTGCCGCCATTTTCAACCGGCTTCATCAACTGGATCGCCGTGGTGCTCTTGATCCCCATTACGCTCGTGGTTGCGCCCTATGGCGCGCGGCTGGCGCATGCGCTCAGCAAAAAGCAGCTGGAGCGGGCCTTCGGGGTGTTTCTGGTCTTCGTCGCGGCGCAGTTCTTCTACAGCGTTTACGGCTGATTTTCCTTCTTTGCCGAACGCAGTGTTCAGGCCTCCGGACTGGCATTCGCGCATTCTACGGCCTATATGGCGTGCATCTTACTCGGTTTTTCGAAAGATTCGCCATGAATGCCATCGTTTCGATACGGAATCTGACCAAATCCTACGCAAATGGCTTTCAGGCGCTCAAAGGCGTCAGCCTCGATATCAGAGAGGGAGAAATCCTCGCTCTTCTGGGTCCGAACGGTGCCGGCAAGACAACGCTGATTTCCATCGTCTGCGGCCTCGTCAATCCGGGGGAAGGCTCCGTGCTTGTCGGCGGGCATGATGTGGTCAAGGAATTCCGCCAGACCCGCGCCCTGATCGGCCTCGTGCCGCAGGAATTGACCACCGACCAGTTCGAGACAGTGTGGAACACCGTCAGCTTCTCGCGCGGCCTGCACGGGCAGAAGAAGAACCCGGAACTGATCGAGCGTATCCTGAAATCCCTGTCGCTCTGGAACAAGAAGGACAACATGCTGCGGGAGCTTTCCGGCGGCATGAAGCGGCGTGTGCTGATCGCCAAGGCGCTGGCGCATGAACCGAAGGTGCTGTTCCTCGACGAGCCGACCGCCGGCGTGGATGTGGCGCTACGCCGTGACATGTGGAATGTCGTTTCCGAGCTGCGCTCCAGGGGCGTCACCATAATCCTCACCACGCATTACATCGAAGAGGCGGAAGAAATCGCCGACCGCGTGGGCGTCATCAACGGCGGCGAATTGCTGCTGGTGGAAGAAAAGACGGCGCTGATGAAGAAACTCGGCCGCAAGCAGCTTTTCCTGGAGCTTGCCCAGCCCGTGGAGCAATTGCCCGACAGTCTCGCGCCCTTCGGTCTGACACTTTCCGATGACCGCTGCACCATCACCTATGAAATCGAGGATAATGGCGAACAGAGCCGCATTGCCGATGTTCTGAACGCCCTTTTCGCCGCCAACATCCATTTCAAGGATATTTCCACGCGGCAGAGTTCGCTTGAGGATATCTTCGTTTCGCTGGTGGGAGGCCAGAAATGAATTTCGAAGCCATCAAGGCCATCTATCTGTTCGAAATGGCACGCACGCGTCGCACCCTGCTGCAGAGCGTGGTGTCTCCGGTCATTTCCACGTCGCTTTACTTCATTGTGTTCGGAACCGCGATCGGTTCGCGGATTCAGGAGGTTGGTGGGGTTTCCTACGGCGCGTTCATAACGCCCGGCCTCATCATGCTGACACTGCTGACGCAATGTATCGGCAATGGCTCCTTCGGTATCTATTTCCCGAAATTCACCGGTACGGTCTATGAAATCCTCTCCGCTCCGGTGGCGATGACGGAAATTCTGGCCGGTTATGTTGGGGCGGCGGCGACCAAGGGGCTGATGATCGGCACGATCATCCTGATTACCGCTTCCTTCTTCGTGGATATCACCATCGCTCACCCGTTCATGATGATCCTGTTCTTCGTGCTGACGGCTGTCAGTTTCAGCCTGTTCGGCTTCATCATCGGCATCTGGGCGACGAATTTCGAGCAGCTGAACCTCATTCCCATGCTGGTGGTGCCGCCGCTGACCTTCCTCGGCGGCAGCTTCTATTCCATCGACATGCTGCCGCCCTTCTGGCAGACGGTCAGCCACTTCAATCCGGTGCTTTATCTCATCAGCGGTTTCCGCTGGAGCTTTTACGAGATCGCCGACGTCAATCCCGTCATCAGCCTTGCGATGATCACGCTGTTTCTGGCGTTTTGCCTCGGTGTTGTCGGCTGGATGTTCAAGACGGGGTATCGGCTGCGTAACTGACGGCTCAAATCGCCAGAGATAGCGGAGGAAGCTTCCCTCATAAGCGACGTCATCCTCGGGCTTGTCCCGAGGATCTGCAACCGATTGATTTAATTGAACGTGATTGGATCCTCGGGACAAGCCCGAGGATGACGAAGGAGAGGCTAATAAGCCCTCAAGACATGATCAACCCACCATCGACATTGATCGTCTGGCCGGTGATGTATGCCGCGTCCTCAGACGCCAGAAACGCCACCAGTGCGGCCACTTCGGCAGGCGTTCCGGCGCGGCGCATCGGGATGTTACGCACCCATTCGGCCATTAGTTCGCCCGGCTTGTAATCGCCCAGCATCTGGCCCCAGACACGGTCGTTATAGTCCCACATTTCGGTGTGGATGATGCCCGGGCAAATGGCGTTGACGGTGATGCCCTCAGGCGCCAGTTCCTTGGCAAGGCTTTGCGTCAGGCCGATAACGCCGAATTTCGAGGCGGCGTAATGCGGGGTATAGATGAAGCCCTGACGCGCCTGGCCGGAAGCGGTGTTGACGAGGCGGCCTTTGGTGCCGCTTTCGCGGAAGCGGCGGATCGCCTCCTGGCAGCAGAGGAACGCGCCCTTGGTATTGACGTCGAGATTGAAATCCCACTGTTCCTGCGTCAGTTCCTCGATCTTGGAAATGGTGATGACGCCGGCATTCTGGACGGAGATGGACAGCGCGCCGATCGCCTCTTCGGCGGCACCATAGGCCTCGCGCACCGCTGCCGCGTCGCGCACATCGAGGATGACGCCATGGGTAACGGCGCCAGTTTCGTCCGCCAGTTTTCTGGCGGCGTCATGGGTGTCCCTGTCGACAGAGGCGAGGGCGACTTTCGCGCCTTCCTCGGCAAAACGGCGGGCGATGCCGTAACCGATGCCCTTATTGCCTCCGGTCACGAATACGGATTGACCTTCAAAGCGCCTCATGTCTCCTCCTTATGGGATTTTGGCTATGTTTCCTTGCCGACCAGTCGTTCGGCGGTGAATTTATCGGTGACGAGCACGTCGATCACACCGGTCCTGAGTGCCCCGGCAATCGCCTCGGTCTTTTTCGAGCCACCGGCCAGCGCAATGACGCGGTCGACATTGGAGAGGTTTTCCAGCGGCAGGCCGATGACCCGGTCGTCGAGCGGCGTCTTCACCGGCTTGCCTTGCCTGTCGAAGAAGCGCAGCGAGATGTCGCCCACCGCACCCGCCTGCGCGAGATCGGCCAGTTCCTTGGCGGAAAAGATGTTGCCGGACCGGGCGAGAAGCTCCGATGGTTCGACGGCGCCGACGCCGACGATGGCGAGCGTGATCGACCCGAAAAGATCGATGGTTTCGCGCACGAAGGGATCGGCGAGCATCAAGAGCTTGGCTTCGCGCGAGGTGGCGACGCCCGGCACCGGCAGCAGTTTCGGTTCGGCCTCCGTCAGCCGCGCCAGCCGGGTGGTGATCTGGGTCGCATGCGTCTGCACGGAAGGATCGCCCATGCCGCCCAGTGTCTGGACGATATAACGCGCCTTGGCACCTTTAAGCGGGTGGATGTTTTCCACCATCTTGAAGATCGTCTGGCTCCAGCTGGAAACGCCGATGATCTCGTTCTGCGACAGCGTCACCTCGAGGAAATGGGCCGCTGCCTCGCCGATGCGGGCCATGATCGCGCCGTCGCGATCCTCGCTGCAATCGACAACGATGGCTTCCGGCAGGTCGAAACGTTCGCGAAGCTGCGCTTCCAGATCGCTATAGGTGCCGGGCGGCGGAATGATGCTGGTGCGGACGATGCCTTCGGCCTCGGCACGCTTCAACATGCGCGAGACGGTGGCCTGCGACAGGTTGAGATGCTGCGCAATTTCCGCCTGCCTTTTGTGCTCGCTGAAATACATCTGCGCCACGCGGGATATCATTCGAAGTTCGTTTAGCCTGCCCATAAGCCCTCCAGGGTGAATTTTTATTCACCATTACCCGAGGTTACAGGCAAGGTCGAGCGGGCAATCGCATCGCGCCAGACGCTGAGCCGCTGGCTGTTTTCGCTCGCGGACGGCGCGATGGTGTTGCCGTTGCTGTTCAACGCCGCGATGGCATCGAGATCGCTCCAGACACCGAGGGCGAGGCCGGCGAGATAGGCGGCACCCAGTGCCGAGGCTTCCGGCGCGTCACGCTGGATGACGGGGTGTTGCAGCATGTCGGCAACGCATTGCATCAGGAAACGGTTCTGGCTCGGGCCGCCATCCACGAACAGGCGTCCAAAGCCCGAAGGCGACTGCGCGCGCATGGCGGCGAAGACGTCATGGACCTGAAAGGCAATCGAGTCAGTGACGGCGCGGGCCATCTGGGCACGCGTGGTGCTGAAATTGATCTGGGAGAACAGGGCGCGCGCATTGGTATCCCAATAGGGCGCACCGAGGCCAACGAAGGCCGGCACGAAACCGGGACCGTTTGGCGCGGCAGTGGCGGCGAGTTCCACCAGCGCGGCGACATCCGGCAGGCCGAGAATCTCCGTCATCCAGGGCAGGGAGGCTGCCGAAACGAGAATATTGCCTTCAAAGGCAAAGGTCGGTTTGCCGCCGAGCCGCCATGCAACGGTGGTGGTGATGCCGCGTTCGGGCGCGATGAAATGCGGCAGCGTCGTCATGACCGACGAACCGGTGCCGAAAGTGACCTTACCATCGCCGGGGTTGAAGGCGCCGTGGCCGAAGAGGGCTGCGTGGCTGTCGCCGATGGCGGCGAGGATCGGTGTGCCGTCCTTGATATCGGGAACGCCTGATGTGGTGCCGAAATCGCCGCTGCTGTCGCGCAGATCGGGCAGGGCGTTGATATCGATGCCGAAGAGCTCGCAAAGCTCCTCGCTCCAGACCTGCCGGTTGAGATCGAGCACCTGGCTGCGGGCGGCGTTGGAGGCGTCGCAGGCATGGGCTTTACCGCCGGTGAAGCAATGGATGAGCCAGCTATCGATGGTGCCGACACGGAGCCTGCGGCCCTTCGGGGCACGCTCCAGCAGCCAGCGCATTTTTGCGCCGGGAAACATGGGGTCAATCGGCAGGCCGGTCAGCGCCATGACGCGCTCGGAATGGCCCTTTTCGATCAGCTCAGCGCAGTCTTGCGCCGTTCTTCGGCACTGCCAGCTGAGCACCGGGCCGAGCGGCTCGCCGGTTTCGCCATCCCAGATGGTCACGGATTCGCGCTGGTTGGAGATGGCGATGGCCGCGACATCGATGTCAGAGGGGGCGGCGGCGAGGCAGGCGGAGATCGCTTCACGGACCGAGGCCCAGATGCGGTTCGGATCCTGTTCCACCCAGCCGGGCTGCGGATAGGCGATGCCGACGGGAGATGAGCCGCGCGCCAGCAGCTCTCCGCTTTCCGAGACGAGGATGGCCTTGGAATTGGTGGTGCCCTGATCGATGGACAGAATGGCGCGCATCATGGGTGTCTTTCGTCGGCAGTTTTTCGTTTCCGCCTTGCGGCGATTAAACGACGATATTGCAGAAAGGGTGTCGCCGCGCATCCGAAGACACGCGACGACTCTGGGAGGAGACTTTATTTTCTCTTGATCAGCGCTTCGGCCGCATCCGCAATGGCGGCCGGCGCCATGCCGAATTCATCCAGCAGCCATTCGGCCGAACCGGTGTGGGCAAAGACACCGGGAACGCCGAGACGTTTCATCGGCACCGGGGCCTGCTCGACCACGACTTCGGCAATGGCCGAACCAAGGCCGCCGAAGATCGAATGTTCTTCAGCCGTCAGGATCGCGCCGGTTTCCTTCGCAGCAGTGACGATCGCCGCCTCATCGATGGGACGTACGGTCGCCATGTTCAGCACACGCGCCTTGACGCCACGGCTGGCCAGAATATCGGCGGCCTTGACGATGCGGTGGGTCAGCGTGCCATTGGCGATCAAAGTCAGGTCGGAACCTTCACGCAACAGGTTGGCGCGGCCAAGTTCGAAGACATGGCCTTCCGGCAGCAGATCCGGCACGCCGACGCGTGACAGGCGCAGGAAGCAGGGGCCGGCATAGTCCGCCGCCCATTTGACGGCAGCGGCCGTTTCGATGCGGTCGCAGGGAGCGATGACCGGCAGGTTCGGCAGAACGCGGGTCCAGGCGAAATCTTCGATGGAATGATGCGTCGGGCCGAGTTCGCCATAGGCCATGCCTGACGAAATGCCGATCAGCTTCACATTGGCGTTGGAATAAGCAAGGTCGGCCTTGATCTGCTCCAGCGCGCGGCCGGTGAGGAAGCAGGATGCGCCGCAGACGAAGGGCAATTGGCCGCCATTGGCGAGACCGGCGCCGACGCCGACCATATTCTGTTCGGCAATGCCGACATTGACGAGGCGCTCGGGGAATTTCGACTTGAAGCCGCCGAGCTTCGAGGAGCCGACCGAATCATTGCAGACGGCGACGACCCTGTCATTGCCGGCGGCCAGCGCTTCCAGCGTTTCGGCGAAGGCGTCGCGGCAGTCATAAAGCTTGGCGGCGGTTACGGGCGCGTTCATTACAATGTCTCCGAAAGTTCTTTGACGGCGATTTCATATTGTTCCCTGCTCGGAACCTTATGGTGCCAGTCAACGCGGTCCTGCATGAAGGAAATGCCGTGACCCTTGTTGGTGTGGGCGACGATGCAATGCGGGCGGTTGCCGCGATGCTCCAGCGCCGACACGACTTCCGCCATGGCGTTGCCGTTGATTTCGCTGACTTCCCAGCCGAAAGCCTCGAGCTTCGGGCGAAGCGGCGCGACATCATTGGTTTCCGAAAGCGCCGCACCCTGCTGGAAGCGGTTGTGATCGACGATCAGCGTCAGATTGTTGAGGTCGAATTGCGCAGCGGACATGATGGCTTCCCAGTTGGAGCCTTCCTGCATCTCGCCATCGCCGGTCATGACATAGGTGTGGTAGTCCGCACCGGAAAGCTTGGCCGCCTTGGCCATGCCGACGGCAACCGGCAGCCCGTGACCGAGCGGGCCGGTATTGGTTTCCACACCCGGCACCTTGTTACAGTTCGGATGGCCGTTGAGGCGCGAATTCGGCTGCAGGAAGGTCGAGATTTCCTCTTCCGGGATGAAACCGCGCTTGGCCAGCGTCACATAAAGCGCGCAGGCCGTATGGCCCTTGGAAAGCACGAAGCGGTCGCGGGCAGGATTCTTCGGATCATCCGGCCAGATGCGCAGGACGCGGAAGTAAAGGGCCGTCATGATGTCTATAGCCGACATTTCGCCGCCGACATGGCCCGCACCCGCTTCAAAAACAGCCTGTACGTCGCGAAGGCGAATCTGGCGCGCAATGCGCTCTAGCTCCTGGGACTGCATGGAATCCTCTTCAAAACATGCGTGTGAATATTTATGCATCTATTTATATAATTGCAGACATGGCGTTTCTGTCAAGATGGAATTGCGGATTGTTTATCGCCAAGCAGTATCGGCGTTGCCATTAAAGCCCTATTGACAAGCTTCTCTCAACTGGCTTATGCATGTTTCACCGATGATGAATAATTATTCTAATCGGTTTAAAAAATGCAAGACAGTCATCGGGAGGAGCCATGTCCGCGCTTGAACGCAATGAGGGGGTCACGCACACCAGGAGCCCGCTTGCCTGGCTGAGTGGTGCGACCGGACCGCTTTTGGGCCTGCTGCTGCTGTGTGTCTTTTTGACTTTCGCCAGCGAGAACTTCCTGTCGCTCCGAAACGGGCTCAACATTCTCGACCAGATCACCGTGCTCGGCATCATGGCCGTCGGCATGACCTTCGTGATCCTGCTCGGCGGCATCGATTTGTCCGTCGGCTCGGTGCTGGCGCTGTCGATGATGATCATGGGCTGGACGGCCAATGTCGCGGGCATGCCGATGGGCCTGGCCATCGTGCTGGCGCTTGTCGCTTCTGCCGCCTGCGGCCTCGTGGTCGGTATTCTGGTGACGGTCTTCCGGGTGCCTGCTTTCATCGCCACGCTGGCGATGATGTCGGTGGCGCGCGGTCTCGCCAATATGATCACCGATGGACAGCAGATCGTCGGTTTTCCTGACTGGTTCATGATGCTGGCGATTGAGCGCCATTTCGGCGTGTTGACCGCAACCGTGCTGCTGATGCTGATCGTGGTGCTTGTTACCTGGATTTTTCTGCGTTTCCGCTCCGAAGGCCGCACGGTTTATGCCGTTGGCGGCAACCCGGAAGTGGCGCGTCTTGCCGGCATCAACGTGCCGCTGGTGACGATCTGCGTTTATGTCGCCTGTGCGGTTCTGGCGGGTCTGGCCGGCATCGTTCTTGCGGCACGTCTCGACTCGGTGCAGCCCTCCAGCGGCTTCGGTTACGAGCTGGATACGATTGCGGCGGTCGTCATCGGCGGAACCTCGCTTTCAGGCGGTGCGGGCGGCATTGGCGGAACACTTATCGGCGTGCTGATCATCGGCGTGCTGCGCAATGGCCTCAATCTGCTCAACGTTTCTCCCTTTTTGCAGCAGGTCATCATCGGTGTGGTCATCGTGCTGGCCGTGGGCGCTGAAACCTTGCGTCGCCGCAGAAGCTGAATTTGCCTGCGGATGGCGAAGAGCCGTCCGCGCAATAAACGACCCTCCCGGCATGGGAGGCGTGAAAAACGGCCGGAGGGGAGGAGGTTTGATCTGCCCGAAGGTCAACAATCAACAAATGGAGGAATAATCATGAAATTTTCACGCATTCTGCTGACATCCGCCGCCCTTCTCGCCATGTCACTCGGCCAGGCCAATGCCGCCGAAGTCAAGAAGATTGGCCTTGCCGTCGCCAATTTGCAGGCGAACTTCTTCAACCAGATCAAGCAGGCCGTTGAAGCCGAAGCCAAGACGCGCGGCATTGCCGTCGTCACCGTTGACGCCAAGGGCGATGGCCCGACGCAGGTGAACCAGATCCAGGATCTGCTGACCCAGAACATCGATGCGTTGATCTACATTCCGGCCGGTGCCGCCGCTGCGACCGTACCGGTAAAGCTTGCCAAGGCGGCCGGCGTTCCCGTCATCAACATCGACCGCAATGCCGATGGCGCGCCGGGCGATACCTTCCTTGCCACCGATTCCGTCGCCTCCGCCAAGGCGGTTTGCGATTACATCATCAAGCAGGCCGGTGGTTCGGGCAAGATGGTCATCATCCATGGCCAGAAGGGCACGACACCGGAAGTGGACCGCACCAAGGGCTGCATGGAATCGGTAAACGCCAATTCCGGCGTGAAGATTGTTGCCGAACAGTGGTCCAACATGTGGAGCCAGGATGAAGGCTTCCAGATCATGCAGAACATGCTGCAGGCCAATCCGGATGTTTCAATCGTCTTTGCACAGGCCGATGGTCTGGCGCTCGGCGCGGCGCAGGCGATCAAGGTCGCCAACCCTTCGCAGAAGATCGTCGTTGGCGGCTTTGATGGTGATACGGCAGCCCTTGAGGCGCTGAAGAACGGCGTCTTCGATGTGACCGCAACGCAGCAGACCCAGAAGATGGGCCGCATGGCCGTCGAAATGGCCGTCAAGATCGTCGGCGGTGAGAAGGTTCCGGCCGTGCAGCTCTCCGATGCGACGCTGACGACAAAGGAAAATGTCGAAGGCTTCATCGCCAACCATCCCTGATACTGCTGCCCCGCGCGACCCATGGGATGCGCGGGGCATTCACTGGTTTGTCTTTAGGTTATTTCGGACGCAAGGCTTGGGCATTCCCGCTGCTTATGTGTCCTGGGAGGTCCCGTCATGCGCGAGCCGGTTCTTTCGCTCCGTGGCATCAGCAAACGTTATGGTCCGCTTGAGGTTCTGAAAGCCGTCGATCTCGATGTCTATCCGGGCGAAGTGGTGGCGTTGCTGGGTGAAAACGGCGCGGGCAAGTCCACGCTGTCAGGTATCATCGCCGGTTCGCGTGAGCCGTCCGAGGGCAAGATGACATGGCTTGGACAACCTTACTCGCCTGCATCGCCCCGCGAGGCGATCGACAAGGGTATCGTGCTCATCCACCAGGAGCTGAAGCTTCTGCCGGAGCTTTCCATTGCCGAGAACGTGTTCATCGGCCGCTGGCTGATGAAGAACGGCGTTATCGACCGCGCCGAGATGGTGCGCAGAGCCCAGCAGCAGCTGGCGCGCCTCAATCTCCACATTCCCGCCACCCGCAAGGTGGCCGGCCTTTCCACCGCCAACCAGCAGCTGATCGAAATCGCCAAGGCGCTGGCGCTGGATGCGAAACTTCTGATCCTCGATGAGCCGACGGCCGCGCTTGGCGGTGCGGAAACGCAGGCGCTGTTCGAGCAGGTGCGCAAGCTGCGCGCCGAGGGCGTCGGCATCATCTATATTTCCCACCGCATGGAAGAGATCAAACAGATCACCGACCGCATCGTCGTGTTGCGCGACGGCGAGCGGGTGCATGAATTTGCCGATAGCGCGACGCCGGTGCGTACCATCGTTGAAAGCATGGTCGGCCGCTCGTTGGAGCGCCTGTTCCCGGCGTTGCCGGAACCGCAGGACAAGGTGGTGCTGGAGGTCAAGGGGCTGACCGGCGCGACCAATGCCTTCCGCGACATCAGCTTCGGCGTTCGCGCCGGCGAAATTCTTGGTATCGCCGGTCTTATCGGCGCGGGACGCACCGAGCTGGTGCGGGCGATTTCCGGTGCCGACCCGACGAGTGCGGGTGAGGTGCTGCTGGATGGCAAGGTGCTGGCGCTGAAAAGCCCGGCGGATGCTATCGCCAAGGGCGTCGTCATGGTGCCGGAAGACCGCAAATTGCAGGGGCTGGTGGTGGAGCACGAGATCGGCGAGAACCTGATCTATGCCAATCTCGACCGCGTCGGCACCGGCTGGATCACGCCGCGCATCAAGCGCGCCTTTACCAGGGAGGCCATCGCCAAATTCGGGGTGAAGGGCCGCAGCGAACAGCCGGCGTCGGATCTTTCCGGTGGCAACCAGCAGAAGGTGGTCATTGCCAAATGGCTTGCCCGCAATCCGCGCGTGGTGGTGCTGGACGAGCCGACCCGCGGCATCGATGTCGGCGCACGCGCGGGCATTTACGATATTATCGTCGGTCTGGCGAAAAGCGGCGTGGCCGTCATCGTCGTCAGTTCCGATCTGGAAGAGGTGCTGGGCGTATCGAACCGCATCCTCGTGCTCGCGCAGGGAAAACAGGCCGGCATCCTCAACCGTGACGAAGCAAACGACGTTTCGGTCATGGAACTGGCTACCATCTGAAGAAGGAAATACCGATGTCCACCATCACGCTCAACGCGCCGAAACTGTTCGATCTTTCCGGCCAGGTGGCGCTTGTCACCGGCGCCGGTTCCGGCATCGGCCAGCGGATCGCCATGGGGCTTGCCCAGTCCGGCGCCAATGTCGCGCTGCTTGATCGCCGCACCGATGACGGTCTGGCGCAGACCGCCGATTTTATTGCAAAGGCCGGACGCAAGTCGATCCAGATTGCGGCTGACGTCACCAGCAAGCAGGCATTGACTGAAGCGGTTGCGCGTACTGAGGCCGAGCTTGGCGCGCTTTCACTTGCCGTCAATGCGGCTGGTATCGCCAATGCCAATCCGGCCGAGGAGATGGAGGAAAGCCAGTTCCAGACGATGATGGACATCAACCTGAAGGGCGTTTTCCTCTCCTGCCAGGCGGAAGCCAATGCCATGCTGAAGAACGGCCGTGGTGCAATCGTCAACATCGCCTCCATGTCCGGCGTCATCGTCAATCGCGGGCTGATGCAGTGCCATTACAACGCCTCGAAGGCCGGCGTCATCCACATGTCGAAATCCATGGCGATGGAGTGGGTGGGGCGCGGCATTCGCGTCAACACCATCTCGCCGGGTTACACCGCAACGCCGATGAATACGCGGCCGGAGATGGTGCATCAGACCAAGCTGTTCGAAGAACAGACGCCGATGCAGCGCATGGCAGGCGTCGATGAAATGGTCGGCCCGGCGATCTTCCTGCTGTCAGATGCGGCGAGCTTCGTGACGGGCGTGGATCTGCTAGTGGATGGCGGTTTCTGCTGCTGGTAGGGTTTTCGACGCGGTAGCGCTGAGGTGGATGATAGGGCGCGCCAGACCTATGGGTCAGGTTGACGCGGCTTTTTCCCTCCGTCACCCCGGACTTGATCCGGGGTCCAGTGCGATCAAGTCTTTGATCGCAAAAGACTCTTCTCACGGCGCAGACGCGCCGTGGCTGGATGCCGGATCAAGTCCGGCATGACGGAAGAAGAGAAGCCAGACGGTTTCACAAGCATCACGCCCGGCTTGCGCCGGGCGTTTTCGTATTCACAACACGAGCAGCAGCTCACGCAACCTGCTTCTGCGCCACTTCCTCGACAACCTCGCCCTTGAGGTAAGCAACGAGGTCCTTGATCGTCACGACGAGCAGGCCGTGGCGTTCGGCGAAGACTTCGAGCTGGGGCAGGCGGGCCATGGTGCCGTCGTCATTGGCAACTTCGCAGATGGTGCCGGACGGGAATTTCCCGGCAAGACGGCAGAGGTCCACGGCGGCTTCCGTGTGGCCGGTGCGGCCGAGAACGCCCTGCGGATTGGCGCGCAGCGGGAAGATGTGGCCGGGACGGGCGAAGTCTTCCGGGCGCGAACCCTCCGACACCAGCGCACGCACTGTCTCCGCCCGGTCGGCGGCGGAAATGCCTGTCGTGGTGCCCGGAATATAGTCCACCGAGACGGTGAAGGCCGTCTTGAGGGATTCGGTGTTGCGCGACACCATCAGCGGAATGTCGAGCGCATCCAGGCGCTCACCCGGCATGGCGACGCAGACCAGCCCGCGCGCATGGTTCATCATGAAAGCGATCTGCTGCGGAGTGATGCTGTCGGAAGCGGCGATGATATCGCCTTCGTTTTCGCGGTCTTCATCGTCAACCACAATCACCATCTCGCCACGGGAAATGGCGTCGATCGCGTCTTCAATTTTAGCAATGGTCATTCTATTTCAAGCCTTTCAAGGGGTTATGCCGTTTTGCGGCATTTTCGCGCTTCAAGAAGCGCCAAATATCCCTTGGGCGAACAATGCAATGCGAAGCCCGCTCACGCGCGGGCGTCTTATGCCTTGTCCTCTTCCATCCGGACTATACCGTCGGCTCCGGCCTCTCACCGGATCTGCTGACCTTCCGGCTTTGGAGACCGGAAGCGCTCGCGGGCTCCGGGAAAAATCCCGATACCGCCGGTGGGGAATTGCACCCCGCCCTGAGAACATCACCAACATAAATTATCAAATGGGAAGGAATCAAGGGGGCAACGCTCTGCGACGACCGGTCGGCGTGAAAAGAACATCCCGGTTGCGCGCGGAATGGGGTATTTCCTTTCCGGCGCCGGTGAGCAGTGCGAGAGTGCCACGGCAGGGTCCTGATCCCTGGGGTCTATCGATCCCGCAACCGCAATTCGTCCGTCTGCATCTGCAGCGAACCGAGCGTCGACAGAAAGCTCATGCCGAGCAGGCTCTGGCCCAGTTGGCCGTCCTGGGCGACGAGGGCGGGGATGTTGCGGCGCACGATTGGGCCTATGCCGATTTCCGACAGGGTGACTGGCGCTGCCGCCGTGCGGCCGTTTGCGGTCATGACCGGTACGGTATAACGCAGGCCTGTCGTGTCGATGCCGATTGCGGCCGCATCCGCGTTGGCGAGCACCACGGAGCTTGCGCCGGTATCGACCAGCATGTGGATCGTTTTGCCTTCGACGCTCACATTTGCCTCGAAATGGCCGCTCATCGATTTATGCAGCACGATTTCCTGTTCGCCGCCAGCCGTCGTCACCACCACGGCGCGGCCGGGCATCAGGCCGCCGAGCAGCCTGTCGCCGAAGGATTGCAGGTCGTAGCGATAGAGATAGAGCGACACGAGGCCGAGGATGATGACGAGCCAGACGGCGAGCTGGCGGATGACGGTGCCGAAGCTGCCGCGTCTTCCCGCCAGAATGCCTGCGGACAGGAGGCCGGCGATGGGCAGAAGATAAAGAACGTGGGCGAACTGGTCATTATCGATACCGAGTGTGCGGCCACCATCGTGATTGATGAGAAGCAGGCCGAGGCCCACGGCGAGGACAAGGAGAACGATGGTCAGCCTGTTCATGCGGTATGCGTCTCCTTGGCGGTCTTTCTCAAATTTTCCAGTCTTTGCGGCAGCGCCTGCATGAGCGCGCGGCGCTTCTCGTCGCCATAGCCTGCCCAGCCGCCGATTTCATCCAGCGTGCGGCCGCAGCCGATGCAGAGGCTGTTGGTCGCATCGAGGCGGCAGATATGGATGCAGGGTGTTTCCATGATGATCTATATCAGGCCGTTACGCCGCAAGGGCAAGGGCGACGAGAGTAACGATCTCCGTGATCTGCTGGCAGGCGCCGATGGTATCGCCGGTATGGCCACCGATCTTCCTGTCGCACAGCCGGCCGAACAGCACGGTGGCCAGAATGGCTGCCGCGAGCGCAAGTGCAATCGACAGAAGAGGCAAAGCGTGCAGCGTGAAGAGGATGAAGACCAGTAGCCCGATCGCCAGGGCAATATTGCGCTCGGTTTCGCCGGGTTGGCCGGCGCCGGCGGCAATGCCGGAGGTTTTGGCGGCGGGCAGGGCCTGCCAGTGCCACACCATCAGCGCACGGCTCAGGACAAGTGCGGCGATCAGGCCGGCGGCGGCAGTTTTAGCGGGAAGTGTCTCGATCAACGAGGCGAGTGCGGTGGCGCGCAGGGCAAAGGACAGCACCATGGCGATGGTGCCATAGCTGCCGATGCGGCTGTCCTTCATGATCTCAAGCGTGCGTGCCTTGTCCTTGCCTGCGCCGAAACCATCGGCCATATCGGCCAGTCCATCCTCATGCAGCGCACCCGTCAAAAGCGCCGTGAGGGCGATGGCGAGCCAGCCGGTGAGTTGCGGCGAGGCATCGAAGGAGGCGAAAATCACCACCAGAAAAGCCGCGGGCAGGGCGATCAGGAGGCCGGCGGCGGGAAAGGCGCGGGCGGTGCGGCGCATCGACTCGCCATCGGCATCTTTGAAAAACCGTGAAGGGACGGGCAGGCGGCTGAGAAAGGCAACGGAATGCATGACATCTGTTATAAAATCCCCGGCCTTCATGCTCTCTCCGTTGCTGCACTTGCATTTCCGGTTGTTCCGCGGCGCATCCGCGATTATGAGAGGCGCAACAAAGACCGATTTGCCGGAAAACACAAGTTTCCGGACGCATGAGCCGATGCGAAAGCCAACCCGGCTATGAAAGAGACCGACACCATGAGCATGAGCGGATTGCCCTTCGACGATTTTCGCGCGTTGTTGCGTGAGCTTCCCGGCCCGGATACGCATGCGCTGGTGGCGGCCAAGGAGCGTAATGCGCAGCTGACCAAGCCTGCCGGTTCGCTCGGCCGCCTTGAGGAAATCGCCATGTGGCTGGCCGCGTGGTCAGGCCGTTCGCCCGCCGTCACGCGTCCGCTGGTGGCGATTTTTGCCGGCAATCATGGTGTCACCCGTCATGGTGTTACGCCCTATCCGACTTCCGTGACCCAGCAGATGGTGGAGAATTTCGCGGCCGGCGGTGCGGCGATCAACCAGATCTGCGTCGCCAACGATCTCGGCCTGAAGATATTCGATCTGGCGCTTGATTATCCGACCGGCGACATCACCTGCGAACCGGCCCTTTCGGAGCGCGACTGTGCGGCGACCATGGCCTTCGGCATGGAAGCGATTGCCGGTGGAACCGATCTTCTCTGCGTCGGTGAAATGGGCATTGGCAACACCACAATTGCGGCGGCGATCAATCTGGCGCTTTACGGCGGCACGGCGGAAGAATGGACCGGTCCCGGCACCGGTTCGGAAGGCGAGGTCATGGCCCGCAAGATCGCGGCGGTGAAGGCCGCTGTGGAGTTCCACAAGGACCACCTGTCCGATCCGCTGGAAATCATGCGCCGCCTTGGCGGACGTGAGATTGCGGCAATTGCCGGTGCTATCCTCGCGGCGCGCGTGCAGCGTATTCCCGTGCTGATCGACGGTTATGTGGCAACCGCCGCTGCGGCTCTCCTGAAAGCCGCCAATCCTTCGGCGCTCGATCATTGCCTGATCGGCCATGTCTCGGGTGAGCCCGGCCATCTGGCCGCTGTCGAAAAGCTTGGCAAGACGCCGCTTCTGGCGCTTGGCATGCGGCTGGGCGAAGGCACCGGTGCGGCACTGGCCGCCGGCATCGTCAAGGCTGCCGCGGCCTGCCATTCCGGCATGGCGACTTTCGAAGCGGCGGGTGTGGACACCCGCATCAGCCCCCGTACCGATCATTGAGGCCGAAGATGGACGCGACGCCGCAAAAGAAGCAAACCGAACCGGCATTCCGCAAGGAAAAAGGCTGGCGGCATCTTTTCGCCGCCGCCCGCTATTCCGTGCAGGGGCTGGGCCGGCTGTGGCAGGAAGCGGCGTTCCGGCATGAGGTTCTGGCTTTCGGCGTCGGGCTTGGCCTGCTTCTCATCGTCGCTGCGCCCTTTGCGCATCTTCTCGTCTTCACTGTGCTGATGTTGCTGCTGTTTGCGGTCGAGGCGCTCAATACGGCAATCGAGGAGCTGGTGGATCGCATCTCACCGGAAATTTCCTCGGTCGGGCGACATGCCAAGGATCTCGGCTCCTTCGCCGTTTTCTGCCTGTTGATGGCGAACGGATTTTTCGTGCTTTATTCGCTGGTAACGACGCTGTTCTTCTGAGGCTTTGAGCCCTTATGCGAAGGACCGGCGGCGCGGCTGGATCGCGTGGGTTTCCTCCACGGCCGGCAGGCTCTGCAACACGCGTTTTGCCGGCAGGATGGCGATGCCTTCGGTGCCTTCGCGCAGCTTCGATTTCAGGATGAACTGGCCGTCATGCTTGGCGAGAATGGCCTGAACGATGGGCAGGCCAAGCCCGGTTCCCTGTTCGGCGCTCTTGATGGCGATCGATCCCTGACCGAAGGCCGACAGCACCACGGGAATTTCGTCTTCGGGAATGCCGGGGCCGTTATCCCTGATCGACACATATTGGCCGCCGCCCGCCGTCCAGCCGGCTTTCACAAGGATTTCACCGCCCTGCGGCGTGAATTTCACGGCATTTGAGAGAAGGTTGAGAATGACCTGGCGGATCGATTTTTCGTCAGCCCAGACCTGCGGCAGGCTGTTTTCGAACTGCTGGGCAATCCTGATATTCTTGGCGCGGGCGCGAAGCTGGATCATGCCGATGCAATCCTCGGCGATTTCCAGCATCGAGATCGCTTCTTCGTTCAGGTCGTAACGGCCGGCCTCGATGCGCGAAAGGTCGAGGATTTCGTTGATGAGGTCGAGCAGATGCTGGCCGGAGCGGTGGATATCGCCGGAATATTCCTTGTAGAGCGGATTGTTGAGTGGGCCGAGCACCTCCGACGACATGACCTCGGAGAAACCGAGAATGGCGTTGAGCGGCGTGCGCAGCTCGTGCGACATGGAGGCGAGAAAGCGTGATTTGGCCAGATTGGCCTCTTCCGCCCGCCGCCGCGCCTCGTCCGAAACCGAGTTGGCGACTTCGAGTTCGGCGATCAGGTCGTCCTTTTCCGTCTGGGAGGACAGGAGCTTGATACTGGTCTGGTAAAGCCGGCTGGTGATGCGATGACAGAAGAGGATCGCCATGCCGAACATCAGCGCCAGACCGACATCGAAGGGGTCGCGCGAAAAGGCGGAGGTGACGCAGAGCGCTGCCAGCACCGGCAGAAAGGTCATGAATGTCGCCCGGCGCAGCATGAAATTGGCCATGGCGGTGAGCGAAAGTGCGATTAGCAGCGTCGCACCCTTGAAGAAAAGCACGAGCGTCGGGTCGTTGCGGGCCGGTTCCGCCAGTGCGAACATGGCCCAGGCGCAGCCGATGAGGATCTGCATGCCAAGGAAGAGGTTTTTCCAGTGCTGGAGATTTTCGGCCGTGATGTCCTGCTTTGCGGCCCGTTTGGCCAGCACCAGTGACATGGCGTGGAAGCTTAGCGCGATCAGCGACCAGATGATCAGCCCTATGTCGCGGGTGATGTAGAGACCGATGATGGAGGCAAGTACAATGAAGAGCGGCATGATCATCGCGCCCTGAAGGGCTTCGGCGATGTGCATGGTCAGCATTTCGCGTTCATAGGCGTCGCTTGCGCCTGCACCTTGCTGCAGGCGTTCCCGCGTCGTCTTCACCGTGTCGAAAACCGCCTTGTTGCGATGTTTCTTCGACCGGTCGACGATGATCTTGTCGGTAGACGTGCTGACGCTTTTACTCATTGTTACAACGCGGGGTGACATGAACGCTTGCAGGCTACGCGTAAAATCTTAAGAAGATGCTGCCGTGAAAGGATTTGTTTGCCATTTCTGACAAGGGTTTGTTGTTACATGGGACGAAACGGAGGCAGGCGCAGGGGTTTTTCCGGGTTCCGCGACGGCGGGCTTTTCCTTGCCGCGGTTTTCCTGGGCATCCTCATTGCCGCCAAGCTCGACCAGATCAATAGCGAGACTTATGATGGCCGCTTCTTCGTGATCGATGGCGATACGCTGTCAAAGGGCGAGGACAGATTCCGCCTGCTCGGCATTGATGCGCCGGAACTGTCGCAGACATGCCTGCGGGGGGCCGAAACCTGGCCCTGCGGGCAGGAAGCCCGCCAGGTTCTGCAACGGCTGGTCGCGTCCGGGAATTTCTCCTGTTCCGGCAGTTCGAGGGACCGTTACGGGCGGCTGCTCGTTTATTGTTCCGCCGGGGGCAGGGATGTTTCGGCCGAAATGGTGTCGTCAGGCTTTGCCGTTGCCTCGGGTTATTTCCAGTTTTCCGCGGAACAGGCGGCTGCGCGGCGGGAAGCGCGCGGCATATGGGCGGGAGAGTTCGAAAAGCCTTCCGAATGGCGGCGTGAGCACCGCGCGGCGGATATCGAAACACCGGCGGCCGGCTTCCTGACCATCATCCGCCATCTTCTGGGATGGTCGCATGGCTGAGGCGGATCGATCCATGCCGGGCTCCGATGATGGGCTGGACGCGCTGCGGGGCGAGATTGCCCGCTGTCGCATCTGTCGCGACATGCCGTTCAGGGGAATGGCCGACCGATTGCCGCATGAACCGCGGCCCGTGGTCATCCTGTCGGGGAAGGCCCGCATCCTGATTGCCGGGCAGGCGCCGGGGCTGCGCGTTCATGAAACCGGATTGCCCTTCAACGACGCTTCCGGCGACAGGCTGCGGCAATGGCTGAATGTCGACCGGGAGACGTTTTACGATCCGAACCATTTCGCCATCGTGCCCATGGGTTTCTGTTTTCCCGGTTATGACGACAAGGGCAGCGATCTGCCGCCACGGCGCGAATGTGCGCCTTCATGGCGTGAGCGGGTGATGGCGGCGATGCCGCAGGTGGAGCTTATCCTTGCCGTCGGCCAATATGCGCAGGCGTTTCACCTGGGCGAAAGGCGGCGCAGGACCATGACCGCGACCGTGCAGGACTGGCGCAGCTATCTGCATGCCAATTCCGGCCCCGGCATTTTCCCCCTGCCGCATCCAAGCTGGCGCAATACCGGCTGGCTGAAAAAGAACCCGTGGTTCACGCAGGAGCTGCTTCCGGTTCTGCGGCAACATGTGGAAATGCGGCTTTATTGAAACAATTTTCTGTTTTTCTGTGAAAATTAGTGTATTGAAAGGAAATTAATTCAGGAGGATAGACGCATTGGATCGCCTTGACCGTAAGATTTTGCGCATTCTGCAAGAGGATTCCACGCTGGCTGTCGCTGATCTGGCGAAAAAGGTCGGCCTTTCCACCACGCCCTGTTGGCGGCGTATCCAGAAGATGGAGGAGGACGGCGTCATCCGCCGGCGCGTGGCGTTGCTTGATCCGGGCAAGGTCAACACCAAGGTCACGGTTTTCGTCTCCATCCGCACCGCCTCCCATTCCATCGAGTGGCTGAAGCGTTTCTCCGAGGTGGTGTCCGAATTTCCGGAAGTCGTCGAATTTTACCGCATGAGTGGTGATGTCGATTATCTGCTGCGCGTCGTCGTGCCTGACATTGCGGCCTATGACGCTTTCTACAAGCGGATGATCGCCAAGATCGAAATTCGCGATGTGTCCTCCGCCTTCGCGATGGAGCAGATCAAATATACGACGGAACTGCCGCTCGATTACATGCTGCTGGATAATCCGAAGTCCGGCGAGGAGTGATCCCCGCCCCATCATGCCTTTGAGCAATGCCCTTTCCGCTGCCGGGGAGGGCATTTTTCGTTTGGGACCGAGGTTGTGCGAGCAGACGGGCCCGCCACCTGCTTCCCGCCGTGGCGGGCGCGGTCAGGGCGGTTTCATGCGGCGCGACAATCTTATTCCGCCAGCAGGGGTAAATTTGCATATCCAGTTCTCTTCGCGTCGCCTTCGCGCAAAGCGGGATTTTGATAAAATCTCTCGAATATCTACGCTTTTGATGTCGAAACATGGCAACAGCGAGGGATATCCATATGCTCACACGACGCGGAACATTGGGACTGATTGCGGGGGCGGCGGGCGCGGTATTTTTGCCGCATGTAAGGCGGGCAGGTGCTGCGACAACCACATTGCGGATCGGCTGGCAGAAGAATGGCGTGATCGCGCTCGCAAAAAGCCAGGGTGCGCTCGAAGCGCTCCTCAAGGATCGAGGCATCGAGGTCAAATGGTCGGAGTTTTCTTCCGGTCCGCCACTTCTCGAGGCGCTGGGCGCCGGCGCGCTGGACATCGGTCCGACCGGCGATGTGCCGCCGCTTTTTGCGCAGGCGGCCGGTGGCAATCTGCGTTATGTCGGCACCTACAAGGCGGCGGCCGGCGGATCGGCAATCCTCGTGCAGAAGAACTCACCGCTGAAAACGCTGGAGGATTTGAAGGGCAGGAAGGTCGCCTTCAAGCGTGGTTCCAGCGCCCATAATGTCACCGTCAAGGCGCTTCGAAAGGCGGGGCTGACGTTGAACGACATCACGCCCGTCGATCTTGCCCCACCGGATGCGGCCGCCGCCTTCCGCAGCGGTAGTATCGATGCCTGGTCGATCTGGGATCCCTATTTCGCCGTGGCGGAAAAGGAGCCGACGACGCGGGTTCTTTCGACCGCCGAAGGCATCGTCGATCCCTGGAGCTATTTCCTTGCCAATGGCGATTTCGTGGAGGCCAATCCGGATCTCGTGCCGCTGATCCTCAAGGAACTGGCGAATGTCGGGGCGAGGGCGCAGTCGACTGTTGACGATACCGCGAAATCACTGGCGGCCATCACCGGCGTCCCGGAAGATGTCATCAAGGTCTCGCTGACGCGCCCCGGAGCCGATCTCGGGCGGGTCTCGCTGGTTCAGGATGAGGCCATCGCCTATCAGCAGGCGCTTGCCGATGAGTTCTACGATCTGAAGATCGTGCCGAAGAAACTCAACGTGGCGGATATCGTCTGGCGGCCGAAGGCGAGTTGAGAGGGCGGGAAAGATGAGTCTCTTCAATCTGCTGGCGGGTGTTGCTGAGAGGTTGATTCAGCAATGTTCCTTAAACGCAGGGCGAGCATGTCCCGCTTGTTTCTTCTCCCCGTCGGGGAGAAGAAAACTGCCGAAACGTCGAGGGCACAAGCCTCCTATGTCGCATCAGCCCTTGAGCTTGGCAATCACCAGGTGGCCGGGTGTCGGATTGCCGTCCTGCATGCGCACATTGATGTCGGTCACTTCGAGAACCTCGAAACCGGTCGCGGCCAGTCTTTCGCGAACATAGGTTTCTGCATGGGCGAAACGCTGATGCGGGCCGACCATGTATGGGCGTCCGGCCATGGTCGCTTCGGGCAGGGTTTCCGATGAGAAGATCAGCAGGCCGCCGGCATTGAGGTTTTCGGCGGCGCCGAAAAACAGCGGTTCCAGCGCGCCGAGATAAGGCAGCACATCGGTTGCGGTGATGATGTCGAAGGGTTCGTCGTCATTGTCCTCGAGAAAATCCTCGGCTTCGGCGACGTAGAGCGTTTCGTAGAGGTCCTTCTCATGGGCGATCTCGACCATGTTTTCGGAAATATCGATGCCGGTGATATCGTCGGCCATATCGCGCAGCGCTTCGCCGGTGAGACCGGTGCCGCAGCCAAGGTCGAGCAGGCGCTTGAAGGGACCGAGTTTCAGCGTCTGCAGCCGCTGGCGCACCATCATCGGCACGGCATAACCGAGCTGTTCGACAAGGATATCCTCGAAGGCTTCGGCGTGCTGGTCGAACAGGGTTTCGACATAGGCGTCCGGCGCTTTCGGCGGGGTCTCGCCGCGGCCCATGGCGGCGATGCGCACGGCCGCGCCGCCGTGATCGTCCGGATCGATGGCCAGAACCTCTTCATAGGCCTTCACCGCCGCGTCCACATCGCCGGCTTTTTCAAGCGCGAGCGCGCGGTTATAGGCCTCGGCAAGCGCCTCTTCGTCGATTTTCTGGTTCTTCGTCATCGTGCCTTATCCGTCAGCGTCTTCAGTTGAGGTTTGCTGTAAGCCGCATCGGGGACGGGCGCAATGTTTATGTGGCGTGGCAGCTCAGTGGATGATGAACTCCCCTTTGAGCGCGCGCCATTCCTGCGCCGAGATGACCTGCCGGTGCACGTAGCGGACGGAGTGCAAAGGACCGTCCAGCTTTTCCTGCCAGAATTTGAGGAAGCCGTGCATTTCGGGGAAGTCCGGGGCCAGATCGTAGTCTTGCCAGACATAGGTCTGCAGAACCAGCGGGTGGTCCGGCAGGTGATAGAATATCTGGGCGGTGGTGAGGCCGTAGCCTCTCAGCATCATTTCCATGTCCTTGTTCATGACGGCGGTTCCCGTTTCCATGATTGCCGATCACAGCATTGCCGCTGTATCTGAGATGGGAACACGGCAGGGTTAATCCAACCTTGCCAAAGTCATGGATGCGTCACAAATTTGTTATATTTTTCAAATTGTTGGCAGCCTTCGTTGATGAGTGCTGCCAGCTTTTTGATTAACGCTTGAGGTGGCGTGTCAGGCGGGCTTCCAGCCATGCCCAGACATGCCGCAGCGTTTCGACGATCGTCAGGTAGAAGATCGCGGCCCAGAGATAGGCCTGATAGTCGAATGTGCGGGAAAAGGCGTAGCGGGTCTGGCCCATCAGATCGAAGACCGTGACGATGGAGACCACCGCCGAACCCTTGATCATCAGGATGATCTCGTTGCCATAGGGGCGCAGCGCGACGATCAGCGCCTGCGGCAGGATGACCTTGCGGAAGGTGATGAATTTCGAAATGCCGAGCGAGGCGGCGCCCTCATGCTGGCCGAGCGGCACGCTGCGGATCGCGCCGCGCAGGATTTCGGCCTGATAGGCGGCGGTGTTGAGGGTCAGCGACAGCAGGCCGCAATACCAGGCTTCACGGAAGAACCACCACAGACCCACGGCTTCCAGTTGCGGGCGGAAGCTGCCGAGGCCGTAATAGATCAGGAAAAGCTGGGCCAGAAGCGGCGTGCTGCGGAAGACGTAGACATAGGCATAGGCCAGCGCGCCGAGGACGCGATTTTGCGACATGCGGGCAAAGGCGATCGGCACCGAAAGAATGGCGCCGAGAATGATCGAACTGCCGACCAGCGTGATGGTGGTGATGAGGCCGTCTATATAACGCGGGCCGTAACGTTCGAATTTCGCCCAGTCCCAACCTTCGATCATGGCGAAGATCAACCCGGCGGCGAGCAATAGCCAGAGCGTGATGACGGCGATGCCGACGATGCGCGATATGTTGAGCGGCTTGTCGGCAATGGCCGGTGCCGGGCGCGGCGGAAGAAGTTCCTTGATATGGCTCATCGGCGTGCCTCCGACTTGCGCGACCAGCGATCGATGAAGCCGATCCCGATGGAGGAGAGAAGCGCGAGGATGAGATAGAGCAGGCAGGCGATGCCGTAGAAGAAGAAGGCTTCCTTGCTGACGCGGGCGGCGATGCCGGTCTGGCGGACGATATCGGCAAGGCCGATGATCGAGACGTAGGAGGTGTCCTTCAGCAGGATGACCCAGAGGTTTGTCATGCCGGGCAGGGCGATCCTGACCAGTTGCGGGATGATGATGAGCACCATGGTGCGGCCGCGCGACAGGCCAAGCGCATGGCCCGCCTCATATTGGCCCTTGGGAATGGCCTTGAAGGCGGAGAGCAGCACTTCGGAGGCATAGGATGAAAACACCACCGATAGCGCGACCATGCCGGCCACGAAGGCGTTGATCTCGACCGGACCGGTAATGCCGACATACCCTGCGGCCGACTGCAGCAGCATCTGAATGCCGTAATAGACGATGAAGAGCGTCAGCAGTTCCGGCAGGCCGCGGAAGATGGTTGTGTAGATGCCGGTTGCCAGCCGCAGCGACTTTTCTTCTGATTGCGCCGCAAGCGCGATGAGGAAGCCGATCAGCAGGCCGACAGGCAATGTCGCAAGCGCCAGCGAGATCGTGACCTTGACGCCGAAGGCGATTTCATCGCCCCAGCCCGCATCGCCACACGCAACAAGGGTGCCGTTTCCGAAAAGCGAGAAGAGACCGACCGGACCGCAGAAGGGGTCGAGAATTGTCGAGACATAGGTCCAGAACGCACCTATGGCGGAAAATGCTCCGCTCATGCCAGTTTTCCCCCGCGGTCTTAAGCCGCCGTGATTGTTATGGTGACGTTTTCAAACAAAAATGGCGGAAGGGCAAGCCTTCCGCCACCAGATTTCAACAGATCGAACGGGCTTACTCGCCGTAAACGTCGAAATCGAAGTATTTTTTGTTGATCTCCTGGTACTTGCCGCTGGCGCGGATACCGGCGATGGCGGCGGTGAACTTGTCGGCGAGCGCCGTATCACCCTTGCGGACCGCAATGCCCGCGCCATTGCCGTTGATTTCGACATCGACCTTGAGCGGCGTCAGGATCTTGCAGCAGGCGCCGGCATCCGTCTTCAGCCATTCCGAAAGCACGACGATATCGTCGATGACGGCGTCGATGCGGCCATTGGCGATATCGAGCTTATATTCATCGGCGGTCGGATACATCTTCACGTCGGCATCGGGGAAGTGCTTTTCAGCATAGTTGGAGTGGGTGGTGGAACCCTGGGCGCCGAGCGACTTGCCTTTCAGATCGTCGAGGGACTTGATCGGCGAATCCTTCGGCACGGCGATGGCTGGCGGCGTGTTGTAATATTTCTTGGAGAAGTCGACCTTCTCGAGACGCTCGGGCGTGATCGACATGGACGCGATGATGGCGTCGAACTTCTTGGCCTGCAGGGCGGGGATGATGCCGTCCCAGTCATTGGTGACGAAGGTGCACTCGGCCTTCATTTGTTCGCACAGCGCCTTGGCGATGTCGATGTCGAAGCCGGTCAGCGTGCCGTCGGCTTCTAGGTTGTTGAAGGGCGGGTAGGCGCCTTCGGTGCCGATGACGATCTTGTCCTGTGCGAGGGCTGCGCCGGAAAACAGCGAGATGGCGGCAATCGAGACGGCTGCAAGCAGACGGGTGGAAATAGGCATTTCGATCCTCTCTTTTGGTCGTTCATCCGCAGTCTGTTGTTATTTTCAGTGCGGATGCCATGAGCGCAGGCGCGACAGGGTGTTCTTGCTGTCCATGGCGCTTCTGCGCGAGGCAATTATTCGTCCGGTTGGTCAAAAAATGCAACTGCAATATTAGTGACCGCGATTGTGCCGCAGAGCTTTCACGAAAACGCCTTGATCTGTTCATTTCCGGTACAGAAGGCTTTGTCCATCATGGGAACCGAAGCGTGTGTAAGGCGTTGACCAGCGCCTGCATGCGCAGCCGGATTCAAGATGTCGCGAGACAAGCGACCAATAATGGCAGATGAGGAAGCACCGATGCTGAAGAAGAACACATTGCTGACGGGGGTGGTTTTCCCCCTCATGTCGCTGGCGATTGCGGTGGAGCCGGCAGCTGCCGGTTTTGCCGGAGCCGCACGGGCGCAGACGCAGATGCCCCAGACCCCGCTGATTCTGGCGCAGGCGCAGCCGGAAGGGCAGGCCGCGGAGGAACAGAACCCGGAAGAGCTTCTGCGCAAACAGCGCAAGCAGGTTGAGGAGGCGCAGCCCCAGGCCGAGCCGCAGAAACAGGAGCAGGCACCGGAACCGCCGCGTGAACGCCCGCCCGAGCCGAAGCCGGAAGCTGCACCCGCCGAACCGCGCCCCGAGCCACAGCGGGAACCCCAGCGCGAAGCGCAGCCGGAACCCCAGCGGGAGCCGCAGCAGCGCGAAGCCCGCCCGGAGCCCGCACCGACCGAACAGCCACAGGAGCGCCCGCGCCGCGCCGAGCGCGCGCAGGAGCCGCAGGGCGAAGGCGAACAGCGCCCCGCCCGCCAGCGCCCGGAGGCGGCGCCCGAAGCTGCTCCCGAGGCCGCGCCGGCCGAACAGCAGCCGAAGGAGCGCCCCCGCAAGCCGGAGCGTGCAGAGCAGCCAGCAGGCGAGGGTGAGCAGCGTCCGCGCAAGGAACGCGCGAAGGAGCCTGCCGCCGAGCAGCCTGCCGCTCGCCCTGAAAATGCCGAACAGCCCGCCAAACCGACGCCGGAGAAAAAGCCGCAGGTAGAGGAGAAGGCGTCCGAGCCGGCCGAAAAGGCCGTTCCGGAGAAGAAGCCCGCAGCCCCCGAGCCCGCCGCGAAGGAAGCTCCTGTTCCGACGGAAGCGCCGACCCCTGCGCGTCCGCCGGCACCGGAGGCCCAGCCTAACCCTGCGCCGGGCCAGCAGCCTTCCGAAAAACCGGCCGAAGGGCAGGGCAGGACGGAGCCGGCAGCGCCGCTGCCGGGTACTCCGACACCTCCGCCGAGCGGTGCTGCCACCGGGCAGGCGCCTGCCGGCGAGCCCGTTCCCAATCAGGTCGCCGTTCCGCAGACGGAAGCGCCGCCGATGACGAAGGAGGAGCTGGACAAGGCCAAGGCGGTTGCCAAGGACCCGTCCAAGACCGCCGATACCGTCATTCTGCCGGTCGACAAGGGCGCGGCCGTTCTCGACAGCGACAAGGAAGTGGAACGCTCCGGCAACAATCAGGCCCGTGAGCAACGCCGCCGCGAGCGCGAACAGGCCGGTGACGTGAAGGTTCCGACCTCCGACGCCGAGGCGCAGCGCGCCGGTGCCGCCGAAGGCAAGACCCCGCCGCCGCCTGTGAAAATGGAGGCGATCACCTCCCAGCAGGGTGAGCGCATCGACCGCCGTCCGCAATATGAGCGGCCGGAAGGCGTGCGCGAATGGCAGCCACGTGAAGGCCGCCCGCGCGACCGGGATCGTGATCGCGATGCGCCGATCATCCTGCAGTTCGGCGACCGTGTCGTGGTGCGTGGCGATGACAACCAGCGCTTCATCCGCGATGGCGGCGAGCCCTATTACGAGCGTCTGCCGGGCGGCCGGGTCCGCGAAACCGTGGAGCGCCGTGACGGTACGCAGGTGGTGACGATCCGCAACCGTTATGGCGACGTGATCCAGCGCTCGCGCATCGACGATCGCGGCCGGGAATATGTGCTGTTCTACGCACCGGAACTGATGGACGATCCGGACCGCGATTATGTCTATCGTGATCCGGGCCTCGACCTGCCGCCGATGCGTCTGCGCATCCCCGTCCGCGACTACATCATCGATACCTCGAGCGATCCGGACCGCGATTATTACCGCTTCCTCGAGCAGCCGCCGGTCGAGCCGGTGGAGCGGGTCTATTCGCTGGACGAGGTACGGTATTCGGCCCGTATCCGCGACAAGGTGCGCCGTATCGACCTCGATACGATCACCTTTGCCACCGGCAGCGCCGAAATTCCGATGGCGCAGGCCCGTTCGCTGCGCAAGGTGGCTGACGCGATCAACAAGGCGCTGGAAAAGAACCCGGCCGAAACCTTCCTGATCGAAGGCCATACCGATGCCGTGGGTTCTGATGAAAGCAACCTCGTTCTTTCCGACGAGCGTGCCGCTTCCGTTGCCAACGTGCTGACCGATGTCTACGGCATCCCGCCGGAAAACCTCGCGACGCAGGGCTATGGCGAGCGTTACCTGAAGGTCCAGACGCTCGGCCCGGAGCAGCAGAACCGCCGCGTCACCATCCGCCGCGTGACACCGCTGGTGAAGCCGGTCGCGCAGAACTGACCGGGTTCTGGCAGGAAAACAAAGGCCCGGAGAGCGCAAGCTTTCCGGGCTTTTTTGTTGACTACTATGTCCCCCGCGCCGAGGCGTTTGACGAAGTAGGATCATCCGCAATTCGTCACCCCGGACCAGATCCGGGGTCCAGCGTGATCAAGTCTTTGATCACGAAAGACTCTTTCACGGCGCAGACGCGTGGTGGCTGGATGCCGGATCTAGTCCGGCATGACGGATGAGAGGTTTTCGAACCCTACCATTGCCCACAAACTTGAGGATGATCCCAACCTCGGCGGTTAGTCCAGCGCCACGGCGATCTCCGCCGCAAGCTGCGCATTGTTGCGCACCAGCGCGATATTGGTCTCCAGGCTGCGGCCGTCCGTCAGGCGGAAGATATCGCCGAGCAGATAGGGTGTGACCGCCTTGCCGGTGACCTCGTCGCGCTCCGCATGGGAGATGGCGCGGTTGATGTAGATTTCCATCTCCTCGCGCGGGATTTCGTCTTCTTCCGGCACGGGATTGGCCACCAGCATACCGCCCTCGATGCCGAGCTGTTCGCGGGTCGCCTGGAAATTGGCGATCGCCGCCGGGCTGTTCAGCGAGAGCGGGCTCGGCAGGCCGGAGGAGCGCGACCAGAAGGCCGGGAATTCTTCAGAACCGAAGGTGACAACCGGCACGCCATTGGTTTCGAGAACTTCCAGCGTCTTCGGAATGTCGAGGATCGCCTTGGCGCCGGCGCAGACGACGATCACGCCCGTCCTGGCCAGCTCGGTCAGGTCGGCGGAGATGTCGAAGGTCTCTTCAGCGCCCTTGTGCACCCCGCCGATGCCGCCGGTGGCGAAAACGCGGATGCCGGCGCGGGCGGCGGCGATCATGGTGGCGGCAACCGTGGTGGCGCCTGTGCGGCGCTCGGCGATCGCGAAGGCGATATCGGCGCGCGAGACCTTCATGGCATCGGTGGTCTGGGCGAGCGCCTCAAGCTGGTCTTTCTCAAGGCCGATATGCAGGGTGCCGTGAATGACGGCGATGGTGGCCGGAACCGCACCCTGATCGCGGATGATCTGCTCGACGCTTTCCGCCATCTCGATATTGCCGGGATAGGGCATGCCATGGGTGATGATGGTCGATTCAAGGGCGACGATCGGCGCGCCGCGCTGCTTGGCGGCGGCGACTTCCTGGGAATAGACGATGGGAAGGAGCGGGGAGATGGGGCGGGTCATTTCGTTTGTTCCAATTTACACAAGCGGGTTCATGCCAGCATTTCGGCCTGGGGAACAAGCCCCAACATGGATTCGACACTGTCTTTTGATAGGTCCTGGGAGGTGGCGAAGGGCGATTGCACGGTGATGGCGGCGGCAGCCGCACCCTGCCTCAAGGCTTCCGCAATCGTCTTTCCCTCGGCGATGGCGGCAAGGTAACCGGAAGCCATGGCGTCACCCGCGCCGGTCACGTCCTTTACATCATGGATGAGGGGCGGGTGGAGGATCGCCGTTTCGGTCTCGCTGAAGGCCACCACTTCGCTGGCGCCACGGGTGACGACGCCGCCGGCAAGCCCGGCCCTGCGCAGAATGCCTGGCCACTCGCGGACGTCAGCCGCCGTCTCGCCGGTCAGGGCGCGGGCCTCCGCCTCGTTCATGAAGAGAATGTCGATATCGCCGAGCGCCTCCTTCAGCTTCACCGCCTTGGCGGGCGAAATGGCGATAGCCGCGAGCGGCTTTTCGCAGGCGCGGGCGACAAGGCCGAGCGCCTTCAGCGTGTCATCGGGCAGATTGGCGTCGCAGAGCAGGATATCGCTCGCCGTGATCGCCTCGCGCACGGCACGCACCTTCAGGCGGCGGGGGGTGAAAAGCTTGTAGAGGTCCATATCGGCCAGTGCGATGACCAGATTGCCGTCGCGTTCCAGAATGGCGGTGTAGCTCGGTGTGCGGCGGTCGAGGAAGGTGAACGGCGTATCCTCCACGCCCGCCTGCCTTGCGGCCTCCGCCACCGCTTCGCCGGTCACGTCGCCGCCGCGCGGGGCGATGATGCGGACATGAAAACCGAGTCGGGAAAGATTGCGCGCGGCGTTGAAACCGCCGCCGCCGGCCTCTTCCATCCACGAGCCGGGATTGCTGGCGCCCGGCGCCGTCTCGGTCTCGATCATGCCGCGCCGGTCGATATGCGCGCCGCCCAGAACGAGTATTTTCTTCACGCTTGCGTTTCCCTCTTTCGCGCATGGAAAGGCCGGACGATTCGGGCCTCACCGCGGGTCGATCACTTTTGCGCCGGTCCGCCCGTCACGATTGGAACCGGAAAAAACAAAAGTAGAACAAACCACTTATCGCTATTTGTTTTCAATATGCTGGCTTAGCCTTGCGAAATGAGAACAAATAGAGTACATACCATTTCCATACTGCTTCATTGCCTGTGCGGCTTCAATAACCTAAAGGTGGTTCGGATGGCACAAAATTCTTTGCGTCTCGTAGAGGATAAATCGGTGGATAAAAGCAAGGCACTGGAAGCGGCGCTCTCCCAGATCGAACGGTCGTTCGGCAAGGGATCGATCATGAAGCTCGGTTCCAATGAAAACGTGGTTGAGGTGGAGACCGTTTCGACGGGATCGCTCAGCCTGGATATCGCGCTCGGCATCGGCGGCCTGCCGAAGGGGCGCATCATTGAAATTTACGGCCCGGAAAGCTCGGGTAAGACGACGCTGGCGTTGCAGACCATTGCGGAAGCCCAGAAGAAGGGCGGCATCTGCGCCTTCGTCGACGCTGAACATGCGCTCGATCCGGTTTACGCCCGCAAGCTCGGCGTGGATCTGCAGGGCCTTCTGATCTCGCAGCCGGATACGGGCGAGCAGGCGCTGGAAATCACCGATACGCTGGTGCGTTCCGGCGCGGTTGACGTGCTGGTCGTCGACTCCGTTGCGGCGCTGACGCCACGGGCGGAAATCGAAGGCGAAATGGGCGACAGCCTGCCGGGCCTTCAAGCGCGTTTGATGAGCCAGGCGCTGCGCAAGCTGACCGCGTCGATCTCCAAGTCGAAGTGCATGGTGATCTTCATCAACCAGATCCGCATGAAGATCGGCGTCATGTTCGGTTCGCCGGAAACGACGACGGGTGGTAACGCGCTGAAGTTTTATGCCTCCGTTCGTCTCGACATCCGTCGTATCGGCTCCGTCAAGGAGCGCGAAGAGGTGGTCGGCAACCAGACGCGCGTCAAGGTCGTCAAGAACAAGATGGCGCCGCCCTTCAAGCAGGTGGAATTCGACATCATGTATGGCGAAGGCGTTTCCAAGACCGGTGAGCTGGTCGATCTCGGCGTGAAGGCCGGTATCGTCGAGAAATCCGGTGCCTGGTTCTCCTATAACAGCCAGCGTCTGGGGCAGGGGCGTGAAAACGCCAAGACCTTCCTGCGCGACAATCCGGAAACGGCCAATGAGATCGAGCTGGCGCTGCGCCAGAATGCCGGTCTGATCGCTGACCGCTTCCTGCAGAATGGCGGCCCGGAAGCCGGTGATGGCGACGGCGACGAAGGCTGACCCTGTCCCTGAAACGAGCCCGATGCTGAAAGTCGGGCCTGCATTTCCGGACGGAACGGTTGATGAAAATGGGCCTTGCGACTTGCCTCGCACGGCCCTTTTTGTTTGCCGATGCGTCTCCGCGGGCCGGCATGGCTGGACAGGGCACTATGCGGACGATAAAAGCCAGTGATTTTGCAATATAGCCATCATTTCCGATGGCGATGATGGACTCCAGCTGTGAGCGGTGTGTGGGCATGAGCGGTGTGAATGAAATTCGGTCGACCTTTCTCGACTACTTCAAGAAGAACGGACACGAGATCGTGCCCTCCAGCCCGCTGGTGCCGCGCAACGATCCCACACTGATGTTCACCAATGCCGGCATGGTGCAGTTCAAGAACGTCTTCACCGGTCTTGAAAGCCGTCCTTACTCCACGGCCGCCTCGGCGCAGAAATGCGTGCGTGCCGGCGGCAAGCATAACGACCTCGACAATGTCGGTTATACCGCCCGTCACCACACCTTCTTCGAAATGCTCGGCAATTTCTCCTTCGGCGATTATTTCAAGGAAGAGGCGATCACCCATGCCTGGAACCTGATCACCAAGGAATTCGGCATCGACCGCAACCGGCTGCTGGTCACGGTCTATCACACCGACGACGAGGCCTTTAACCTCTGGAAGAAGATCGCCGGTTTCTCCGACGACCGCATCATCCGCATTCCGACCAGCGACAATTTCTGGGCGATGGGCGATACCGGTCCTTGCGGCCCCTGTTCGGAAATCTTCTACGATCACGGCGATCATATCTGGGGCGGCCCGCCCGGTTCCCCGGAAGAGGATGGCGACCGTTTCATCGAAATCTGGAACCTCGTCTTCATGCAATATGAGCAGCTGACGAAAGAAGAACGCATCGACCTGCCGCGTCCGTCGATCGACACCGGCATGGGTCTCGAGCGCATTTCGGCGCTGCTGCAGGGCAAGCACGACAATTACGATACGGACCTGTTCCGCGCGCTGATAGCCGCTTCCGTGGAAGCGACCGGCGTTCCGGCCGAAGGCGAAAAGCGTGCCAGCCACCGCGTCATCGCCGATCATCTGCGTTCGTCCGCCTTCCTGATTGCCGATGGCGTTCTGCCGTCGAACGAAGGTCGCGGTTATGTCCTGCGCCGCATCATGCGCCGCGCCATGCGCCATGCCGAACTTCTCGGCGCGCGCGAGCCGCTGATCTACAAGCTGCTGCCGGCGCTGGTGCAGCAGATGGGCCGTGCCTATCCGGAACTGGTCCGCGCCGAGGCGCTGATTTCCGAGACGCTGAAGCTTGAGGAAACCCGTTTCCGCAAGACGCTGGAACGCGGCCTGTCGCTGCTCTCCGACGCCACCTCGACCCTGCACAAGGGCGACATGCTGGATGGCGAGACCGCCTTCAAGCTTTACGACACCTATGGTTTCCCGCTCGACCTGACGCAGGATGCGCTGCGCGCCCGCGAAATCGGCGTCGATATTTCCGGCTTCACCGATGCGATGGAGCGCCAGAAGGCGGAAGCCCGTTCGCACTGGGCCGGTTCCGGCGACAAGGCGACCGAAACCGTCTGGTTCGAGCTGAAGGAGAAGCTCGGCGCGAGTGAGTTCCTCGGTTACGACACCGAAACCGCCGAAGGCGTCATCCAGGCAATCGTCAAGGATGGCAAGGCTGTTGACAGTGCTGCCGATGGTGAGACCGTGCAGGTCGTCGTCAACCAGACGCCGTTTTACGGCGAGTCCGGTGGCCAGATGGGCGACACCGGCGTGATCTCCGGCGACAATGGCGCCTTTGCCGTTTCCGATACCCAGAAGAAGGGCGAAGGTCTCTTCGTGCATCTGGGCACGGTATCCAGGGGCGGCCTCAAGGTTGGCGATGCCGTTCAGTTGACGGTCGATCATGCTCGTCGCTCGCGTCTGCGCGCCAACCATTCCGCCACCCATCTGCTGCATGAGGCGCTGCGTGAGGTGCTTGGCACCCATGTGGCACAGAAGGGTTCGCTGGTTGCGCCCGAGCGCCTGCGTTTCGACGTATCGCATCCGAAGCCGATGTCGGCCGAGGAGCTGAAGGTCGTCGAGGATATGGCAAACGAGATCGTGCTGCAGAACTCGCCTGTTGTCACCCGCCTGATGAGCGTCGATGACGCCATTGCCGAGGGCGCCATGGCGCTGTTCGGCGAAAAATACGGTGACGAGGTTCGTGTTGTCTCGATGGGCACGGGTCTGCATGGCGCGAAAGCCAACCGTCCCTATTCCGTGGAACTGTGCGGCGGCACGCATGTGGCCGCCACCGGCCAGATCGGCCTTATCCGCATTCTCGGCGAAAGCGCCGTTGGTGCAGGTGTGCGCCGTCTCGAGGCCGTGACCGGGCAGGGCGCGCTTGCCTATCTCGCCGAGCAGGATGAGCGGGTGAAGGCGCTGGCGTCTTCGCTGAAGGTACAGCCGGGCGATGTTCTGTCGCGCGTCGAGGGTCTGCTCGACGAGCGCAAGAAGTTGGAGCGCGAGCTTGCGGATGCGCGCAGGAAGCTCGCCATGGGCGGCGGTTCATCGGATGCCGGCGCAAGCGACGTCAAGCAGGTCGCAGGTGTCAATTTCCTCGCGAAATCGCTGGCGGGCATCGATGCCAAGGACCTGAAGGGTCTTGCCGATGAGGCCAAGGCCAATCTCGGTTCCGGCGTCGTGCTGCTGATCGCCGTTTCCGAAGACGGCAAGGCAAGCGCTGTCGCAGCCGTAACCGAAGATCTGACAGCCCGTTTCAGCGCCGTCGATATCGTCCGTACTGCTTCCGCCGCCCTTGGCGGCAAGGGCGGTGGCGGTCGCCCGGATATGGCGCAGGCCGGTGGCCCGGATGGCGCCAGGGCGCAGGAGGCCATCGAAGCGGTGGCCGCGGCACTGGCCGCATGATCCGGAACAATTCATGAAGGCGGGGTTTTACCCCGCCTTTTTGTTTTGGCCTTCAAAGGCAAGAACGAAAGGCGCGGATGGCCGGGCGCCGGGGACATGAAAGGGAGAATGTGATGCGCTTTGTAAATCCCATCCCTTTCGTGCGCGATATAAACCGGTCCAGGGCGTTTTATCGTGACAGGCTTGGGCTGACGATATTGGAGGATTTCGGGAACTTCGTCCTCTTTGAAACCGGCTTTGCAATCCATGAGGGGCGGTCGCTTGAGGAAACGATCTGGCGGACCTCGCCGGATACGCAGGAAGCCTATGGCAGACGCAACATGCTGCTTTATTTCGAACATGCGGATGTGGACGCGGCTTTTCGAAATATCGGGCCGCATGTGGAGCTTATCCATCCGCTGGAGCGGCAGTCCTGGGGCCAGAGAGTATTTCGTTTTTACGATCCGGACGGGCATGCGATAGAGGTCGGAGAGCCGCTCGGCCAGTCCGGTGAATGACCCGTCGCGAAAATTGACCCGATGGGCGATTTCCGGACGGGCTATGCTTGGTTCGTCCGGAAACGGGCGAGCCGATTATCCCGTCGCCTGCAAATCCTTCGCCGCTTCCTCGTCGAGCTGGGCGGCGCGTTTGAAAGCCGGGCGGTCGGTGAGATGGGCCATGTAGTCGATGAAGGCCGGGCGTTTTTCGATCGTGCCGAAATGCAGCCCCCAGCCGATATGGGCACCGACATAAACATCGGCTGCGGTGAAGAGATCGCCGGCGATGAAGCGGTTTTCGCTGACGGCGCGCTCAAGCGTGTTCATCACATCCGCATAGCTGCCGCAGCCTGCCATGCGCAGCTTGTCGGTCGGTACTTCAAAACCCATTGCCTTCATGCTGGCCGCCATCTCCAGGGGGCCGGCGGCGAAAAACATCCAGCGATAATAAAGTCCACGCGCCTTCGGCGTCGGAGCAAGATTTGCACCCGGAAAGGCGTCGGCCAGATAAGCACAGATCGCCGCCGCCTCGGTGACGATGGTATCGCCATGTTTGATGGCCGGCACCTTGGCCATCGGGTTTATCAGCCGGTAAGCGGGTGATTTCATCGAGGTTTCGAAACTCAATATTTCCGTTTTATACGGAACACCCACTTCTTCGAGCATCCAGCGCGCGATGCGTCCGCGCGACATGGGATTGGTGTAGAAGATCAACTCACTCATAGTTTTGCCTCCCCAAGCAAAATAGCCGCAACCTCATGGGGAAACCCTGCGGGTCCCTCACTGGCGCGGTGTGTTTTTATAATCCGCGGCATCATTCTCACGCTCCTTGAAGATCGTACTGACGCTGCGGTAAGTTTTGACTGCGCCGGGCAAGTTATCTGTAAGTAGATGCTGTTTCAGCTTTGTCTTATTGTTGTGCTGGCCACGGCACGGTGCAGAATCGAAGTCTGCGCCTAGTGCAACGTCTAATCAAGATACTGTGAACAAAAAAAGAAAACCGGGCGTTTCGACCCGGTTTTTTAGCTTTTTCCACTTTTTTCTGCCCGATTCAGCCCAGATCAAGAGGGCTTGTGTCTCCCCGTGTTTCTTGTTGCGGAAAAAAGCGCGACAGCAAAGGCGATCGTGGTGAGTAAGGCGCGGATGGTATTGGAGAGCGCCCAGCGGTCGCGCAGTTCCTGCCAATCCTGCGGTATCTCGGTGGAAACAGTCTTGAAGAACTCGTTGATGGGGACGTTGACCATTCGGGTCTGGATTACGACGACGGTGTAGATGATGAGAGCTACCACCCACAACAGCCTGTTGCTGCGGTCGACAAGTGCGGCACTTGAAAGCATGGCAAGCGGAAGAAAGAAGGCGATAAAGAACAGGCCGTTTCGAACGCTGATATTGATGCCATTAAACGCCGGAATAAAAACATCGGCATCCAGCTGCTGGAATGCCATCATCACGGGATTGCTGAAGGCGAAGAAAAAGCCGGCCATGATGCCAAGGCTCAGCGGCGCAGCAATACGGGATGCAAAAATTGCCGGTTCTCTTGCCGAAGCCAGCGCGGAAAAGTGCTTTGTGGTTATCTCGTGCAGAAATGAGCTGGACATGAAAATCTCCATCTAATATCCGTACAGGTACGTACGGATATTAATTCCGTACGTACCTGTACGGATTTTGTCAAGGGAGCATCCATGCGTAGTGAGAGCAGGGAGTTGCGGCGGCGCGAGATCGTCGAACATGCCTTCACCATGCTGGCGCGGGATGGGTATGCCGCGTTTTCGATGCAGGCGCTGGCAAAGGTCAGCAAATCGTCGAAGGAAACGCTTTACGGCTGGTTTGGCGGCAAGGCCGGGCTTTACGAGGCGATGGTTGCCGAAAATGCTGCGGCACTGGTGTTGCCCTCTGCTGAGGCTTCCGATGGGGTGAATGAGCTATCCCGTTTCGGGGCTGATCTATTGGCAATGCTGCTCGGAGAGCGGGCCGTGTTGCTCAATCGGGTGGCGGCGGCGGAGGCCGGTGATGATGCAGCGCTTGGAGGGTTGCTGGCGGAAAACGGCCGTGACCACGTCATGCCGAAACTCGCGGCCTATTTTCAGGCATTGGAAGAACGCGGCGTCATATGCGCTGACATGCCGGAAGGGCCGGCCGAAATCTGGCTGTCGCTTCTGGTCGGAGATTTGCAGATCAGGCGCGCGACGGGCGCACTCGGTCTTCCGCCGCAGGAGGAGGTGAGGGAGCGCTCGGCCCGTGCCGCGGCGCTGACGTTTCAGCTTTGTGGCGCAAAGAAAAAACCCGGCGCTGACGCCGGGTTTTAATGTCGCTGAGTGAAGAGGCTTAAGCCGCCATCGCCTTCTTGAGGTTCTCGTCGATCTTGTCGAGGAAGGCGGTGGTGGAGAGCCAGGGCTGGTCCGGACCGATGAGGAGCGCCAGATCCTTGGTCATGAAGCCGCTTTCGACGGTGTCGACGCAGACGGTTTCGAGCGTTGCCGCGAACTTTGCCAGCTCGGCATTGTCGTCCAGCTTGGCGCGGTGGGCAAGGCCACGGGTCCAGGCGAAGATCGAAGCGATCGAGTTGGTCGAGGTTTCCTGACCCTTCTGGTGCTGGCGGTAGTGGCGCGTCACCGTGCCGTGTGCCGCTTCGGCTTCGACCGTGCGGCCATCGGGAGACAGGAGAACGGAAGTCATCAGGCCGAGCGAGCCGAAGCCCTGGGCAACCGTGTCGGACTGCACGTCGCCGTCGTAGTTCTTGCAGGCCCAGATGTAGCCGCCGGACCACTTCAGCGCGGAAGCGACCATGTCGTCGATCAGGCGGTGCTCATAGGTGATGCCGATTTCGTCGAACTGCTTCTTGAATTCGTTCTGGTAGACTTCTTCGAAGATATCCTTGAAGCGGCCGTCATAGGCCTTGAGGATGGTGTTCTTCGTGGAGAGGTAAACCGGCCACTTGCGCATCAGGCCGTAGTTCATGGAGGCGCGGGCGAATTCGCGGATGGATTCGTCGAGGTTGTACATGGCCAGTGCCACGCCGGCGCTCGGAGCGTCGAAGACGTCCTTTTCGATGACCTGGCCGTCTTCACCGACGAACTTGATCGTCAGCTTGCCCTTGCCGGGGAACTTGAAATCGGTTGCCTTGTACTGGTCGCCGAAAGCGTGGCGGCCGACGACGATCGGCTTGGTCCAGCCGGGAACGAGGCGCGGAACGTTCTTGCAGATGATCGGCTCGCGGAAGATGACGCCGCCCAGAATGTTGCGGATCGTGCCGTTCGGGCTCTTCCACATCTGCTTCAGGCCGAATTCCTCGACGCGGGCTTCATCCGGCGTGATCGTGGCGCACTTGATGCCGACGCCGTGCTTCTTGATGGCGTGTGCCGCATCGACGGTGACCTGGTCGTTGGTGGCATCGCGGTTTTCAACCGAGAGGTCGTAATATTCGATATCGAGATCGAGGTAAGGCAGGATCAGCTTGTCCTTGATGAGCTGCCAGATAATACGGGTCATTTCGTCGCCGTCGAGATCGACGACCGGATTGGCTACCTTGATCTTTGCCATGAATTCCTCACCTTCGAAGCTGTGGCGCCTGTTGACGCCAATAGTCGGAAAAATATCCGGTGCGGCTATAGCATCGCACGCGCCTGAGGCAAAGCCATGGGGGGCGCTTTTTTGGCGCAGCGCAATAACGCTTTGCGCATTGCCAAACCATAATGCCGGAATACAGTCAGGCGAATCGCTTCGCCCGCCGTCGGGCCAATCCCGGGATCACATCATGCGGAATATTCTGCTTTTGACTGCCGCCGTCCTCTTTTCGCACAGTGCCCTTGCGGCAGGGCCTGCCGATCCCGTCCAGAAGGTGATGGATATCACCGTGAAGAACTGGTCCGGCGATGCGGAAAACTGGAAATATATTTTCGATGAGGACATGCTGACCAGCCTGTTCAGCAAGGACTTCGTTGCCCAATATCGCGAAGCATCCAAGAAGCCGGCTTACGAGGCGGAAAGCGGCGAGACCGGCGATCCCTTCGGTTACGATGTCGTGACGAACTCGCAGGATGGCTGCCCGCTTGCGGATGTCTCGGTAACGCCGGGCGCGGTGAAGGATGGCGTGACCGACGTGACGGCGAAGTTCAAGCTCTGGGCCTGCATGGACGAGGCGGAAATGAAGGCAACCGTCGACGAGGTGCATTTCGATGTCATCGAGGAAGACGGCCGGCCGGTCATCAGCGATATTCACCGGGTTGGCGATGAGGGCAGGGATTCGCTGCGCGAAGAAATGGCGACGATCATCAAGGGAGAGCAATAGGGCGTCTTGCCAGCAGGCTGGTCCAGGCTTTCCCCGCGCCGGCTTTGATTTTGACGCGGATCTGTGCCAGTGAAGCGCGCTTTAGCGCGTCGGGCTGAAAATCGATGCGACGCTTCAAAAGACTGGAAACGACGATGGCAGGCACTAACAGCGAGCTCGAACTTCTGGCGGAAGGCCCGGCGATCATTCTGGTCGAGCCGCAGCTCGGCGAAAATATCGGCATGGTGGCACGGGCGATGGCCAATTTCGGCCTTTCCGAACTGCGTCTGGTCAATCCGCGTGATGGCTGGCCAAGCGAGAAGGCGCGTGCTGCCGCTTCCAAGGCCGATCATGTCATTGACGGCACCAAGGTATTCGAGACGCTGGAAGAGGCGATCAAGGATCTCAATTTCGTTTATGCCACGACGGCGCGCGAGCGTTACGGTTTCAAGCCGGTGCGGGCGCCTGTCACCGCGGCCGATACGCTCAGGGCAAAATTCAAGGCTGGCGAAAAGACCGGTATCCTGTTCGGGCGGGAGCGCTGGGGGCTGACGAACGAGGAAGTGGCGCTGGCCGACGAGATCGTGACCTTCCCGGTCAACCCCGCCTTTGCCTCGCTGAACATTGCGCAGGCGGTGCTGCTGATGTCCTATGAATGGATGAAATCAGGCATGGACGACCTGGGTGAAACGCTTTTCCAGTCCGTCGAGCAGCGACCTTCGACCAAGGAGCAGGTTTTCGGCCTGTTCGAACATATCGAGGAAGCGCTGGACGCGCGCGGTTATTTTCATCCTGCTGAAAAAAAGCCGAAAATGGTCGACAATCTGCGTGCCGTGCTGTCGAGACGGGGTTTTTCCGAGCAGGAAATCAGCGTTGTCCGCGGCGTGATCAATTCGCTCGACCGTTTCCCCCGGCAGTGGCCAAAGCAGTCAGGCCGGGCGGTGCCGTCGGCTGAGGGCGCCAATTCGGAGAGGACCGGGGAGAATGCTGAAGACGAGTGAGGCTGCGGCCGATGTGCTGAAACCGGTACTGGTATTTGATTCCGGTATTGGCGGGCTGACCGTGCTGCGCGAAGCGCGCGTGCTGATGCCCGAGCGCGGTTTCATCTATGTGGCCGACGATGCGGGTTTTCCCTATGGCGGATGGGAAGAGGAGGCGCTGAAGACGCGTATTCTCTCGCTCTTCGAAACGCTGCTACAGGACTACAGCCCGGAAGTCTGCATTATCGCCTGCAACACCGCCTTCACGCTGGCCGGAGCCGATCTTCGCGCCCGGTTTCCGGACATGACGTTCGTCGGCACTGTTCCCGCCATCAAACCGGCGGCGGAGCGCACCCGCTCCGGCCTCGTCTCCGTGCTGGCGACGCCGGGCACCGTCAAGCGCGCTTATACGCGTGATCTCATCCAGTCCTTCGCGACGCAATGCCATGTCCGTCTCGTGGGCTCGGAAAATCTGGCGCGCATGGCGGAAAGCTGGATCAGGGGCGAGCCGGTTTCAGACGAGACGGTACTGGCCGAAATCGAACCCTGCTTCATCGAGAGCGAGGGCAAGCGCACCGATATCGTCGTGTTGGCCTGTACCCACTATCCCTTCATGGCCAATGTGTTTCGCCGGCTGGCGCCCTGGCCGGTGGACTGGCTCGACCCCGCCGAGGCGATCGCCCGGCGGGCGCGCCATCTGGTGCGGCTGCCGCAGGACGCGGAACATCCCGATGGTTTCGACTTTGCCGTCTTCACATCGGGCAAACCGGACTTCGCCACGCGGCGGCTGATGCAGGGGTTTGGGCTCAGCGTTTCGGCAGCCTGAATTCTGTTGTATTTTTGCATCTATCCCATTTGACTTTTACAATTCGAGATTGCGACCACTTGTCGCGCCTGGCATCTCGTGTAAGATGCTCCTCGTGTGTAACCGCTATAAAAGGAGGCGCGAAATGACTGACGATTTTAATATGCGCCTTAACGGCATGTCTGGCATTTCCGGCATGGTCATCGGTGGTTACATGTTCCGAGGCATTACCCTCCGATAAGGCTTATTGCCTGATTTCCTTGCCGTTTGGCATTTTCACTTCGTTCGACATCTGAATTGTGCGTTAGCGTGGCCCGTCTGCTGCGTCCGTCGTTCCGGCATGTCGTTTTCCATCGATAAAGGACCCGGTCGCTTTGCCGCGCCGGGATGGATTTCTCATGCAAAATGATCAACCATTGGTAGCATATACGCTGCCGGATGCGGTCGACCGTCTGTTCGTCACATTCGGCGTCTGGAAAACTCTGAAGACGGTGCTTGTTGCGGCCATGGTGCCACGTGCTCCGCCGGCAGATGTTACCGATCTGCCGGAACGCCTGCTGGACGATATCGGTCTTGCGCCCTCCGAGCGGAAGCGGCGTCAGGACTGGGAGGTGCCTTACTGGGCACCGCGGTTTTGATTGGGGTAACCGCGCTTCGCCGGTCCGCAAGGTCCGGCGAAGCTGTCTATCTGTTTTATGAAACCGTCGCGATCCCGTGCTTTCATCGTATTTTTGGAGTGGAGTTCCATGCGAATCCGAAAAGTCACGACGGCCGATATCGGGCTGCTTTGCCCTGTGTTTGTCGACATGGAGCGGCATTACGAGGGGGCGGGCGCGATTGGCGAGGCGGAGGTGCGTGCCCGTCTCGGGCGATTTTTGCGTTCCGGCCACGGCATCATGCTTGTTGCTGTCGACGATGGCGCTCTGGGCATTCTCTCAATGTTCGAGATGTTTCCCGGCGTGGCGCTGCGCCCGGTCTGGTTCATGAAAGAGCTTTATGTCGCCGAATGGGCGAGAAGCCGTGGCATCGGCGAAGCGCTGATCCGCGAGGCGGCAAAAATTGTCGTCGAACAGGGCGGTTCACGGCTCGATTTCACCACCGGCCGCGACAATAGTGGCGCGCAACGGTTCTACAGCCGCGTTGGGGCGGGCGAGGTGGAGTGTGTTGTCCTTCGCTTCGACGAGGCTGTACTTGCCCGTCTTGCCCAGCAGGAAACGGAGCTCTTGCCAGAGTAATGTTTCCGTGGCTTGCTCCCAAAAATCGGACAAAGGAGACTCATCATGCCGCTGGAGAACTGGCTGGCCTTCGTGGCCGCATCCGCCATCATGCTCGCCATTCCGGGACCGACGATCCTGCTGGTGATTTCCTACGCGCTTGGCCATGGCCGCAAGGCGAGCACTGCGACCGTGACGGGCGTGGCGCTGGGGGATTTCACCGCGATGACGGCGTCGATGCTGGGGCTCGGGGCGTTGCTTGCGACATCGGCGGCGCTTTTCACCGGGCTTAAATGGATCGGTGCGGCTTATCTCATCTATCTCGGTATCAAGCTGTGGCGTTCGCCGGTTGGCGGAGAAGGCGCCGAAGGGACGGGCGTGACCGGCCGTGAAAGGCCGCTCAAGATTTTCCTGCACGCTTATATCGTCACTGCGCTGAACCCGAAGAGCATCGTGTTTTTCGTGGCCTTCCTGCCGCAGTTTCTCGTGCCGACATTGCCGTTTTGGCCACAGGTGCTGATTTTCGAGGTAACGTTCCTGGTGCTTGCCACCGTGAATGCGGCGCTTTATGGACTTCTGGCAAGTGCCGCCCGCAATACGATCCGCAAGCCGAAGGTTCAGCGCATCGTCAACCGCACGGGTGGTGGTCTCCTGATCGGCGCCGGTCTCATTGCCTTTGGCTGGAAGAGGGCGGTCGCGCCGTAAGGCACCTCTCTATCGCCTGAAATTCGGACATAACAAAATGGCATTGCCGCATATACTTCTCGCCCTGATCACCGTGTTTTTGTGGGGCTTCAATTTCGTCGCCATCAAGGTTGGCGTTACCGACATGCCGCCTTTGTTTCTGACGGGTGTGCGTTATTTCTTCGCTGCCGTGCCGCTGGTGTTTTTCCTGCCGAAACCCAATGTGCCGTGGCGGCATATGATCGTGTACGGCATGGCGATGGGTTTCGTGCAGTTCGGCCTGCTTTATCCGGCCATCAAGCTCGGCCTGCCGGCGGGGCTTGCTTCGCTCGTCATGCAGTCGCAGGCTTTTTTCACGCTGGCGCTTGCCGTGGTGTTTCTCGGCGAGCGGCCGTTGCCTTCACAGATCGTCGGCGCGATCATTGCTTTTGGCGGGCTGGCGGTCATCGGCGTGGAACGCATGACGGTCGCAGCCCTGGTGCCGCTTCTGATGGGGGTCGGCTCGGCAATTGCCTGGGCCTGCGGCAACATCGTCAACCGCCGCATCGGCCAGGTGAATGCGGTTTCCTTTGTCGCATGGACGAGCCTTGTACCGGTTCTGCCGTTGATCCTGCTTTCGCTGGTGGTGGAAGGGCCTGAGGCGATTGCGGAAGGCGTGCTCAATGCGACGCCGACGATGGCTCTCGTGGTGATCTACATGGCCTATGGTGCGACGATTGTCGGCGCGGGCATCTGGAGCTACCTGCTTCTGCGTTATCCGGCCGGAACGGTGGCACCGTTTTCGCTGCTGGTGCCGATTGTCGGTTTCGTCAGCGCCTATCTCGCTTTTGCGGAGCATATCACCGTCTTTGAAGTGGTCGGTGCCGCATTGGTCATCATCGGGCTGATGCTGAATGTGTTCGGCAGACGGCTTGCATTTTTGCGGGTCTCGTCCGGGGCTGCCTAGAGGCGGTGCAATTGCCTGTGCATTATCGGCACGGGACAGACGCAACCGGCGATTTTTTGGTAAAGAGCATGTTCGGCCGCCGCCAGGGGAATCGGCCGGATCGGATACAGCACGAGGAATTGAACATTGCAGGTCGGCATCGACATGGGAACCCTATCGGGCGGGCAGCAGGCCAAGCTCGATATCGAGGAATTGCTTGCGACGCGTTTGCTGGTGCAGGGCAATTCCGGTTCCGGCAAGTCGCATCTGCTGCGCCGGCTGCTGGAGCAATCGGCGCCATGGGTGCAGCAGGTCATCATCGATCCCGAGGGTGATTTCGTCACGCTTTCCGACAGGTTCGGTCATGTGGTGGTGGATGGCGAGCGCACCGAAGCCGAGCTTGCCGGCATTGCCAACCGCATTCGCCAGCACCGCGTTTCCTGCGTGCTGACGCTGGAAGGTCTCGATATCGAACAGCAGATGCGGGCCGCAGCCGCCTTCCTCAACGGCCTGTTCGATGCCGACCGCGAATTCTGGTATCCGGTGCTTGTGGTCGTGGATGAGGCGCAGATGTTTGCGCCCTCCGTTGCCGGTGAAGTGACGGAGGATGCGCGCAAGGCGTCGCTTGGCGCCATGACCAATCTGATGTGCCGTGGCCGCAAGCGCGGTCTTGCCGGCGTCATTGCCACGCAGCGTCTTGCGAAGCTCGCCAAGAACGTGGCGGCTGAAGCCTCGAACTTCCTGATGGGCCGTACTTTCCTCGATATCGACATGGCGCGCGCTGCGGACCTGCTCGGCATGGACCGGCGACAGGCGGAAATGTTCCGCGATCTGCAGCGCGGCAATTTCGTGGCGCTCGGCCCGGCGCTTTCGCGTCGCCCGCTGCCCATCGTCATTGGAGCGGTGGAGACCTCGGCGCGCTCATCTTCGCCAAAGCTGATGCCGTTGCCGGATGCACCGCAGGATGTAGAAGACCTGATCTTCACGCCGGACCCGGAAGAATTCACGCGCGCCGCCGTGCGCCGCACGCCGCCGGCACCACGCCCGACCACGGATATTCTCGCCGAACTCTCCCGTTCCACCCCCGCCGCCGTTGGCCCTTCACCGGAGCAATCGCCGCGTGCAGGTCAGCCGGAACTGACGCCGGAAGAGCGTGAGGAAAAGATCGGTGCGGTTCTCGTCGAAATTCTCGACGATCCGCAATCGGCCTATCGCACGGATGCCGTGCTGTATCAGGATTTTCTGGTGCGCGCCCGTATGCGTCGCATTCCCGGCACGCCGATGACACTGGCGGAATTCCGCCGGCAGGTGGCGATTGCCCGTTCCGGCGTGGATGCGGCGATGGCGGCAAGCGAAGGCTGGGAAAAGGCGCTGGAATTGTCCATGTCGGTTTCCGATGACCTGCAGGGAGTCTTCCTGCTGCTGGTCAAGGCCGCTCTTGGCGAGGAGCCTTGCCCGTCGGATGCCCGCATTGCTCGCGCCTATGGCACCCATTCCGCCCGCCGCGCGCGGCGTCTGCTCGGCTATTTCGAGGAGAAGGAGCTCGTGGTGGTGCATGCCGATTTCTCCGGCAAGCGCATCGTGGCGTTTCCCGATCTCGACGCAAAAACCGCACCCGGCGATGCGGATGCGGCTGAGGATGATGCGCGGCTTGCGGCGGAATGAGGTTGGCGGGCTGCCTGTTAGACTTACCTTCCGTCATGCCGGACTTGATCCGGCATCCAGTCACGGCGCGTCTGCGCCGTGAGAAGAGTCTCTTGCGATCAAGGACTTGATCGCGCTGGACCCCGGATCAAGTCCGGGGTGACGGCGTGTATAGCGGTGGCAAACTCACCCATCAGCGGAGCCTCTGGGAGAGGAGGAGACGACACAATCGCCTCCTCCTTGCTCATCATTACTCGACTGCCTTCACTTCTTTCCGCGTCGCGATCAGCGAACCGATGATGCCGGTCGCGAGGATGGCGACCGTGACGCCGAGCGAGACGGCGGGCGGGATCTTGGCGATGCCGAGCATATCGGCGACGAAGATTTTCGAACCGACGAAGACCAGAACCGCAGCCAGCGCATATTTCAGATAAGCGAAGCGGTGGATCAGGGCGGCAAGCGCGAAATAGAGGGCGCGCAGACCGAGGATAGCGAAGATATTCGAGGTGTAGACGATGAACGGATCGGTGGTGATCGCGAAGATCGCCGGGATCGAATCGACCGCGAAGATCAGGTCGGCGATTTCAACCATGATGAGCGCCAGGAAGAGCGGCGTCACGAAGGTTTTCAGCTTGCCGGTGGTCGCATCCGTTTCCTTGACGAAGAACTTCTCGCCATGCAGCTTCTCGGTTACCGGCAGGCGGCTGCGCAGGAATTTCAGGATGCGGTTGTTGCCGATATCGGCCTCGTCATGATCGGACGAGAACAGCATCTTGAGGCCCGTGAAGACGAGGAAGGCCGCAAAGAGATAAAGCACCCAGTGGAAGTTTTCGACGATGGCAGCACCGCCGGCGATCATGATGCCGCGCAGGATGATGACGCCGAGGATACCCCAGAGCAGCACGCGGTGCTGGTACTGACGGGGAATGGCGAAATAGGAGAAGATCATGGCGATGATGAAGATATTGTCCATCGCCAGGCTTTTTTCGACCACGAAGCCGGTGACATATTCCATCGCCGACTGCTGGCCGGACTGATACCAGATCCAGCCGCCGAAGGCCAAACCGATGGCGATGTAAAAGCCGGACATCATCAGGCTTTCGCGAATGCCGATTTCCTTGGAGTTCTTGTGCAGCACGCCGAGATCGAGCGCGAGCAGGCCAAGGACGAGAGAAATGAAGACCGCCCACATCCATGTGGGGGTACCGAGAAAATCGTTGAGGAGAAGCTCCATCAGTCAACCTTTAGCCGGACGAGGTTGGCTTTGCGGATGGGGAACGTGTGTCAAGAATATACGTGGGCCCCAACCTAAAGAAACTCGACATCACGTGTTGTCCGGTAACACGTCAGAGGGGCCCGAGTTCTGATCACGATGAGAAAATGGGTGGCCCCTCGATCTTTTCAAGGGCAGGGCCGAGAAAAAATCGGCAGGCGCTGTTTGACAAATTTGTAAAACGACTATAGAAGCCGCCCCAACGCCGGGCAGTGATGTCCGGTGTGTTTTGTTGACTGCCTTGCAGTTTAAAGGCTGACGTTCGGCGGTCAATATCACCGACATGTCCCGTGGTTTCTCCATTTGCATGTGAGAAGCCTGTCAGAGGCCCTGAAACGGGCTTCAGAGGAGGGCGTGTTTCCTTAAACCGGTTTGGCAACAGACCGGCATAACCTTTTGAGAAGGAAATACGATGAGCAAGCGCGAATCGGCTAAGTACAAAATTGACCGCCGCATGGGCGAAAACATCTGGGGTCGTCCGAAGTCCCCGGTTAACCGCCGCGAATACGGCCCGGGCCAGCACGGCCAGCGCCGCAAGGGCAAGATGAGCGACTTCGGCACGCAGCTGCGCGCCAAGCAGAAGCTCAAGGGCTACTACGGCGAACTGCGCGAAAAGCAGTTCCGCGCCACTTTCGACGAAGCAAACCGTCGCAAGGGTGACACTTCCGAAAACCTGATCGGCCTGCTCGAGTCGCGTCTGGACGCCATCGTCTACCGCGCCAAGTTCGTTCCGACCGTTTTCGCATCGCGCCAGTTCATCAACCATGGCCACGTCACGGTTAACGGCGTTCGCGTCAACATCGGTTCTTACCGCTGCAAGCCGGGCGACGTTATCGAAGTTCGCCAGAAGTCCAAGCAGCTCGTAACCGTTCTGGAAGCCGTTCAGCTCGCTGAGCGTGACGTTCCGGACTACATCGAAGTTGACCACAACAAGATGGTTGCGACCTACGCCCGCGTTCCGGCTCTCTCCGACGTTCCGTACCCGGTCGTCATGGAACCGCATCTGGTCGTCGAATTCTACTCGCGTTAATCGACGCGTTTCAGTATTCAGAAAGCCGCCCTTCGGGGCGGCTTTTTTGTTTGCTGGGGAAGGCTGTGCATGCAGGACATTCAGGGTATCGTCGATTCCATCTATGACAGCATGCTGCCAAGACTGGGCGAGGGAAAGGTTGCGGATTACATTCCCGAACTCGCCAAGGTCGATCCCAACCAGTTCGGCATCGCCATCACCACTGTCGATGGAACCACCTATACGGCCGGCAATGCGCTTGTGCCGTTTTCGATCCAGAGTATCTCCAAGGTCTTCATGCTGACGCTGGCGCTCGGCAAGGCCGGTGAGACGGTGTGGAACCGGGTGGGGCGCGAACCTTCAGGCTCTTCCTTCAACTCCATCGTCCAGCTGGAGCATGAGCACGGCATCCCGCGCAATCCCTTTGTGAACGCGGGCGCCATCGTGGTGACCGATATCGTTCTTTCCGGCCACCAGCCGCGTGAGGCGATCGGCGAGCTTCTGCGCTTCGTTCGTTATCTCGCGGACGATGATACGATCAGCATTGACGATACGGTGGCGAAATCCGAGCAGGCGACGGGGTTCCGCAATTTCGCACTCGCCAATTTCATGCGCTCCTTCGGCAATCTGTACCACCCGGTGGAATATACGCTCGGCGTTTATTTCCATCAGTGCGCGCTGTCGATGACCTGCGCCCAGCTATCCCGTGCCGGGCTTTTCCTCGCCAATCGCGGTCGCAATCCGTTGACCGGTCACACGGTCGTTTCGGACCGCCGGGCGCGGCGTATCAATGCGCTGATGCTGACCTGCGGCCATTATGACGGATCGGGCGATTTCGCCTATCATGTTGGTCTGCCGGGCAAGAGCGGCGTCGGCGGCGGCATCATGGCGGTGGCGCCCGGCAAGGCGTCGATTGCGGTCTGGTCGCCGGGTCTCAACAAGGTCGGCAATTCGGCGCTCGGGTCACAGGCGCTGGAATTGCTGGCGACGAAAACCGGCTGGTCGGTATTCGGGGCTTGATATTGCCGGCGGATGGGGGCATTGCCTGCATGAAGAACGGCAGTCGTGCCGGAGCGAGCGGATGATGAACATTCTCACCAAGATCGATGACTTTGTAGATCAGGCCGGGGCCGCCCAGATCGGGGCGGATCAGGACGCGTCCGAGGAAAACGGCAGCTCGCATCCACTGTTCGACAACGCGCCGCGCTCAGTCTCGTTCAACAAGCTGCGCAAGCGGCTGCTGCGCAATGTGCGCCAGGCCTTTGAAGATTTCGGCATGCTGAAGGGCCAGAAGCGCTGGCTTGTCGGCCTTTCCGGCGGCAAGGACAGCTACGGTCTTCTGGCGCTGCTGCTCGATCTCAAATGGCGCGGGCTTTTGCCGGTGGAACTGGTGGCCTGCAATCTCGATCAGGGCCAGCCGAATTTTCCCAAGCACGTGCTGCCGGAATATCTGGCGAAGATCGGTGTCGCCCATCGCATCGAATATCGCGATACCTATTCGGTGGTGAAGGAAAAGGTGCCCTCCGGCGGCACTTACTGTTCGCTCTGTTCGCGGCTTCGGCGTGGCAATCTCTACCGCATCGCGCGGGAGGAAGGTTGCGACGCATTGCTGCTCGGTCATCACCGCGAGGATATTCTCGAAACCTTTTTCATGAACTTCTTCCATGGCGGCCGTCTTGCCGGCATGCCGGCGAAGCTTTTGAATGACGAGGGCGACCTGATGGTCATGCGCCCGCTTGCCTATTGCGCCGAAGACGATATGGCGAAATTTGCGGCGGCGATGGAATTCCCGATCATTCCCTGCGACCTCTGCGGCTCGCAGGACGGGCTTCAGCGCAATGCCATGAAAGAGATGCTGGCGGATATCGAACGGCGCATGCCGGGCCGCAAGGATGTGATGCTGCGGGCACTTGCGCATGTAAACCCTTCGCATCTGCTTGATCCCAGGCTTTTTGATTTTTCGGCGCTTGCTGTCACCGGGGCGTCACCTGAAGAGCGTAGGGAGGCCAGCCCTCCCTGATGAAGAAGTGCCCCGCGCCATGAGCCTTTCCGATAAAGATATCGACTTCCTCGTTTCCACCGTTGCCGCTGCCGGTACCGATGTCATCCTGCCCCGCTTCCGAAACCTGGGCGCCGGCGCCGTATCGGAAAAAACCTCCGCCGTCGATCTCGTCACCGAGGCCGATATTCTCGCGGAAAAGGCGATTACCGCCGCGTTGTTGCAGCGGTTTCCGACGGCCCATATCGTCGGTGAGGAAACCTATGACGCCGACCAGTCAGTCGTTCCCGCCCTTGCCGATGCGCCGCTCGCCTTCGTGATCGATCCCATCGATGGCACTTTCAACTATGCTTCCGGTTTTCCCGCTTTCGGTACGCTGCTTGCGGTCACCGTCAAGGGCGAAACGGTGGCGGGCATCATCCACGATCCTGTCATGGGCGATACCATCCTTGCACTGAAGGGTGAGGGTGCGTTTCTCAATCGCAGGAACGGCTCGCAGGCGAAGCTCCGAGTTGCCGATCCCGTGCCGTTGTCCGAAATGGTCGGCATCTTTTCCTGGGGCCACAGCCATCAGGATCGCCGCCCGGTGATTGCCGCCAATATGGCGAAGACCAGGATGGCGTTTTCGCTGAATTGTTCGGCGCACGAATATTGGCTCGTCTCGGCCGGCAAGCTACATTTTATCGGCCATGAAAAGCTGATGCCCTGGGATCACCTCGCCGGCGTGCTCATTCACCAGGAGGCGGGCGGTTATACGGCCCGTTTCGACAATACGCCCTATCGGCCGGGACAAATGGCGGGTGGCATCCTGTCTGCCCCCGACAAAGAAAGCTGGAAGATGCTGCGACGGGAAATCGTCGCTTTATAGTCGTTGCGCTCAGAAAGAAGGATATCGCCCATGGCCCTCGAACTCGACATCGCCTCTCTCGCCAACGCGCTTCAGGAGGCGGCAGCAGTGGAAATCCTGCCGCGGTTCCGCAATCTGGGCGATGGCGACGTCAGGATAAAGTCCGAGGCGATCGATCTCGTCACCGAGGCCGACGAGGCCGCCGAGCGGTTGATCCGCGCCCGCGTACAGGACATCATGCCCGATGCGCTGTTCATCGGCGAAGAGGCGGTGGCGGCGGATGCCTCGCTGCTCGGCAAGCTTGCCGATGCCGATCTGGCCGTGGTGGTCGATCCGATCGACGGCACCTATAATTTCGCTTCCGGCCTGCCGCTCTTCGGCGTGATGATGAGCGTCATCTCCAAAGGCGAGACCGTTGCCGGCCTGATCTTCGATCCGATGGGCAATGACTGGGCGATTGCTGAAAAAGGCTCCGGCGCATGGCTTTGCAGCGCCGATGGCGCGCAGACGCAGATGTCGGTCGTGCCGGCGCCGGAACTGTCGCAGATGGTCGGCATCGCCAATACCGGCTATTTCGACATAGAGACCCGCCGCAAGGTGCTGCTGAATCTTGCCGATGTGCGGCTCTTCACCAGCTATCGCTGCGCGGCGCATGAATATCGCCTGTTCTGCGGCGGCCACATGCACTTCCTGATGTATAACAAGCTGATGCCGTGGGACCATCTGGCCGGTACGCTGATCTCGCAGGAATCGGGTGCCTATGCCGCCCGCCTCGATGGCTCGCCCTATCTGCCGCGCCATGTGGATGGCGGGCTGCTGCTGGCGCCGGATCAGGAGACGTGGGAATTGCTGCGCGAGAAGATTTTTACGGTGTGAAGCTTCGGATTCGGGGGGATGACGCAACACCCTCCATCGTCATGCCAGACTTGATCCGGCATCCAGCCGCGGCACGTCTGCGCGGCGGAAAGACTTTTCTCAGCCCAAGGACTTGGGCTGGCTGGACCCCGGATCAGGTCCGGGGTGACGGCGGGCGGATGAGGTCAGCTTGTACCCAAACAAAAAGGGCGCGGAATTCTGTTCCGCGCCCTTTCCTTTTTCCAATGGCTCTCACCGTGTCGGCTTGTTGTGCGCCTGAAACAGCATGCCCTTTTCGCCGATCAGCACGAAGATCAGACCGATGATGGAGACGACGAAGAAGCCGGCCACCATCGGCAGCGCCGTGCCGTCGAAAGCCTGGCCGATGCCGGCGCCGATCAGCGAACCGCCGACGGTTCCCATGAAACCGATGACGGAGGAGGCGGTGCCGGCGACATGGCCGAGCGGCTCCATGGCAAGCGAGTTGAAGTTCGAGCCGATCCAGCCGAACTGGAACATGGCCAGCGCAAAGAACACGATGAAGATGGCAAAGGGCATCGGCTCCGGTCCCAGCATCTGCACCACCAGCCAGATAAAGGTGATGGCGATGAAGCCAAGCAGCGATCCGTGCGAGAGCTTGCGCATGCCGAACCTGCCGACCAGCCTTGCATTGATGAAGGACGAGAAGGCCATGAACAGCGCAACGCCGGCAAAGGCCGCCGCAAACCATGCACCAAGGCCGTAGATGCCCTTATAGACCTGTTCAGCCGAGTTGATGAAGCCGAACAGCGCGCCGAAGATGAAGGTGCTCGAAAGCGTGTAACAGAGCGCGATACGGTTGGTGAGCACGATCTTGAAGCCGCCGAGCACCGAACGGGCAGTGAAAGGGCGGACATCATCCGGATGCAGGGTTTCCGGCAGGCGGAAATACATCCAGGCCGTCACGACGGCGGCGATGCCGGCCATGAAGGCAAAGATCAGATGCCAGTTGCCGAAGAAAAGCACGATCTGGCCGGTGCCGGGCGCGATGACCGGAACGACCATGAAGACCATCATGATCAGCGACATGACTTCCGCCATCTGACGGCCGCCATAGATGTCACGGACGATCGAGATGGTGATGACACGCGTCGCCGCCGAACCGATGCCCTGGATGAAGCGCAGGACCAGGAGGCCGGAGAATGACGGTACGAAGACCACGGCAATGGCGGAGATGATGTAGATGGCCAGACCGACGAGCATCGGCTTGCGGCGGCCGAAACGGTCCGAGATCGGTCCATACAGAAGCTGGGCGATGCCGAAGCCGAGAAGATAGGTGGAAATCACGTATTGGCGGTGGTTTTCATTGACGACGCCCAGTGATGCGCCGATTTCCTGAAGACCGGGCAGCATGATGTCGATGGCAAGCGCGTTCAGCGCCATCAGCATTGCGGCCAGCGCAATAAATTCCGTGCGCCCCATCGAGCCTGCGCGCGAAGCGGTGGATTGTGAAAGATTTGTCACAGGATTGCCCCAAAAAGAACGGCAAAGGCGTTGCATGAAGCAACGCCTGGCATACATTTCTGACAATCAGGGTGGGCCGGATGAACCGGCCGAAATCAGGCCGCGCCGCGGACGCTGATACCCTGTTCTTGGAAGTGATTCTGCAGTTCGCCGGACTGGAACATCTCTCTTACGATGTCACAGCCGCCGACGAATTCGCCCTTGACGTAGAGCTGCGGAATGGTTGGCCAGTTGGAATAGTCCTTGATACCCTGACGGATGTCAGCATCGGCAAGCACGTTGATGCCTTTGTAGTCGACGCCGAGATAATCGAGGATCTGTACCACCTGGCCGGAAAAACCGCACTGCGGAAATTGCGGGGTGCCCTTCATGAAAAGAACGATGTCGTTGCTCTTCACTTCGCTGTCGATCATGTCGTGAATGCCGCTCATAGGCTTATTCCTTTCACATGCGGTTCAAGGCCGCTGCTTTCTGTTTGTTCCTAGATAACATGTCGCGGCGCGATTTCCACCCGTGGTGTGTAAAAAATGCGCCCGTGTTGCAATGCACGACATGCCAAAAAAGTGGCTTGAGACGCCTCAGCGATATCTCTGCCTGCTGCGCGCGGCGGCGGTGCGTCTTTTGCTCACCTGTTTCTTGGCCGGCTTGGGTTTGACGGCGGCGTTGATCGCGGCTTCGAGGACGGATCCGACGATGCCGCCCGCGAGGGAGCCGCTGTTTTTCGTCCGGCGCGTGCGGCGGGTTTTGCGGATACCGGTCTTGGTGAGGATTTCAGACAGCGCGCCCTTGACGACGCCGTTGAGCACTTGATCGACGATGCCAGACAAATTTCCCTCACCGATAAATAAATCATATTTCCGTCGCGATTTTTACTATACGTGCATCGCCCACTGTATCAAGCGATCCTTTCGGGTGTCTGTAGAGCATTTCCGCTTTTCTCTGAAACGCGAAAACGCTCTATCTATTTGTTTTTACGCATTGTCCTGACGTAAAAGCGGTCCCGCTTTTACTGGAAATGCTCCCGCCCGAAGGTTTGTGCATGCCGACCGTCAAGTCACGACTTGTTCTTTATTTTCCCGGTTTCGATCCGCTCGATGCGGCCGCCCATCATCTGCGTTACCAGCGGGCGGCGGCACTGGCCGGCAAGACCTGGGATGTGGACTATGCGGTGGGGCCGCTGGAGAATGCGCCGGGAGGTGAAACATTCACGGTGGAGGCCTCGGCGGGCGACTGGCGAACCCGTTCGGAGATTTTTGTCTATGATCATAATGGGGTCATCTCCGAGTTGCGGGATGAACCGGTCTGGCGGCAGATCTGGCTCGGGTTCAAGGCCGGGGCGGGCATCATCGCCGAAGGCGGCGCGGCGCGCTACTTTCGCCATGCCTGGCGTTTCGGCCTGTTCTTCATCTTTCCGTTCCTGCTGATGCTTGCCGGTGGCGGGCTTGCTGCCGCTATTGCCCTTTCGCCATGGCTGTTCGCTTTGCCACTCTGGCTGTTTTTGATCAGCCTTCCCGCCGCCGCGCTGTTTTTCCTGAAGGCGTTTCTGCCGTTTGCCGAGCGGTTTCACACCCTGCATCTTTACGCGGACTGGCGGTTCGCACTTGCAGTCGGCCGCGATGAGCCGATTGCCCGCGACTGGATCGAGGAGAGGGCGGCGCTTGTCCTGACGGCGCTCGAACAGGCTTCGGACGAGGTTCTGGTCGTTTCGCACAGCATGGGCGCCAGTCTTGCGCTCGCCACTATCGGCCGTGTGCTGGAGCTGAAGCCGGATGCGCTGGATGGCCGGAAACTATCCTTTGCGACCCTGGGTGGGGCGGCGCTTCAATGCGCATTCCTGTCGAGTGCGGACAGGCTGCGTGAGAGCGTCGGCACTATCGCGCATCACCAGCAGGTGACATGGTTTGACATCCAGTGTCTGACCGATCCGATCCACCTTTACCGGTGCAATACCGTGGCCTTGACCGGTCACGCGGATGCGCCGCAGCCCAAGATCGTGCCGATCCGTTTCAAGCACTCGCTTTCGCCGGAGCGTTATAAAAAGAACAAGCGCAATTTCCTGCGCATGCACCGGCAATATGTTCTGGGCCCGGATCGCCGGTCCGGTTACGATTTTACGCTGCTGACGGCGGGGCCTTTGCCGGCCGCGTCTTTCGCCGATCTGGATTCACAGACGCCGCCTGCCTTGTAAGCGGCGTTTGCCCTTTTCCTGATATGAAAAGGCCCGCGTGAGAGTGTCACGCGGGCCTTTGATTTAATCCGGAGCCTTTATGCGTCGGCGGGACAGTGAAGCTGTCTCGCCGGCATCGCTTTCACGGGCGCAATCATTCGGGAGCCGAGGTCTGCAGGGCAAGGGCATGCAGAACGCCGCCCATATTGCCCTTCAGCGCGTCATAGACCATCTGATGCTGCTGCACGCGGGTCTTGCCCTTGAATGCTTCCGCGACGACTTCCGCCGCGTAATGATCGCCATCACCGGCCAGATCGCGGATCGTGACCTTTGCCCCGGGAATTCCCGCCTTAATCATGTCTTCAATGTCGCCGGGTTTCATGGGCATGGTGTTTCTCCTTAATTCATTCTGCGGCGAGCAAAGTTTCGCCGTCCATGAATTGAGGGAACCACGATTCATAGGCCAAGTGCAATTCTTTAATCTCGACGGCGCGCGCCGTGCCCAGCTTTACGGTGGAACCGCCGGTAACGCCGATGACCGGGCAGGAAACGCCCGCCGCCTTCGCCGCTGCCTGCACCTCGTCGAGATCGTCCTTTTTGATCGTCAGAACGTAACGGCCCTGATCTTCGCCATAGAAGGTGAGTACCGGGTTGTGGCCTTCGACCGCGTCGATGGTTGCGCCGATGCCCGACGAAATCGCCATTTCGGCAACCGCAAGTGCCAGACCGCCCGAGGAGCAATCGTGAACGGCGGTGGTAAGACCATCGTTGATGAGGCTGCGGACGAAATCGCCGTTGTTCTTTTCGGCGGCCAGATCGACATGTGGCGCCGGACCATCGATGCGGCCATGAATGTCACGCATGTAAACCGACTGGGCGATATGCGTGCCGAGGCCGGCAGGGGCGCCTACGAGCAGCACCACGTCGTCAGCGGCGGCGAAACGGATGCGTGCCATGCGGCCCCAATCCTTCAGGAGGCCAACGCCGCCGATGGTGGGGGTGGGCAGGATCGCCTGGCCATTGGTCTCGTTATAGAGCGAGACGTTGCCGGAAACGATCGGGAATTGCAAGACGCGGCAGGCTTCGCCGATGCCCTTGATGGCATGGACGAGCTGGCTCATGATCTCGGGCTTTTCCGGGTTGCCGAAATTGAGGTTGTCGGTGGCCGCCAGCGGCAGAGCGCCTGTCGCGGTGATGTTGCGCCAGCATTCGGCCACAGCCTGCTTGCCGCCTTCGAAGGGATCGGCCTCGACATAACGCGGCGTCACGTCGGAGGAGAAGGCGAGCGCCTTCTTGTCATGGCCTTCGACGCGAACCACGCCGGCATCGCCGCCGGGAAGCTGCAGCGAATTGCCCTGGATCAGCGTGTCATACTGTTCGTAGACCCAGCGGCGCGAGGAATTGTTGGCCGAACCGACCAGCGATACCAGTGCATCGGCGATATCGGCGGCGGGCACGTCGTTTTCTGAAAGCGGCGCGGGTACCTTGGCGGGCGTCCACGGGCGGTCATATTCCGGAGCCTGATCGCCCAGTTCCTTGATCGGCAGGTTGGCGACTTCCTCGCCATTGTGCAGCACGCGGAAACGCAGATCATCGGTGGTCTTACCGACGATGGCGAAGTCCAGACCCCACTTGACGAAGATCGCCTTGGCGACCTCTTCCTTGGAGGGCTCGAGAACCATGAGCATGCGCTCCTGGCTTTCCGACAGCATCATTTCGTAAGCCGTCATGCGCTCTTCGCGCACCGGCACGGCGTTCAAGTCGAGTTCGATGCCGAGGTCGCCCTTGGCGCCCATTTCGACGGCCGAGCAGGTGAGGCCGGCGGCGCCCATGTCCTGAATGGCGATGACCGCGCCGGTCTTCATCAGCTCGAGGCAGGCTTCCAGCAGGCATTTTTCGGTGAAGGGGTCGCCGACCTGAACGGTCGGGCGCTTTTCCTCGATGGATTCGTCGAATTCGGCGGACGCCATGGTCGCGCCGCCGACGCCGTCGCGGCCGGTCTTCGCACCGAGATAAACGACCGGCAGGCCGACGCCCTTGGCTTCCGAAAGGAAGATTGCATTGGACTTGGCAAGGCCGGCGGCAAAGGCGTTGACGAGGATATTGCCGTTATAACGCGGGTCGAATTCCACTTCGCCGCCAACCGTCGGCACGCCGAAGGAATTGCCGTATCCGCCGACACCGGCGACGACACCGGCCACGAGGTGGCGGGTCTTCGGGTGGTCGGGCGCACCGAAACGCAGGGCGTTCATGGCCGCGATCGGGCGTGCGCCCATGGTGAAGACGTCGCGCAGAATGCCGCCGACGCCGGTTGCCGCACCCTGATAGGGCTCGATATAGGACGGGTGGTTGTGGCTCTCCATCTTGAAGACGACGCAGTCGCCATCGTCGATATCGACCACGCCGGCATTTTCACCGGGGCCCTGAATGACGCGCGGTCCTGTTGTCGGCAGGGTCTTCAGCCACTTCTTGGAGGACTTGTAGGAGCAGTGCTCGTTCCACATGGCCGAGAAGATGCCAAGCTCGGTAAAGCTCGGCTCCCGTCCGATCAGGTCGAGGATACGCTGGTATTCGTCGGGCTTCAGCCCGTGGGATGCAACGAGTTCCGGGGTGATCTTGATGGAGTTTGGAATCGACATAGGTCTCACGCGGTTCGAGCCGAGGAAAGTTTCCGGTTCTTTAGCGCAAGAGGCTCAATGGTGCGACAGGAAAATGCGCCGCTTTGCCCGCTAATTGGCGGTTTATGCCGATATTGGCGACCTGCGGGCGGTGCCCGCAGGGCCGGGGCCGGTATCAGGCCACGCTTTCATAGCCGGCTGAACCATTATCGAGCAGATGGCGAAGAATGCCGAAGGCGTGTGTCAGTTCCTCGCGGCTGGAAGGCCCGGAAAAGCTGATGCGGACACGGTGGAAAACCTTTTCCGCCCGCCCGGCCTTGAACTCGTCCTCGTCGTCGATCAGCACGCCTTCCTTCATTGCCGCATTGCGGAAGGTGCCGGAAAGCCAGGGTTCGGGCAGCCGCAGCCACATGAAGGCGATATCGGGCAGGGAGTTGAAGTCCAGTCCGGCAAAGACGCGCCGGGCGATCGCCTCGCGCCCGTTCAATTCGGCAATGCAGTCTTTGCGGATATCATGCGCGTCGCCGCTGTTGACGAGGCGCGCATTCAGTTCCGCCAGCATGAAGGGCAGGCCACCCGTTATCATCGAATGAGAAATCCGGATACGCGAGGAATATTGCGCCGGGCAGGCGACCCAGCCGCCCCGGACACCGGCGGCGACGGATTTCGACAGGCCGCCGACCACGAAGGTGATGTCGGGTGCGAATTCGGCGATCAGCGGGATCGCCTCGCGGGTCATCGCCCCATAAAGATTGTCCTCGACGATCCAGACGCCGTATCGGCGGGCGATATCGGCAATGGCGCGGCGGCGTACTTCCGGCAGGGTGGCGCAGGTCGGGTTCTGGCCGGCGGACATCAGGAAGATCATTTTCGGATGCTGCTGGGCGCAGACGCGTTCGAAATCATCAGGCGCAATACCGTTCTCATCGGCCTCCACCAGCGTCACCCGCCGGCCTGCAAGCGTGGCGCTGCGGCTGATATGGGAATAGGTCAGCGGTTCGAAGACGATGCGGTCGCCCGGCGCGGTCATGGCCGTGATCACGCTCATCACCGCCGCATGGGCGCCGAGCGTCGAGACAATGTTTTCCGGCTTCGGTGACCAGCCGTTCTGGGAAAGCCAGCGGACGCCCGCCATACACCAGCTGTCGGGAAAAGAGCGGGCATAATTGGTGATGTCGTAGGTGTGCTCCCGGGTGACGGCCTCGATGTGCCTGGCGATCAGCAGGCTCTGGCCGACATCGGGCGCGGCCGTCGTGTTCAGCCGGAACTCGGCGCTGCTGTCGACGGCGTGGCGCGTGCTGCCGAAGGCCGCCGCTGCCGGTTCCAGAGGCAGGGACGGGGCAGGGGTCTTGCGCTCATTGACATAGGTGCCGCGGCCGACTTCGCCGCTGACGAGGCCACGCTCGTGAATGAGCGCATAGGCCCGGCTGATTGTGCCGATTGTCACACCCAGATCATAGGCGAGATTGCGCTGTGGCGGCAATTTCGAGCCGGCCTGCAGGGTGCCATCGGAAATCGCGCCTTCGATGCTGTCCGCAAGGCGAAGATAAATCGGGCCGTCGCCCTCGGTAATGTCGGGAAGCCAATTTGTCATGGTGACAATTTATGCATTGTATCTATCCATAAGTCAATTGTATTTATTGTCCGCATTGAATGAGGCTAAACGCACGGAGACAATAGGTGCAATATGCGCAAGATGGATCAATACCTTTCGACAGCGGATACACTCTATCCTGACGGTTACGAACGGGAACGCGTGTTCCGCGATGCCGGCGACATGGTCGCACCGGCGCCCTTTCCGGCCAGGATCGCCCACACGCTTATTGGTCGCCTGATTGCGGGCATGGCCCATTGGCAGCAGAAACGACGGGGACGGCTCGCCTTGCGGGAACTGTCCGACGATCTTCTGGAAGATATCGGCGTTACGCGGGATGAGGCTCTCAAGGAGGCCGCAAAATCGCGGCTTCTCTCCTGGCCGTCCCGGTCGCTTTGATTTTTTGTCGGAGAGCGGTGCCTTCTTTCCCCGGCGCCATCAAGCCATTCGGCAGCCCGCCACGCCACTCCCAACCGGCGCTGGCGGGTTTTTTTATGGGATTTGCGCGGGGATGCAGGAAAATGGCCCCCGTCATCCTCGGGCTTGTCCCGAGGATCTGCGACGGATTGATTTTATTCGAGGTGATCAGATCCTCGGCACAGGGGCGAGACTGACGCCTTTGACGTAGACGTATCTAGATCAGCAGCCTTTGCCGCCATTCGCCCAGCGCTTGACGTCGGTTGCGATGCGGCCGGAAATGGCTTCGTTCATGACAGGTCCGAAAGCATCGAGCTTTGCCGGATTGCCTTCGGCCTGCACCACCAGCATGGGGCGCGATTCCGGGCTGTTGCGGGGTACTAGCAGGATGCGCGGACGGCCGGAGAAGGAATTGAGTTCCGGGGCCAGACGATAGGCCTTGAAGGCCGCATCACCCGACTTGAACCAGCAGGCATTGGCACCAAGCGCGATCCGCTCCATCGTCGGCAGGGCGGCACGGGATACGGAGGCAGCTGGCTGCGGTTTCGGCTGGCAGGCGGCGAGTGCTGCGGCAGCGAGGATCAGTCCGGTCGCTTTGTAGGCATTCAGTCGAAAAGCAAGAGACATCAGGTCATCCAGAAGAGAGGCCGAAACGGCAGTCGCGAGCGGGCATTAAAAAGGCGGGCTTGAAGCCCGCCCGGTCTGTCAGGCCGCGATGACGCCGAGCGCCGAAGCAAAGAGGCCGCGGCCGTCATTGCCGCCATGGGCGGCTTCGATGAGATTTTCCGGATGCGGCATCATGCCGAGGACATTGCCCCTGGCGTTGATGACGCCGGCGATGTCGTTCAGCGAGCCGTTGGGGTTGGTGCCGTCGGCATAACGGAACACCACCTGACCGTTGTCTTCCATCGTCTTCAGCTCTTCGGCTTCGACGAAATAGTTGCCGTCGTGATGGGCGACGGGGCAACGCAGGATCTGGCCCTTGTCATAGGCGCGGGTGAAATCGGTGTCGTTATTGGCGACTTCGAGCTTCACTTCCCGGCAGACGAATTTCAGCGAGGCGTTGCGCATCAGGGCGCCCGGCAGCATGCCCGCCTCGACGAGAATCTGGAAACCGTTGCAGACGCCGAGAACCTTCACGCCCTTTTCGGCCTTTTCGCGAATGGCCTGCATGACCGGCATGCGGGCGGCGATGGCACCGCAACGCAGATAGTCACCATAGGAGAAGCCGCCCGGAATGACGATCAGGTCGACATCGGGAATATCCGTTTCCGTCTGCCAGATGGTGACGGGCGCACTTCCGGAGATTTTCGTCAGGGCCGCGATCATGTCGCGGTCGCGGTTGAGGCCGGGAAGTTGGACGACAGCGGATTTCATGGACGGCGGCTCCTGCAGCTTCAGAGGATGGCGATAGCGTAGTTTTCGATGACCGTATTGGCCAGCAGCTTTTCGCACATTGCCTTCAGGTCGGTCTCGGCCTTGGCCTTGTCGGCACCTTCCAGTTCCAGATCGAAGACCTTGCCCTGACGGACATGGCCGACGCCGCCAAAACCGAGGCTGCCGAGCGCGCCTTCGATTGCCTTGCCCTGCGGATCGAGAACGCCGTTCTTCAGCGTAACAGTCACCCGTGCCTTGATCACCTGATCTTCTCCTGATTTTACCTTAAGAGGCCAATATTACTTCACGAGCCGATATTACTTTACCAGGACTGGGCCGGTGCCGCGGATCGGTTCGTTTTCATTGATGATGCCGAGACGGCGTGCGACTTCGGAATAGGCTTCCACCAGCCCGCCCATGTCACGGCGGAACAGGTCCTTGTCCATCTTTTTCTGGGTCTCGATGTCCCAAAGGCGGCAGCTGTCGGGCGAAATCTCGTCGGCCAGGATGATGCGCATCATGTCGCCTTCGAACAGCCGGCCGCATTCGATCTTGAAATCGACGAGCTGGATGCCGACGCCGAGGAACAGGCCGGAGAGGAAGTCGTTGACACGAATGGCAAGCGCCATGATGTCGTCAAGCTCGGCGGGGTTGGCCCAGCCGAAAGCCGTGATGTGCTCTTCGGAGACCATCGGGTCTTCCAGCTCATCCGACTTGTAATAAAATTCGATGATCGAGCGCGGCAGCACCACGCCTTCCTCGATGCCGAGGCGCTTGGAGAGAGAGCCGGCGGCGACATTGCGCACGACGATCTCGAGCGGGATCATCTCCACTTCCTTGATCAGCTGCTCGCGCATGTTGAGGCGGCGGATGAAATGGGTGGGAATGCCGATCTTGTTCAGATGCGTGAAGACATATTCGCAGATACGGTTGTTCAGCACACCCTTGCCGTCGATGACTTCGTGCTTCTTCTTGTTGAAGGCGGTCGCATCGTCCTTGAAGAACTGGATAAGCGTGCCTGGCTCCGGACCCTCGTAGAGGATCTTGGCCTTGCCTTCGTAAATACGGCGGCGACGGTTCATAATAGCAGGTCTCTTGGTTGACGCCGATTCTGGTGGCGTTGCGTTTGGTCTTTGAAGCGGTCCCATAAAGGAAAAGAGCGCATACTACAATGCAGCTGGCCTATCTTCCCTTCAATTCTTGTGTCGGGCGGATAGGGCCACGCCCGCCGGCAAACAGGGCCGGGAGCAGGGTGAGCCGCACAGACTGCGACCGTCAGGGGTCGACTGCCTTCAGGCGGCTCAGGAACTGGGCGAATACCATGCCGCCTTCCGGCCACGGACCATGGCCGGACTCGGCATTGATGTGGCCCGACATGCCGGCATCGATCAGCAGCGAACCCCAGGCCGCGGCAATGTCGTCGGCGTGTTCATAGGAGCCGAAGGGATCGTTGCGGCTGGCGATGGTGATGGCCGGAAACGGCAGCGGATCGCGCGGATAAGGTCCGAAGGTCATCAGATGTTTCGGCCGGATATCGGGATTGGCGACATCGGGCGGCGCGACGAACAGCGCGCCCGAGACCTTCCTGCCGATTTCCGGCAACGCATGGATCACCGTCGGCACGCCGAGCGAATGGGCGACGATGACTATGGGCCTGGTGGAGGCATTGACCTCTTCCACCAGCCGGGCGACCCAGTCTTCCTTCACGGGTTTGGACCATTCCGCCTGCTCGACACGGCGGGCGGTGGAAAGCTTGCGCTCCCAGCGGGTCTGCCAGTGGTCGGGGCCCGAATTGGTATAGCCCGGGACGATGAGGATATCTGCTTCTGAAACTTTCATGCGCCCATATCTGTGTTGTGATGCCGCCGCGATCAAGGCCGCGGCGGCATTAACTTCAGGGAGTTTTCTCAGGCGTTGCCGAAGACACGGGCGAAAATCGTGTCGACATGCTTGGTGTGGTAACCGAGGTCGAACTTCTCGCGGATCACCTCTTCGGAAAGTGCGGCGCGCACTTCCTCGTCGCCCAGCAGCTCCTCAAGGAAATCCGCACCCTGTTCCCAGACCTTCATGGCGTTGCGCTGGACCAGACGGTAGGCGTCTTCGCGGGAAACGCCGGCCTGCGTCAGCGCCAGGAGAACGCGCTGCGAATGCACGAGGCCACGGAACTTGTTCATGTTCTTCAGCATGTTGTCCGGGTAGATCACCAGCTTTTCGATGACGCCGGCCAGACGGTTCAGGGCGAAATCCAGCGTGACGGTCGTGTCGGGGCCGATGGCGCGCTCCACGGAGGAGTGGCTGATATCGCGCTCGTGCCACAGCGCCACGTTTTCCATGGCCGGAACGACCGACATTCGCACCAGACGGGCAAGGCCGGTCAGGTTTTCGGTCAGAACCGGGTTGCGCTTGTGCGGCATGGCGGAGGAACCCTTCTGGCCGGGCGAGAAGAACTCTTCCGCTTCCAGAACCTCGGTGCGCTGCATGTGGCGGATTTCGATGGCGACGTTTTCGATCGACGAGGCGATGACGCCAAGCGTCGCGAAGAACATGGCGTGGCGGTCACGCGGGATGACCTGCGTGGAAACCGGCTCGGGGATGAGGCCGAGCTTGGCGCAGACATGCTCCTCGACGCGCGGGTCGATATTGGCGAAGGTGCCGACGGCACCGGAGATCGCACCCGTGGCGATTTCGGCGCGGGCGTTGACGAGGCGCTCGCGGTTGCGGTGCATCTCGGCGTAGAAGCGGGCAAAGGTCAGGCCCATGGTGGTCGGCTCGGCATGGATGCCGTGGCTGCGGCCGATACGCACCGTGTTCCTGTGCTCGAAGGCGCGGGTCTTCAGCGCGGCCAGCACGCGGTCCATATCGGCGAGCAGCAGATCGGCTGCGCGCACGAGCTGGATGTTGAGCGTGGTGTCCAGCACGTCGGACGAGGTCATGCCCTGATGCACGAAACGGCTGTCGGGGCCGACAAATTCGGCAAGGTGGGTCAGGAAGGCGATGACGTCGTGCTTGGTGACGGCCTCGATCTCGTCGATGCGGGCAACGTCGAAGGTGGCGCTGCCGCCCTTTTCCCAGATGGTTTGCGCTGCGGATTTCGGAATGACACCGAGGTCCGCCAGTGCGTCACAGGCATGCGCCTCGATCTCGAACCAGATGCGGAACTTTGTTTCCGGCGACCAGATGGCGACCATTTCCGGCCGGGAGTAACGAGGGATCATGGCAATGACTTTCTTCGTAGAGAGGCTTGGCTTGGTGGAGGGATTTTGCTGCCCGTTTAGCAAAGTGTTCCGGTAATCTCAATCTATGAACTCAGAAGCGCGGTGCTGCCGCCGGCAAAGGACTGCGCCTGCCAGTGCGAGCGGAATGGCGGCGAACGGAAAATAGAGGCCGAAGCCGAGAATGGCGAACTGGTAGACCGCGCCGAGCGAGGTGAAAAGCTGCTGGAAAAACCAGATGCGGGAGAGCGCCGGCGCATGCCATTGCGCATAAAACATGCGGTACTGCAAAGCGAAAAATGCCGCAGCCGCCGCCAGTGTGAAGAAGGTGACGGCAAGACAGCTTGCCGCAAAGCGAAGCGGCAGGGCGGTGGAGGCGGGAAGAAAGCGCAAGGCGCCGGTCGCCAGCGGCCATCCGATCAGGCCACCGAGAAAAAACAGCGCTGCGATCTCGTCGGCATGGTCGGTTTCCAGCCGGTTCCTGAGATAAAGGCCGAGCGTGGCGACGGCCGCCGAACAGAGAGCCCAGACAAACGAAGCGAGGAGCGGGAACAGCGCTTTCGAGATTACCTTGCGGAAGTCCTGCGTATCGCTGTCCATCAAGCCCTCATCCGGACGCCCTCTCGCCTTGCCTGCAGCGCATCTCCGTTTTAAATCAGGATCTTGCCGCTTCCGCCGCCGTGCGCAACAGCGTCACCGTCTTGCGGTAGTCTTCGACGCCATCGCCCTTGAAGACGGCCGAACCCGCCACCAGTGCATTGGCGCCGGCGGCAACGATTGCGCCGGCGGTTTCCGCCGTCACGCCGCCATCCACTTCCAGTTCGATCGGCCGGCTGCCGATCATCGCTTTGGCGGCACGGATCTTGTCCAGCATGGCCGGAATGAACTTCTGGCCGCCGAAGCCGGGATTGACGCTCATGATCAGGACGAGATCGACATCATCGAGCACGTTTTCAATGACGGAAAGCGGCGTGGCGGGGTTGAGCGTCACACCGGCCTTCCTGCCGAGCGTGCGGATGGTCTGCAGCGAGCGATGCAGATGCGGTCCGGCTTCCGCGTGCACGGTGATGCCATCGCAGCCCGCCTTGGCGAAAGCCTCGAGATAGGGATCGACGGGGGCGATCATCAGATGGCAGTCGAAAAAGGCATTGCTGTGTGGACGAAGCGCCTTGATGACATCAGGCCCGAATGAAATATTCGGCACGAAGTGGCCGTCCATGACGTCGAGATGGATCCAGTCCGCGCCGGCTTCCGTGACATCGGCGACCTCCTGTCCGAGCTTGGCGAAGTTGGAAGCAAGGATTGACGGTGCTATCCGGACGGGCAGGGACATGGGCAAACTCCTCTCGACGCGTTGCGTAAGCTGCCTTTAGCATCAAGTATCCGGGTTTGAAACGGTCTGCCGTGCGGTTGCCGATGGTTTTCAGCCGCGCCTTGCCGAATTTCCCGCCGTGCTCACGTCAGCTATTGTCTTTCGGCCTTGTCCGCGGGCTCAAAGCGCTGGCCGTTCCAGCGCTGCAGGCGGTAGGGGTTGTCCGAAAGTTCGTGCGACGGGTTGAAGCCGAGATCGCCGATCACGGTTTTGAAGACGGTTCCGGTCGCCAGTATTTCCGGCGCGGGTTTCGACTGCGCCTGTGCCGCTTCCGCGAGTGCTGCCGTCAGTTCCGCTGCCGCATAAGCGGGCAGGACGTAGCCCTCCGGTTCGATGCCGGCGGCGCGCAATTCGCCGGTGACGGCCTGCGCCGATGGCAATGTGTCATAGGCCGGGCGGGTGATGGCCAGCACATTTGCCGTAAGCGGAACCGGGTTGTTGGCGGCATCCAGTGCATCGCCGCCCATGATGGTGAGGGAGGAATTTTCCGAGGCGGCGTCGCGGGCGACGATAGCGATGTCGTTGCGTTCCGCGCCGATGAAAACGTGGGTGACGCCGGTTCGCGCCAGCCGGCGCACCAGCGCCACCTGCTGCTCCTGGTTCGGCCGCATCGTATCGGCAAAGGTGGGCTTCAGCCCGTTTTCCTCCAGCGTCGAGCGGATACGGTCGATCAATTCGCGGCTGTAGATGGTGCCGTCATCCACAAGGCCCATGGAATGGCCTTTCCAGTCGCGCAGGATGATCTCGGCCGCCCTTTCCGATTCGGCCTTGTCCGAGGGCGCGAAACGGAACAGTGGCCAGCCGTATTTCAGGGCGTCTTCCATCAGGATCGGGGCGCGGCTGGAGAGCGTGATGGCCGGAATGGCGGCCGCTTTCAGCGGCGGCAGAACGTCCTGCAGCGTTTCGGTGCACAGGAAGCCGATCGCCGCGCTGACTTTCGCAGCCACGAGGCCGTCGGCAATGGCGCCGCCGCTGCCGTCCTCGCAGCTCTCGTGGATTTCGACGACATCCAGCCCGAGTTTGGCGGCAGCCGCCTTCGCGCCCTGCCGAACCTGCTGCCCCAGAAGCTCATATGGCCCGTTCTGCGGAGCAACAATGCCGATCGACGCCGCGCTTGCTGAGCCCGCAAAGGCAAAACCGGCGATGATCGTTAGCAGGCGAAGTGAAAGCATGACGTGATCGAAATCCTGTTGTTCCGCTTGATGTTTATCGGCAACAAACGGTTTTCCAAAGGAAAAATCGCCGCAACCCCGGCATAATCGCATATCGCCGTCTGCACGGCGGCGGTTTTGACCGCCCGCTATCCGAATCAAGGGCGCGGGATATGATGGCACGTTGTAGTTGTTGCCATTCGATATTATTGTCTCTGTTCCAGCTTAATTTTTGCGGATTTATAAGCCGCTCCCGCATTCTGTGAATGGAGAAGTATCTTCATTATCAGTTGCAAGGATTTTTACTTTATAAAACTGTAACATGTGGTGCGTATAAGCACAGTTTAGCAAGGGCGAATTATTATTTTGCCTCTTAAAGTGCAGTCGCAAAAACTGCCCATTTTGTTTTCACATATTTAACTTGTTGATATTTAATACTAATATTTAGCTTTTCTCCGTGGCGTCACTTTTTCTCCGGGCCTTTTTTCGCATTTGCGAGAAGATTTGCTTGACGGAAAGTAAATGTTTAGCTTAGATATACCTGTTTCAGGGGACGACTGAAATTGGCTGTAACAAGCCTCGGAAAGTGTTCCGGTTATAAGCACTGCCAGACTATATTACATTCTATATTCTATTATTTTCATTACGTATAAACCGCTCCGGGAAACTGGGGCGGTTTTTTACATGGTTCTAATTTAAGCAATTTAAAATTGAATTTGAAAATCTTCACGCAAAGCCATTCTCTTATTATTATATTTGCTGAAAATAAATCGCGCAGCCGGCCTGGGGTGAGTGCGGGTAGGGTCCGTTCCGGACCGTTTCACCGCACCCGCTCGTGATTTCAGGACGCTCGTGTCACGGCTTCATACCCGACGGAATCGGTTTGCCTGTCTGCCGGTTATTCGGCCTGTTTCAGGGCCGCCAGCGCGTCTTTTGCAAAAAGGGAGGTGGGTTCGGGAAGGCTGTCGGGATGGAACCAGCCGATTTCGGAAAGCTTGTCCGGTTCGGTTAATACAGGTTCGCCCTGCGTGTCCCGGGTAACGAAGATCAGCGACACCCAGTGATGCCGTTCCGCAGTATCGATATATTCACTGTGACGGAGAAATTCGATCTTGCCGATTGTCAGGCCGGTCTCTTCCTCGGCCTCCCGCCGTGCCGCGGCGAGGGAGGTTTCGAGGTGATCGACCTTGCCTCCGGGAATACTCCAGTATCCCGCCTCCGGCGCTTTCAGGCGCCGGCAGAGGAGCAGCCGGCCGTCGCGCAATATCGCAAGACCGACGCCGACACCCGGGAAATCGAGGCCTGGTTTGATGGTCGGCGTCATGTTCGTGCCGGCCTCAGCCCTTGGCGTTGGCCACGATCAGCATGAATGCGGGAATGTCGTCGCCGAAGCCGACGGGGGTCGGGCCATCGTCATGGTCGCGATAATGGCGGCGACGGTCACGGTTGTCGTCATTGGCGTGCAGCGGGTTACGAATGTTGCGCTCGGAATTGCGCGGGGTCTTTTCCGGTCTGCGTTCTGCTTTCACCTTGTCGTCTCCGTGAGCCGCGATGTCCGTGTCCGCAGCGGATTGTGCACCCTGATTGATGTTTTCGGCCGGCGATGCGTCGCGACGGTTCCGGTCGCGACCCCTGCCGCCCCGTTCCTTGCCGCGGCGGCCGGAATTGCTTTCAAAGCTTTCCATCGGCGCGGGCAGGGTGGAGAGATCACCGTTCTGCCACTCGATCTTTTCGCCGATCAGCTTTTCGATCGCGTCGAGATATTTGGTGTCGCTCTTGGTGACGATGGTGAAGGCCTTGCCCGAGCGGCCGGCACGGCCGGTACGGCCGATACGGTGGACATAGTCTTCCGAATGAATGGGGATATCGAAATTGAAGACGTGGCTGACATCGGGAATGTCCAGTCCGCGCGCCGCGACATCGGAGGCGACGAGCAGCTTCAGATTGCCGTCCTTGAAGTTCTGCAGCATCGTGGTGCGCGACCGCTGGTCCATGTCGCCATGCAGCGCGCCGACGGAGAAGCCGTGCCGGTCGAGCGACCGGAAGAGATCGGCCACATCCTTCTTGCGGTTGCAGAAGATGATGGCGTTCTTCAGTTCCGCTTCTTCGGCCCGGATGAGATCGCGCAGCACCGCGCGCTTTTCATAATCCTTGTTGTGGGCCGCGACGATGCGCTGGGCGACGGTCTTTGCCGTGGAGGAGGGCTTGGCGACCTCGACACGAACGGGGTTCTGCAGGAAGCGATCGGCCAGCTTCTGAATTTCCGGCGGCATGGTGGCCGAGAAGAACAGCGTCTGGCGGGTAAAGGGGATCATCTTGGCGATACGCTCGATATCGGGGATGAAGCCCATATCCAGCATACGGTCGGCTTCGTCGATGACGAGGATTTCCACACCGGTCATCAAAAGCTTGCCGCGTTCGCAATGGTCGAGAAGGCGGCCGGGCGTGCAGATGAGCACATCGGCGCCACGCTCAAGTTTGCGGTCCTGATCTTCGAAGGAAACGCCGCCGATGAGAAGGGCAACGTTCAGCTTGTGATTCTTGCCGTATTTCTCGAAGTTCTCCGCCACCTGCGCTGCAAGCTCACGGGTCGGCTCGAGGATCAGCGTGCGCGGCATTCTGGCGCGTGCGCGGCCCTTTTCGAGCAGGGTGAGCATCGGCAGAACGAAGGACGCGGTTTTGCCCGTGCCGGTCTGTGCGATACCGCAGATATCACGCTTTTCCAGAGCCGGCGGAATGGCGCCAGCCTGAATGGGTGTCGGCGTCGTGTAGCCGGCATCTGCAATAGCGGAAAGAACTTTTTGGCTCAGGCCAAGATCAGAGAATGTTGTCAAAGGAAGAACTTTTTCCGTTCTGGTTCGGTAAGAACACCTGCGTGCCGCGACGACACTTGCAAAGACTTGGCGCGGGGATATGCCCAAATTGCCGGAAAGTCAAGGAAACAACGGGAAAAGCGCGCGAAACCTCGCCGTTCGGGCGAGGCTTTTTGGCCTGTGGTGCGGTTTCGGGCGATTTATCGTAAAAAGCGCAAAAAAAGCGTTAAAATCGGCCTGTCATTTCAGGTAGGTTTTCAGCTCCGCCCCGGCGACCAGAAACCGCATCGGATCGACCGGCGTATCGTTGCGGCGCACCTCGTAATGCACATGCGGACCGGTGGAGCGGCCGGTGCTGCCGGCGCGGCCGATTATGTCGCCGGCTTCGACGCGGTCTCCGGCCTTGACCAGAATGGCGGAGAGGTGACCGAATCGCGTCGAGACGCCCTGGCCGTGATCGATCTCGACCATATTGCCGTAGCCGCCAGAATTTTCCGCGACAGTTACCCTGCCGGCCCCGGTGGATTTAACGTCGGCCCCGGTTTCGGCACGGAAATCGATGCCGGTATGCAGGGCCGGCCGACCCAGAAACGGGTCCATCCGGTTGCCGAACCGGCTGGTGATCGCCCGGCCGGGGGCGGGGTTGCCGAAGGGCAGGGTGGTTGCGGTTTCCTTGACGGTGTCGAGCCGGTTCAGCGCATTGTCGAGATTGGTGAGCGACAGGCTGAAGGGATCGGTCTCACCGCGCTCGGGATCCGCATAGGGGCCGCCGATATCCTCCGTGCCGTTTTCCTCTATCTTCAGGCCCGCCTGCCGGATGATGTCCTGCATCGCGCTCGCCTTGTCCTCGGCATCGCTGGTCAGTCTGGCTATGCGCGATATCTGCTGGCGCTCGATATCCTTCAGCGAAAGCGTCACCCGCGAAAATACCCGGTCGGCCCGGTCCGAGGGTGTTTCGCCGGCTTCAGGCACGTAAGCGGCACGTCTGTCGGTTGAAGCGGGCTTTTCGGGCGGCTGTTTGCGCGGCGTCATCAGCTTTTCGATGGCGGAAAGGCCGCCGGAGAGATCGGCGCGTTTTTCGGGCGCCATGGCGTTCGAAAGAGAAGAGGGCGCGGCCGGGGAGGCGGCGATGCCGGAACTTTCGGCGCGCTCGAGCAATTCGCTCATGCGCCCATGCCGCGAGGTCAGCGCCGCCTGCTGTTCCAGCAGCTTTTCCACTTTCTTTTCAACAACCTGCTGGTCAAGCAATTGCCGCGACGTGACGCGGTCCACCTGCGCCCTGAGTGCTGCGATACGGTCTTCATAATCGTTCTGCATGCGGGTCTGGCGTGCCATGGTCGCGCCGATCAGGTCGTCACGCAGGATGAGATAGCCGGTGGCGCCGAGATAGCCGAGCGAAAACAGGCCGATCGTGCAACCGGCAAGCGCGGTCATCCACGGGCGGATCGTCATATGCCGAACCTTCTCGCCGCTCGCCAGAATAAGGACGTGCTGCGACCGCTTTTTGCCGAATACCCGGTTTTCCGCTGTATCAGTCAAAATCTCTCTCCGGACTGGCCGATTTCTCAACGGAAATCATAATTCGTTAAGGTTAACGAAGTTTTGCCGGAGGTATCCGTCTGGCTTATATCCCGCTGGTAAGGACAGTGTCAGCTCTGGCTGACGGAGGTCAGCGAGCGGTAGAAGGACGGTGTCAGGCCGGCCTCGGCACGGGCGAGGTCGTTGAAGGGCGGTTTCAGCGGCCCGCGGAAATTGGCGCGTACCAGCTGCTTGAAGGTCGCGGCCGGGTCCTTCCTTTCGCGGGCGCAGAGGAACCGGAACCATTTGGCGCCGATGGCGACATGGCCCTTTTCATCATTATAGATGATGTCGAGGACGGCCGCGCTTTCGAGATCGCCGGTTTCCCGCATCCTGGCCTGCAGGGAAGGCGTGACGTCCAGTCCGCGTGCCTCCAGAATGAGCGGCACGACGGCCAGTCGCGCGGTCAGGTCGTTGCGGGTGGAATGCGCCGCCTGCCAGAGCCCGTCATGGGCGGGCAGGTCGCCATAATCAGCCCCGAGGCTTCTGAGCCGGTCTCGCACCAGCCGGAAATGTTTCGCCTCCTCGAAGGCAACCTGCATCCAGCCATCGAAGAAGGAATGCGGAACCGGTTCGCTGGCATAACGCGCGACGATATCGAGCGCGAGATCGACGGCGTTGAGTTCGATATGGGCGATGGCGTGCAGCAGCGCGATGCGGCCCTTGACGCTGTGAAGCGAGCGGCGCTCCACGGCGGTTGGCGGAACGAGATCGGGCTTTTCCGGCCTGCCCGGCCGCTCCGGCAGGGGCGGGTCGAGCGGGGAGCGCAGCGACAGGCGGCGTTCAAACCACCGTGTCGCAGTTTCCTGCGCAAGCGCGGTCTTGCGGTCGAGATCGGCGCTGGCTATGGCGTCGGTCGCCCCGCCGCGCAGGGAGGTGATCTTGAACTGAGGCGTCACAACGGGTCCGTCTCTCAGAGTTTCCCTGCCGCTTCCAGAACGGCCTGGGCGTGGCCCGCAACCTTGACCTTGTTCCAGATCTCCGCGATCTTGCCGTCTGGCGCGACAAGGAAGGTGGTGCGTTCGACACCCATGTATTTCTTGCCATACATGCTTTTTTCCTTCCAGACGCCATAGGCTTCAAGAGCCGTCCGGTCTTCGTCCGAGGCAAGCATGACGGACAACGCATGTTTCGCGGCGAATTTGTCGTGGCTTTTGACGCTGTCGGGGGAAATGCCGATGACGACGGCATTGGCCGCCTCGAATTCACCGCCCAGCGCGCTGAAGTCGATCGCTTCGGCCGTGCAGCCTGACGTATCGTCCTTGGGGTAGAAATAAAGAATGACCGCCTTGCCTTGCAGTTTGGACAATGTCACCGTTCCTTCACCGTTGCGGGGCAAAGTAAAATCCGGAGCCGGGCTGCCAATCGTCAAGTCTGTCATAATCTACCTTTCTTTCGCCGGGATGTTGAGTGAAAGTCGCCACATTCGATATATAGCGAAACCGCGCATCGTCCAGATCACGATTGAGATTTCAGGTCTAATCGGTCTGAAATCTCAATCGTGATCTGGATTAAGGAATTAAAGCGGGATTCCAGACGAAAACCGCTTACACTTTTCGCCATCCCGCTCCGGTGTTGCGGCGAAACGAAAGCTATTCAGGGGCAAGCACGGGCGTATGGCTGAAGTCAGGGGTGAAAAGGTCAAGTTCGGCAGACGCGATATCGTTGCGCTGCACGATCTTCCTTCGGCACAGGCCGAAGATCCCATCATCGTGCATTGCCCGCCGCCGCGCTCCATGGTGCGCGCCTTCGTCAAGATTTTTACGGCGCTTTTTGTGCTCGCCTTCCTGTCCATCGGCGGAATCATTCTTTCCGTCGAGACGGGATCGATCGACACGACGCTTTCCAGCCAGGCGCAGCAGGCGCTGGAACGGGCGCTTGGCCCCCATTACAGCGCGCGGATCGGCTCTTCTGCCATCAGGTTTTCGACCGGGCTTCAGCTTGCGCTCGTGGCCGAGGATGTGGATATCGTCGAGAAGGAATCCGGCCAGCATTTGAGCCGGGCGCGGGCCATCGGCATGGCGCTCGATCCGCTCGCGCTGCTGACCGGCCGTATCTCCGTGCAAAGCCTCGAAGCCGATGGCATGGAGCTCGATACGGCGCTTTTGCCCAAGGGCAACGGCTTCGACCTGTCCAGTATCAAGCTCGATGCCGTGCCGCAGCAATTGCAGGGGGCGTTCGAGCAGCTCGACAGGCTTGCCCAGGCTTTCTTGAGCAGCGGGACCGAGGAAATCGACATTTCCAGCGTTTCGGTGCATCTGCCGCCCGGCGAGCTTGGGAAACCGCGCACCATAGAGATACGCGAACTGTCGCTGACACCTGACCAGCAGGGCGGATATTCGCTTGATGGCGAGACGCTGTTTAATGGCGAGGTCGCCAGTGTCGCGCTGACCACGTCCGGTTCGGGCGGCGTGATCGATGGCTTCCAGGCGCGGATCGATGGTTTCGATATCGGTCCGTTTCTGGAGAAATATGATCCGCAGGGCAATCTTCATGAGGGTCTGAACGTTAAGACCGGCGTCAGCATTTTTGCCCGGCGGGCTGCGGAAGGGCGCGAACCGCAGCTGGAAGTATCGGTCGGCATGGGCAACGGAACGCTTCTGATCGGCGGCGAGGCCCAGCCCTTTACGGCCGGCAATGTCAACGCGCATTATGATTTTCAGAAAAGCACCCTGGTGATCGCCAATTCGCGGCTGGAACTCGGGCGAACGATTATACCGGTTGCCGGCGAAATCAGGGATACGGAGGAAGGTTTCGGCCTTTCGCTCCGGATCGACAACGGAATTGCTTCGGCGGAAGCCTCGGGCGAGGAACCGGTTCCCTTCAGCCTGAAGGCGGACGGCCACTACACGGCGGCGACGAAGCAGCTGGAGGTTCCCTCGCTTTACGTCAGCGGCCCACTCGGAGACATGGCGGGATCGCTGAAAATACGCTTCGGGGAGGGCTCGCCGGAAATCAGCTTCGGCGGGCAGATTCCCAAGATGGAGGCCACGGCGGTCAAGCAGCTGTGGCCGTTCTGGATGGCGCACAAGCCGCGCGACTGGGTGGTGTCCAACCTTTATGGCGGCACCGTCACCAATGGTTCGATCGCGATTTTCATTCCGCAGGGACGGATGTGCGGTCCCGGCTGCCCGCTGGTGCTCGGCGAGAGTGAAATGCAGATCCGCTTCGATATTGACGATACGCGGCTCAACACCACGGGAGATATTCCGCCGCTTCGGGATGTCGACGCGCATTTCAATCTGGTCGGTGGCGGCATGACCGTCGATATCAAGCGGGCAACGTCCTATTTCCCGTCCAACCGGTCGCTGGAGCTGGAAAACAGCCGTTTTCTCATCTCTTCCGTCTATGACAAGCCGCTGCTTGGAAATGTCGAGCTGAACGTTGCCGGTGCCGCCGATGCCGTCGCCGAGCTTGCGACGCTGAAGCCGATCAATGCGCTGAAAGACACCCGGTTCAAGCCGGAGGATTTCACCGGCGACGTGAAGGCCAATGCGAAATTGACCGTCGGCCTGCTTTCCAGCCAGAATCCGCCGCCGCCGGTGTGGACGGCCGATCTCGACTTGAAGAACCTGTCGCTGACCAAGCCCTTTGCCGGCCACAAGGTGACGGCGCTTGACGGTTTCATGGCATTGAACGACCGGCAACTTCTGCTCCAGGGCAAGGGCCGGGTGGATGACGTGCCGATGGATATCGAGATGACGGAGCCGGTGCGCAAGAACAGCGATGTTCCCCCGACGCTTTCTCTCAAGGCGACGCTGAACGAGACACAGGTCGCCAAGCTTGCGCCGGAGTTGTCCTCCGTTTTGGGTGGTACGACGGTGATGGAAGTCAACGGTGCGGACCCGAAACGGCAGGACATCCGGCTCGATCTGACGAGGGCGTCGATCATTCTGCCGGGGCTCGGCTGGAGCAAGGGCATCGGCATTCCGGCAAAAGCCGCCTTCACCATGGAAGCGGTGGATGGCCGCACGACGATCAGCGGTTTTTCCCTCGACGGTGACGGCTTCGGCGCCGCCGGCGATATTGCCTTCACCAAAAACGGGCTGATTTCGGCCGATCTCAGCCGCGTGCAGCTGTCGCCTTCCGATAATTATGCCGTTTCCGTCGCGGCATCCAGGAACGGCTACACCATCAATGCTTCCGGGAAATCCGCCGATGTCCGGCCTTTCCTCTCGAAGCTGCGCAGCTCTTCCGGGGGCGGTGATGGTGCGTCACGTTCGCAGCCGTCGCTTGCCATCAAGACGCAGTTCGACAAGGTCTATGGTTTCAACGATGAAGTCCTGGCCAATGTCACTTCCGATGTCAGCGTGCGCGACGGCAAGGTCCGTTCGATCGATTTTCGCGGTGTCACCGGAAACGGCCAGGCGGTTGTGGCGCAGACCACCAATCGTGGAGCCACGGGAACAGTGACGCTCACCAGCAGCGATGCCGGGTCGCTCGCCCGTTTTGCCAATATCTACAGCCGCATTCGCGGCGGCCTTCTCAACCTTGCGCTGACGACTTCCAATGGCAGCGACTGGAGCGGCTCGCTCGACCTGCGCAATTTTGCCGTCGTCAATGAAGCCAAGCTGCAGGACATTGTCGCCACGCCAACCGGTGAGGACGGCAGGAGCCTCAACAATGCCGTTCGCCGTAATATCGATGTCAGCTCGGAGAAATTCCAGCGCGGTTTTGCCCGGGTCGTCTACGTCAACGGTTCGGTTGCCGTGGAAAACGGCGTGGTGCGCGGCGAGCAGATCGGCGCGACCTTCCAGGGTCTGCTGAAAGACCAGAACGGCCGTATGGACATGACCGGCACCTTCATGCCCGCCTATGGCCTGAACCGGCTGTTCGGCGAGCTGCCCTTTATCGGCATCTTTCTCGGCAATGGCCGCGACCGGGGTCTGCTCGGCATCACCTTCAAACTGTCCGGCCAGACGGACCAGCCGAAGCTGACGATCAACCCGCTGTCGCTGATCGCGCCTGGCGTCTTCCGGCAGATTTTCGAATTTCAGTGAATGGAGCGTCGCAAAGCTTGGCGCAAGCGGCTGTTTGGCGAGAACTGGTCACCCGCACTCCGTCACCCCGGACCTGATCCGGGGTCCAGTGCGATCAAGTCCTTGATCGCGCGAGAGCCCTTTCACGGCGCAGACGCGCCGTGGCTGGATGCCGGATCTAGTCCGGCATGACGGAATTGGGGGTATCGGTGCATCGAGGACCGCTTCCGCAGTCCTCGATGCGATGTTTTTGTAAGTCTTACGCCGGGCGAACCAGAACGTGTTTCTTCTTGCCGACCGACAGCTTGATGACGCCGTCGCCGGTGATTTCACCGGAACCGACCGTCTGGCGCTCATCCGAAACGCCGATGTCGTTGATCTTCACCGCACCGCCCTGAACGTGGCGGCGCGCCTCGCCGTTCGAGCCGGCGAGGCCGGCACGGACGATGAGGGAAAGGACACCGACGCCGGCATCGAGTTCGGATGTCGGAACCTCGATGGAGGGCAGGTTTTCAGCGAGCGCACCTTCCTCGAAGGTCTTGCGCGCCGTCTCGGCCGCTTCTTCGGCAGCGGCACGGCCATGCAGGATCGCGGTCACTTCGGTTGCGAGGATTTTCTTCGCCTCGTTGATCTCCGATCCGCCAAGGGCGGCGATACGGGCGATCTCATCCATGGGCAGGGTGGTGAAGAGCTTGGCGAAGCGCACGACGTCGGCATCTTCCGTATTGCGCCAGTATTGCCAGAAATCATAGACCGGCAGCAGGTCCTTGTTCAGCCACACGGCGCCCGATGCCGATTTGCCCATCTTCGCACCCGAAGAGGTGGTCAGAAGCGGCGAGGTCAGCGCGTAAAGCTGCGGTGTCCCCATGCGATGACCGAGGTCGATGCCGTTGATGATGTTGCCCCACTGGTCCGAACCGCCCATCTGCAGCCGGCAGCCGGTGCGCTGGTTCAGCTCCACGAAATCATAGGCCTGCAGGATCATGTAGTTGAATTCGAGGAAGGACAGCGACTGCTCGCGGTCGAGGCGCGTCTTCACGCTGTCGAAGGACAGCATGCGGTTGACCGAGAAATGGCGGCCGACATCGCGCAGGAATTCGAGGTAGTTGAGGCCGCGCAGCCAGTCGGCATTGTTGATCATCAGCGCCGGATTGGTGGCGCGGTCATAATCGAGGTAGTTGGCGAAGACATGCTTGAGCGAGGTGATGTTGTCCTCGATCATGTCGATCGTCATCAGCTTGCGGGCCTCTTCCTTGAAGGAAGGGTCGCCCACCATGCCGGTGCCGCCGCCCATCAGCGAGATTGGCTGGTGGCCGGTCTTCTGCATCCAGTGCAGCATCATGATCTGGGTGAGGTGGCCGACATGCAAACTCGAAGCCGTCGGGTCATAGCCGATATAGGCGGTCACGGTTTCCTTGGCGAACAGTTCGTCGAGACCTGCCTCATCGGAGATCTGGTGAATGAAGCCGCGCTCATCGAGCGTGCGGAGGAAATCGGACTTGAACCTGGACATAACCTTTTACTTTCTGGTTTGATCTTTGCCGTCATCGAGAACCAATGAACGTCGCGGCTTTATCATTGTTTTTTGAAATGTGCACCCGTTTCGGCCATGAATATCGGGATTCACTCCATGATGATTCGAGATTGCAGGGGAGCGGCAGGTGGGCGAGGTCAAAACGGCGATCGGGCTGATGAGCGGCACATCGATGGACGGTATCGATATCGCCCTGTTGCGCACGGATGGCGAAAGCGTGGTGCGGCATGGGCCGAGCGGTTATTTCCCCTACGATCCCGGTCTGCGTGCCATCTGGCAGAAGGCTTTGGTTACGGCCAAAGCCATTCGTGAACGACGCGAACGTCCCGGCGATCTGGCGGAGGCCGAACGCAAGCTGACGCTTGCCCATGCGGCGGCAGTGAAATCCTTTCTCCATCGTCACCGGCTTCTGCCCGGTGATATCGATGTCATCGGGTTTCATGGACAGACCGTGCTGCACCGGCCGGATGAGGCACTGACCGTACAGATCGGCGACGGCGCGCTGCTAGCCTCCGAAACCGGCATCGACGTGGTGTACGACATGCGGGCCAACGACATGGTCCATGGCGGGCAGGGCGCGCCGCTCATTCCCGCCTATCACATGGCGCTTTCCGCCAATCTGCCTGATGGGTTCGAAACGCCGGCCGTCTTCGTCAATATCGGCGGCATTTCCAATCTCACCTATATCGGTGAGGCGGGGCGGCTTGCCGCCTTCGACAGCGGCCCCGGCAATATGTTGATCGACCAGTGGATCGAGGCGCATACGGGCAAGGCTTTCGACAAGGGCGGTAGAACGGCGGCCGGCGGCAGCGTCGTCGCGCCGCTGGTGGCGCGTTATATGGAAAGCCCGTTCTTCTCGGCCAATATCCGCCGATCGCTGGACCGCGGTGATTTTGTGCCGCCGAAAAAAGGGGAAGTCTCGCTGGCGGATGGGGCACGGACGCTGGCGCATCTGACCGGTGCCGCGATCCTCAAGTCCGCAAGTTACCTGCCGGAGGCGGCTAAGACCTATGTGGTCTGTGGCGGCGGGCGGCTCAATCCGGTCATCATGGCGGAATTTGCCGAGCTTGCCGCAAAGGTGGGCGCGCGGGTGATCGCTGCGGAAGAGGCGGGTTTTGATGGCGGGGCGATGGAGGCGGAGGCCTGGGCCTATCTGGCCGTGCGTTCGCTGAAGGGGTTGCCGCTGACCTATCCCGGTACGACGGGGGTGAAGGAGCCGGTGACGGGTGGAGTTTGGGTGAGGGTTTAATAGACGGCGGCGGGTGTGGCTTACCCCTCCTCTGCCCTGCCGGGCATCTCCCCCTCAAGGGGGGAGATCGAATCGCGGCAGCCTTTCGACCATCTTGAACGTCGCAGCTGAGGCGAAGAGTAAGCCTCCTGCCAATCTCCCCCCTTGAGGGGGAGATGCCCGGCAGGGCAGAGGGGGGTAAGCCACACCCACCGTCGATCATTGTAGATAAATCGAGACCTGCGTTAGAAAGTGCGGCCAATCACCGAATACGCTTGGCCGCCGGTTCCGGCACAAGCTCACCGTTCAGGCGGCGGTCGAGATAGTCCTCGCATTCGCCCATCAGCTCATCCACCTTGCCGTTGAAGAAGTGGTTGGCGCCGGGAACGGTGCGGTGGGTGATGAGGATGCCCTTCTGGGTCTTCAGCTTTTCGACCAGACCGTTGACGTCCTTCTCAGGCGCGACCTTGTCGCTGTCTCCATTGATGATGAGGCCCGACGACGGGCAGGGAGCGAGGAAGGAGAAGTCGTAGGTGTTGGGCTGCGGCGCAATCGACATGAAACCTTCGATTTCCGGGCGGCGCATCAGAAGCTGCATGCCGATCCAGGCGCCGAAGGAATAACCCGCGACCCAGCAGCTTTTCGAATCGGGATGCAGGCTCTGCACCCAGTCGAGAGCGGAGGCGGCATCGGAAAGTTCGCCGGCGCCGTGGTCGAATTCACCCTGGCTGCGGCCGATGGAACGGAAGTTGAACCGGAGCGTCGTGAAACCACGCTTCTGGAAAAGATAAAACAGCTGATAGACGATCTGGTTGTTCATCGTGCCGCCGAATTGCGGATGCGGATGAAGGATGATCGCGATCGGCGCGCTCTTTTCCTTGGAGGGTTGATAACGGCCTTCGAGGCGACCCGCAGGGCCGTTAAAGATGACTTCGGGCATTGGTACTCCGGTCCGTGTTTTTTCGTTCCCGAACCGCATTCTGCCAATGAGAAGACTTGACGAACTGTGTCAGCTTTTCTAGAACGCAGTTTAGAACAATTCGAAACTTTGCGTGTGCTTAAGCACTCGGGTGGTGTCATAAGGCAAGCGCAACTGTAATTTCAAGAAAAATGCGTTTTTGCGCATTGAAGATTGGATAAAGCCTCACCGCCATGACGGGTTTGACGCGCACATATATGGACTGGAACGCCACGGCGCCGCTTTTGCCCGCCGTGCGTGATGTTCTTGTCTCCGCGCTCGATCTTGCCGGCAACCCGTCTTCGGTTCACCGGGAAGGGCGCGCGGCCCGTGCGGCCGTCGAGGCCGCCCGGCGCGAGGTTGCGGCACTTGCCGGCGCGCAGGCTGCCCATGTCACCTTTACCAGCGGAGCGACGGAAGCCGCCAATCTGGTGCTGACACCCGAATTCAAAATGGGGCGCAGCCCGGTGCGGGTCAGTCGCCTTTACGTTTCGGCCATTGAACATCCGGCTTTCCGCGAAGGCGGGCGGTTCGGCAAGGATGACGTAACGGAAATTCCTGTTACGTCAGCGGGCGTTCTCGATCTTGCGGCGCTCGAGGCGCTGCTGGCATCACACGATGCCGCTGCCGGTCTGCCGATGGTTGCCTGCATGCTGGTGAACAATGAAACCGGCATAGTTCAGCCGGTGGCGGAAGCGGCGCGGCTGGTGCACGCGGCGGGCGGATTGATGGTTGTCGACGCCGTGCAGGCGGCAGGCCGCATTCCACTCGATATCAATACCCTCGACGCCGATTTCCTCGTCGTCTCGTCCCACAAGCTTGGCGGCCCCAAGGGTGCCGGCGCTCTCATTTCGCGCGGCGAGGTGATGATGCCGAAGCCGCTGATCCATGGCGGCGGGCAGGAAAAGGGCCATCGATCGGGTACGGAAAATACCCTGTCTGTCATTGGTTTCGGTGCTGCGGCGGCTGTTGCGACCCTGAATGTGGGCGTTGAAGCGGCGCGTCTTGCCGTTTTGCGGGCGCGACTGGAAGACGGCATGCGGGTGAGTGCGCCCGACGTGATCATTCACGGCGAGGATATCGCCCGTGTCGGCAATACCACGTTTTTCACCCTGCCGGGCCTGAAGGCGGAAACGGGGCAGATCGCCTTCGATATAGAAGGTATCGCGCTGTCTGCCGGTTCGGCCTGCTCATCCGGCAAGGTGGGGGAAAGCCATGTGCTGAGCGCGATGGGGCGTGATCCCAAGCTCGGCGCGCTCAGGATTTCGCTTGGCCATGCGACGGACGAGGCGGACATAGACAGGACGCTTGCGGCGTTCACGAAAATTGCCGGGCGGCGCAAGCTTTCCGGTCAGGCCGCTTGAAAAAGCGGCAAAGAATTGCGGAATCGCAAATTTCCGCTTGCCGGGATGTGTGAAAAGCGCCATCCCGCACCTACATGGGTATAAGCTCCGCCCCGGCTGACGGCTCGGAACGATTTGCCCGAAGATGAATAAGGCGGCTTTCCGCCTTGATACGTTGACAAGCCACCGGACCTTGGCTCCGGCGAGATTGGAGAACGACATGGCAGCGGTTCAGGAAACGATCGATCAGGTCCGCCAGATCGATGTGGACCAGTATAAATACGGCTTCGAAACCAATATCGAAGTCGACAAGGCCCCGAAGGGTCTTTCGGAAGAGGTGATCCGTTTCATCTCGGCCAAGAAGCAGGAGCCGGAATGGATGCTGGAATGGCGTCTTGAGGCTTACAAGCGCTGGCTGACGATGGAAGAGCCGACCTGGGCGCGCGTCAGCTACCCCAAGATCGATTTCAACGACCTCTATTATTATGCCGCGCCGAAGACCGCGCCCGGCCCGAAGTCGCTCGATGAAGTCGACCCGGAGCTTTTGAAGGTCTATGAGAAGCTCGGCATTCCGCTGAAGGAACAGGAAATCCTCGCCGGCGTCGAAAAGCGCCCGGTGGCCGTGGATGCCGTGTTCGACAGCGTCTCGGTCGTCACCACCTTCAAGGCGGAACTGGCGAAAGCCGGTGTCATCTTCATGTCGATTTCGGAAGCCGTGCGCGAGCATCCGGAACTGGTGAAGAAATATCTCGGCTCGGTTGTTCCGACGACGGACAATTTCTACGCGACGCTGAACTCGGCCGTCTTCACCGACGGTTCCTTCGTCTTCGTGCCGAAGGGCGTGCGGTGCCCGATGGAGCTTTCCACCTATTTCCGCATCAACGAGAAGAACACCGGCCAGTTCGAGCGTACGCTGATCATCGCCGAAGAGGGTGCCTACGTCTCCTATCTGGAGGGCTGCACCGCTCCCCAGCGCGACGAGAACCAGCTTCACGCCGCCGTTGTCGAACTGGTGGCGCTTGATGACGCCGAAATCAAATATTCCACCGTCCAGAACTGGTATCCGGGCGACAAGGAAGGCAAGGGCGGCATCTACAACTTCGTGACCAAGCGCGGTGATTGCCGTGGTGACCGTTCGAAGATTTCGTGGACGCAGGTGGAAACCGGCTCGGCCATCACTTGGAAATACCCGTCCTGCATTCTGCGCGGCGATGACAGCCGTGGCGAATTTTATTCGATCGCGGTCTCCAACGGCCACCAGCAGATCGATAGCGGCACCAAGATGATCCATCTCGGCAAGAACACGTCGAGCCGCATCATCGCCAAGGGCATTGCCGCCGGTTTTTCGGAAAACGTCTATCGCGGTCAGGTCTCGGCTCACCGCAAGGCGACCAACACCCGCAATTTCACGCAGTGCGACAGTCTGCTGATTGGCGACAAGTGCGGCGCGCATACCGTGCCCTATATCGAGGCGAAGAATTCCTCCGCTCACTTCGAGCATGAGGCGACGACGTCGAAGATTTCCGAAGACCAGCTGTTCTATTGCCTGCAGCGCGGCATTCCTGAGGAGGCGGCGATCGCGCTGATCGTCAACGGCTTCGTCAAGGAAGTCATTCAGGAGCTGCCGATGGAATTTGCCGTGGAAGCGCAGAAGCTGATCGGCATTTCGCTGGAAGGGTCCGTGGGGTGAGGCGTTCGATCGCAGTGAAAATGACTGCGGTGCTTCTGCTGTTTTTCGCCTCCATGAAGTCGGCGATGGCCATGCAGCCGTGCCCCAGTCAGGATGAGCGCTTGAAGTCGGCGGAGATCGTCGTGGATGCGCGTGTCAGATCGCTGACGATTGGGGACTCGGGAATGACCGTTTCTGACGGAATGAGTGCCCGGATGATCCGTGCGGAACTTGAAGTTGTGGAGGCGATTAAGGGTGATTTGAAAAAGAAAGATGTCGTAGCCTACGCATTTCCATTGGGTTTAGACATGTTTCAGCCACTGGTGATCATGGCTTCCGCATACGGTTTTCCGCCCAACCCTCCGCTTCGTATCGAATTGTCGGTCCAGAAACTCGCCGAAACGGATTTCAGCTTTTACGAATTAAAGGGTTGCGGCTACTGGAAACTACCTGACGAGTTAGCATCAGCCGCTACGGGCGACTACAATTGACGGATTATGTCCTCGGGATGAGCCCGAGGATGACGGATGTGAAAGTTGAGACGGCCCCTCAGGGGTCTACGAGGCGGTCCTTGAAACCGCACCATGAACAGGAACAAAACCATGCTTGAAATCATCGACCTGCACGCAAAGATCGCCGATACCGAAACCGAGATCATCAAGGGTCTCAACCTGAAGGTTGCCGCCGGTGAGGTTGCCGCCATCATGGGCCCGAACGGTTCCGGCAAGTCGACGCTGTCCTACATCCTGTCGGGCCGTGAGGACTATGAAGTCACCTCCGGTGACATTCTCTATAACGGCGAAAGCATTCTGGAACTGGATGCGGCCGAACGTGCGGCCAAGGGCATCTTCCTTGCCTTCCAGTATCCGGTTGAAATTCCCGGCGTCGCCACCATGCAGTTCCTGAAGGTTGCGATGAACGAGCAGCGCAAGGCGCGCGGCGAGTCCGAACTGACGACGCCGGACTTCATCCGCCGTGTCAAGGAAGCCGCCGGCGATCTGAAGATCGACATGGAGATGCTGAAGCGTCCGCTCAACGTCGGCTTCTCCGGTGGTGAGAAGAAGCGCGCTGAAATCCTGCAGATGGCGCTGTTGGAGCCGAAGCTCTGCGTGCTCGACGAAACCGATAGCGGTCTCGACATCGACGCCCTGAAAATCGTGGCTGACGGCGTCAACGCGCTGAAGTCGCCGGATCGCGCCACCGTCGTCATCACCCACTATCAGCGCCTGCTCGATTACATCGTGCCTGACAGCGTTCACGTTCTCTACAAGGGCAAGATCATCCGCTCGGGTGACAAGGCTCTGGCGCTGGAGCTGGAAAACAACGGTTACGCCGACATCATCGGTGAAGCGGCCTAAGCCAGAGGCCAGGAGGTGATGTCCATGAACATTCAAGCTACCAATCGGCTGACGCCAGCGGAAACCGCGCTGGTTGATGCCTATACCGCCAAGTTCAGCGAACTGCCGGGCGACGGCGCCGTTGTCGCTGCCCGCGACGTGCTGTTTGATGATCTGAAGACCGGTGGTCTTCCGACCCGCCGCATCGAGGCGTGGCACTATACCGATCTGAAAAGCCTGCTGCGTGCCGTTCCGGAAGACCGGCCCGCGCCGGTTATCGAGAAGCAGGCACCGACGATTGCCGGCTCTCTGGTTGCCTATATGCAGCACGGCACGGCCGATATCGGCAAGATTGAAGACATCCGCGTGTCGCGCTTTGCCGAGAGCCTGGCTGATGGTTCCGCTGCCGCAGGTCTTGCGGAAGCCAGCAAGGATGACGCGATCGGCCGCATCAACGGCAGCTTCGTGCGCGATGGTCTGGTGCTCGAGATTCCTGATGATGCCGAGATTGAAAAGCCGATCGAATTGCAGGCGGTCCATGGCGCAGGCCAGGTTCACAGCCGCTTCCCGGTCCGTTTCGGCAAGGGTTCCAAGGCAACCGTCATCGAGCGTCACCTTTCGGTGACTTCGGGTGCGGCTTTCGTTTCCTCCGTCAGCGACATCGTTGTCGAGGATGGCGCGGAAGTGACCTGGATCATCGTGCAGCAACAGGGTGCCGCCGATATCCACCTTGGCCAGCTGCGCATGAAAATCGGGGCGGACGCCAAGATTCGCCTGTTCATTGTCAATGCCGGCGGCAAGCTGGTGCGGCAGGAACTGCGCATCGACGTGGAAGGCGAGGGCACGGACCTCATCGTTCGTGGCGTCAACCTTTTGGGTGGCGAAACTCATACCGACGTGACGATGGTTCTTGGCCACAACGTGCCGAACACGACCTCCACGGAAGTGTTCCGCAACGTGGTGTTCGACCGTGCCAAGGGCATTTTCCAGGGCATGATCCGGGTGGCGCCCGATGCCCAGAAAACCGACGCGAAGATGGCGTGCAATACGCTGCTGATGTCTGACGATGGCGAGTTCTCGGCAAAGCCGGAACTGGAAATCTTCGCTGACGACGTTCAGTGCGGCCATGGTGCGACGGTTGCCGATATCAGCGACAACCATCTCTATTACCTGATGGCGCGCGGCGTGCCGCGGGCAAAGGCGCGGGCGATGCTCGTCAACGCCTTCGTCGCCGAGATCGTCGAGGAACTGGAAGAAGAAAATCTGGTAGAGGCGCTGGAGACGATCATCTCCGGCTGGCTGGAACATCATGCCTGAGAGCGAACGCGCCGCAGTGGCGGCCCCTTATGACATCGAAGCCGTGCGCCGGGATTTCCCGATCCTGTCGCGCGAGGTCTATGGCAAGCCGCTGGTCTATCTCGACAACGGCGCGTCCGCTCAAAAACCGCAGGTGGTGATCGACGCCGTTTCGCATGCCTATGCAAATGAGTATGCCAATGTGCATCGCGGCCTGCATTTCCTCTCCAATGCCGCAACCGACGCCTATGAGGCGGCGCGCGAAAAGGTGCGCCGTTTCCTGAACGCCGGTTCGGTGGACGAGATCGTCTTCACCAAATCCTCCACCGAGGCGATCAATACGGTTGCCTATGGTTATGGCATGCCAAAGATCGGCGAGGGCGACGAGATCGTCATTTCGATCATGGAGCATCACTCCAACATCGTGCCATGGCACTTCATCCGCGAGCGGCAGGGTGCGAAGCTCGTCTGGGTGCCTGTGGATGATGACGGCGCGTTTCATATCGAGGCTTTCGAAAAAAGCCTGACGGAGCGCACCAAGCTCGTTGCCATCACCCATATGTCGAATGCGCTCGGCACCATCGTGCCGGTCAAGGAAATATGCCGCATCGCCCATGAGCGCGGCATTCCGGTTTTGATCGATGGCAGCCAGGGCGCTGTTCACATGCCGGTCGATGTGCGCGATATCGATTGCGACTGGTATGTGATGACCGGCCACAAGCTTTACGGCCCCTCGGGCATCGGCGTGCTCTATGGCAAGGCGGATCGCCTGCGCGAGATGCGGCCGTTCCAGGGCGGCGGCGAGATGATCCTCGACGTTTCCGAAGACAATGTGACCTACAACGAGCCGCCGCACCGTTTCGAAGCGGGCACGCCGCCTATCGTGCAGGCGATCGGCCTCGGTTACGCGCTTGATTACATGGACAATCTCGGTCGTGCCGCGATTGCTGCTCACGAGGCCGATCTTGCCGCCTATGCCGCGGAGCGCCTGCGCGAAATCAATTCGCTGCGGATCATCGGCAGTGCGCCTGACAAGGGCGGCATCTTCTCCTTCGAGCTTGCCGGCATCCATGCCCATGATGTCTCGATGGTGATCGACCGGCGCGGCGTTGCCGTGCGGGCCGGCACCCATTGCGCCATGCCGCTCTTGAAACGGTTCGGCGTCACCTCCACATGCCGGGCATCGTTCGGCCTTTACAATACCCGCGCCGAAGTAGACTCTCTTGTCGAGGCGCTAGACTATGCGCGCAAATTTTTCGCCTGATATCGGCATAAAGAGATCAGGATTGAGGATCAGACCATGACTGCGGAAGCCACTGCAAAGACACCCGATGCGACCGAAGAAGCGGCAAAGCCGTCTTCCATTCCGCCTGACGAGCTGGCGCGTCTCAGCGACGACGTGATCTCGGCGCTGAAAACCGTCTATGACCCGGAAATTCCGGCCGATATTTTCGAACTTGGTCTGATCTACAAGATCGACATCGAGGACGACCGGATGGTCAAGATCGTCATGACGCTGACGGCGCCCGGTTGCCCGGTGGCCGGTGAAATGCCGGGCTGGGTGGAAAACGCGGTTGGTGCTGTCGAGGGTGTTTCCGGCGTTACCGTCGAAATGACATTCGATCCGCCGTGGACACCGGACCGTATGTCCGAAGAAGCGCAGGTCGCCGTCGGCTGGTATTAAGTCTGACGCGATTTTGACAGGTGTCATCTCTTGATGACATTGTCGGGTGCACTTAAATTGAATTCCATAAGCATCGAGCCTTGAACTCGATTGAATTTATGAGCATCGCCTGTCCGAAAACCGGGTTCCACTTTTCGGGCCGATGCATGAGGAGAATGGGCCCATGGGCTTTGCGATCATGACCATGACCGGGGCTGCCGCCTCGCGCGTTAAAGCAATCGTCGAAAATTCCGGCCCGGACGCCAGGGGCGTGCGCGTCGGCATCAAGAAGGGCGGCTGCGCGGGCATGGAATATACCATCGATCTCGTGACCGAGCCGGATGCGAAGGACGATCTGGTCGAATTCGAAGGGGCGAAGGTCTGGGTTCAGCCTTCCGCCGTGCTTTATCTGCTCGGCACCCAGATGGATTTCGAAGTGACCAAGATGCGCTCCGGTTTCACCTTCAACAATCCGAACCAGACATCCGCCTGCGGCTGCGGTGAATCGGTTGAGCTGAAACCTGCCGATCTGGCGGCGCTGGCGAAGCAGCGTGAGGCTGAAGCGAGCGTTTGATCGCTTGCGTGGGCTCTTCGATGGCGCGGGGGTCCTTTCATTGTGCACGCAGCATTCCTGCAAACGCGACGTCATCCTCGGGCTTGACCCGAGGATCCATTCCCCTCACATTGCTTGAAATGTGCGTAGATCCTCGGGGCAAGCCCGAGGATGACGGAGGACAGGTCTGAGCTTCCGTTTCCCGGAACTGATTGTCACCGGAAATCAGTTCTCGGAGGACGATGACTGCTGTTTCAGGGTGTTGATAAAATCCGCCAGCGGATGAATCGATGGCGTCGTCATCAACAGCGGCTCGAGAGCCGCAGCGATCTTCCCGCAATCTTCCCCGGTAAGTGACCGAAGGCTTGAGCTGACTTTGTTATAGTCGGGCGTCCCGCGTGACGAGAGGGAGCGATTGATCACAAACAGCTCCGTCTGTCCGTCAATCCGTTCGACGAAGAGGGCGAGCGAACCGCCGTCTGCGGCAGCGGCGCTGTCCGATACCGATTTGAACATCCAAACTCCATCCGGTAAACTTGAGGGCGAGCCTATCCGATTGACGCCCTGACGCAAGATCAGCAAGGTTGTCGGATATTCTGCGAGGTTTGGCGGAGGGGCGGAACCGCCTGCCGCCCATGCTGGAAGGCGTTTCGGACCGCCGGCAGGATTGATCGTGGGGAGTGAACGCGATGGACATCAGCGGCGCCTCGATTGATATCTGGACGATAGGGCTGATCGTCGCCAGCGTCGTGGCTGGCCTGACGCTGATTGCCGGTATTGTTTGCCTTGCGTTCTACTGGGAGGAGATAAAGGGATCTGCGGCGTCCAAGGGTGACGCGTTGAACAGTCCCCCGCTCGAGCGGACCGAGGGTGGAGACTGGCCGACAGTGCATGGTGACGGGAGTGGGGGAGCCCATCATTGAACAGTCAGACGATTTGATGAGGCCGCAACCCGATAATGTCGCGAATGCGAAAGCCGCGGTGCGAGAGGCATTCGCGGATGTTACCCTGGGTGGCGGCGTTGGTCTCTCCGAGGCGCAGGCGCTTGATGATTATGCGAGCAATGAGGTTCGCGCCGCATGTCGTGCTGGCGATGAGAAGAATGATTGGGCCGCGATCCCGCTGAAGGACCTCAACAGACATTCCGGCAGCCCAGCCTTCCTTGATGCTGAAGGAATGCGATTTCATTTGCCCGCCTATATGATCGCCGATCTCGATGGCGACTACAGGCACGAATTCGCACCCTATTTGTGCAGATGCCAGGAGACGTTTTCCTTATTGACCCCTTTGCAGCGAAATGCCGTGGAAATGTATCTCCGCGCCATCAGTGAAAAGGAAAACCTGCCGTCCTATCAGGACGATGTGGAGCGCGCGCTCGAAGAATGGGCGGATAGTGCGCGCTCCCCGGTGAGCGACTAAAAGCGGATCGGGTCAATCCCGGGAAGAGGTTGCGATTTCTTCTCACAAAAAGCCGGTTGCGGTTTGAACGCCGGCTTTCATTCATGCCGCAACGCTTCGATCGGGCTTAAACTTGCCGCCCGCCGTGCCGGGAAATAGCCGAAAATCACGCCGATGGCCGCTGAGAAGGCAAAGGCAAGGAAGATGATTGACGGGCTGGTGACGAAGGGCACGTTGAGATAACCGACGACGGCATAAGCGAGGCCGAGGCCCGTCAAGATTCCGACGAGGCCGCCGAAGGCCGACAGCATGACGGCTTCCACCAGGAACTGAGTCAGCACCTGTTTTTCCAGCGCGCCGATGGCGAGACGAATGCCGATCTCGCGGGTGCGTTCAGTCACCGAAACCAGCATGATGTTCATGATACCGATGCCGCCGACCAGCAGGCTGACGGCGGCGACCGCGCCTAAAAGCCCCGTCAGCAGCGTCGTCGTGCCGGTCATGGCCGAGGCGATCTGTGTCATATCGTTGACGGTAAAATCATCCTCGCGGCCAATGTTGATGCGGCGGCGCTCGCGCAGCAGGTTCTGCAGGTCGCTCTGCACCTTGGCGGTGGAAACGCCATCCTGTGCCGAGACCATGATCGAGGAAATGGTGGTGGTGCCGCCGATGCGCCGCTGGTGGATTTTCAGTGGCATGATGATCGTGTCGTCCTGATCGTCGCCGAGGCCGGACTGGCCTTTTCTGGCGAGAACGCCAATGACGGGACAGGAGATATTGCTGACACGCACCGTCTGTCCCACCGGGTTTTCCGCGCCGAAGAGTTCCTGGCGCACCGTTTCGCCGATGATGCAGCCGATCTGGCCACCGCGATCTTCGGCGGGCTGGAACTCGCGCCCGAGCGCAATGGTCCAGTCCTGCGCGATCAGATAGTCGTTGGTGGTGCCGATGACGCTTGTCTGGTGGTTCTTGCCGCCGAAAATGACTGTAGCGGCGGAACTGCGGTTCTGTGGCGCAACGGCGCGGATGCCGGATATCTGGTTACGGATGGCCTCGACATCGCGGTCATCGAAACGCTTGGCTTCGGTGCTCGCCCTTCCGGGGCCGAACTGGCCGGGGCGAACGAACAGCATGTTGGTGCCGAGCCGCGACAGTTCCGATTTCACCTGTTCGGTCGTGCCGTTGCCGATGGTGACCATGGCGATGACGGCGGCCACGCCGATGACGACGCCGAGCACGGTGAGGAAGGAGCGCAGGAGGTTGCGGCTGATGGCGCGCAGCGCAAGACGCGACGTTTCAAAGAACATCCGATGTCTCCTTTTCGTCCGCGGCGCTGTCGGAGGCGAGATGGCCGTCGACAAAGCGCAGCAGGCGTCCCGCGTGGGCGGCGATATCCTCTTCATGGGTGACCATGACCACCGTGATGCCCCTGTCGCGGTTCAGTGCGGTGATCAGTTCCATGATCTCGATGCTGGTCTTGGTATCGAGATTGCCGGTCGGCTCGTCGGCCAGAAGCAAAGCGGGGCGGGTGACGATGGCGCGGGCAATGGCCACACGCTGCTGCTGGCCGCCTGAAAGCTCCTGCGTGGTGTGGTCCTCGCGGCCTTTCAGGCCTACCTGCGCCAGCGCCTCCATGGCGCGCTCGCGCCGCTCCGAGGCCTTCATGCCGCGATAGATCAGCGGTAGCTCGACATTTTCCACCGCCGAGGTGCGCGAGAGAAGGTTGAAGCCCTGAAACACGAAACCCAGCATATGCCGGCGCAGCAGCGTCAGGTGTTCATTGTCGAAGCCGCTGGTCGGCACGCCCTGAAACAGATATTCGCCAGCTGTGGGCACATCCAGACAGCCGATGATATTCATCGAGGTGGATTTGCCGGAACCGGACGGTCCCATGATGGCGACGAATTCCTTCTCATGAATGGAGAGGCTGACGCCATCGAGCGCGCGGATCGTCGCTTCGCCGCGGCCATATTGCTTGACGACATCGCGGAATTCGATGAGCGGCGGCTGTTGCATGGGTTTTCCTCCGTCAGCCGGCGTTGCGGGCCGTTGCGTCGGTAATCACCTGGTCATCGGCTTTCAATTCGCCCGATTTTACCACGGTATGCTGGCCGTCGGTGGAGCCGGTTTCGATGGCGACGGAGACTGGATTGTTGTTGCGCAGCACCCAGACCGTTCTTTTGCCCGCGGCCGCCTGGCCGGCGTCGCGGTTCTGCGAGCGGCCCATGCGGGGCGGGCGGAACAGGCTCATCAACCCGCCGCCACGGGAGGCGGATTCGCGCGGCGGTGTATAACGAAGCGCCGAATTCGGCACCAGCAGCGTATCCTTGATTTCCTCGACGATGATGTTGGCGGTGGCCGTCATGCCGGGGCGCAGCAGCAGCTCTTCATTATCCACCGTCAATATGCCCTTGTAAGTCACCACGTTGGATACGGTTTCGGAGGCGAAACGCACGGTCTCGATCTCGGCCGGGAAACTGCGGTCGGGATAGGCATCGACGTTAAAATTGGCCTTCTGGCCGGTTTCGACCTTGCCGACATCGGCCTCATCCACCGAGACCTGCAATTCCATGTGGCGCAGATCGCCGGCGATGGTGAAGAGGACAGGGGCATTCAGCGAGGAGGCGACGGTGGCGCCTGGATCGACGCTGCGGGTGAGGATGACGCCATCGATGGGCGAGACGATCTTGGCCTTGCCGAGATTGACCTCGGCGAGCCTCAGATCCGCTTCCGCCGAAAGCACGGTCGCCTCGTTGACGTCAAGCGTGGCGGCGGCGGCATCGTGGCTGAACTGGGCCGCATCCAGATCCTGCTGGCTGGAGACCCGGTTCTGCACCAGCGATCTCAGGCGCTCCATGGAGGTTTTCGCCGAACCGAGATCGGCGCGCGCCTTCAGCACGCTGGCCTTGGCGGAGGCGAGCTTGGCCCGCGCACTCTGCACATCGGCTTCGAGCTTGTTTGTATCCAGCTCCGCCAATACGTCCCCGGCCTTGACCGGGCTATTATAGGTGACGTTGACTTTGCGCACGGTGCCCGACAGTTCGCTCGATATATCGACCTGATCCGTCGGCTGAACCGAGCCGGTGGAGGTGACGATGACCGAGAGATCGCCCTGACGCGCGGCTTCGGTCGTGTAGCTGTAGGCGACACCTGCCGCGCGCGACTGGTAATAATAGCCAAGGCCCCCGCCAATCAGCACGATGGCTGCTGCGGCATAGAGGTACCGACGCGACTTTTTCTTGCGGCCGTTTCTGTTCGTTCCCAGAATCTCGCGCAGATCGGGCTGGCTGTTTTTTGAGTCGCTGCCACTCGTATTGGCGTCATTCATTCTCATCACCCGCAAAATTCAAAATACCACAGAGGGTTGTCACCGCTCTCGGGTTTGTCCATCCATCTGTCGTTCTGTATTCCTCTGATTGTGGGAAGTGACATAGCTTGCCCCAAGGGTGAAGTGAAAACTTGGTAATATTTATGATAGTTCTGGTCTGTTAGAGATAAACACCGGAAAGGCCGATGCCACCTTTAGGGCAGAGGTTTCAGCAGCGACATTCAGGACGATGATGAAATGAACGACAACGTGGTGAAGTTCCGCAAACCGGTGCCACCGAAAAAGCCGCGCGAACCGCTCGGGCCGAAAGCGAAGAAGGCGCTGGCGATTGCGGCTGTCATCGTGTTTTTCGTGGCAGTGTGGGGTTATTTCACGCTGATGGGGCAGGGGTAGGCGAGACGGCCGGCGTTGGCGCTCCTGCCTGGGGCGGAATGGACGGCGTAAGTATTCAAGACGGCCAAGACGGGTGTCTCTGGAGACGATTTGGACCTAGGGGTGGCGTCGCTGATTTTGATGACGGCTATTGGCCCATAGCGGTCATGACCTTCATACACGAAGCGGCCATTGCAGGAGGGGTTAGCTCATCTCAGGAGGGGTCGCCGGCTTCCTTTTGCATAACGATTAGGGCAGGCATCGATTACGCAGTACGGCGGTGTCCATACCAAAGCCTCCGCCACTCTTCCCACCGCGTCGCCTCCGTCAGGCAATCGGACTATAGCACGCTAGTCGCTGTGTGGCCCTGAACGGATATCATTTGCAAGAAATTATGTTCGCTCACGCGTAGGCTACCCAGCCGCGGAAACTGATTGCTTGATAAAATTGTGTGATGCTCGTGAAACCTGCTTCCTGCAGATATTCTCGCTCTTCTTCCGGTGACCTTATGAAGGCTTTTCTCATCCCTATCTTCGCTGCGTTACGTCTATCGGCGTCCATCTGTGAAGAAGCGCCAAATTTGACATGCCGTTCGATCCAGGTTGAGTAAGCTGGTTCGCTCAATGGGAAACTGACGTGAGCTAGAACGAACGGCGAGCCCGGTCGTAGACGCTGGCGAATGCCATCAAGCGTGACCTTCCTATCCTCGGGCGAGATATGGTGGAAAACGAGCAGACATACTGCACCATCGAAAGGCCCAGCGGGTGCAACAGAGATGTTGCCATTGTGAAGAGCTATGCGCTCACTAAGGTTTCCAATCGTTTTTTGTGCCAATGCAAGCATGTCCGATGACGGATCGACACCATCAAATTTCCAACCTGACTGCTGTTCAGACAGTGCTTTTAGTTCAAGGCCACCACCCGCACCGACCACGAGCACTCGCCCGTCCTGGGGCACCCGTTCGGCCAAAAGCAGTCCTGCCATGCGATGAAGTCCATCGAGCCCTGGAACGTTGCGTCTAGCTCCTTCGATATAATCAGCCTGCCTTCCATCAAATGTACCCACAGCGACAACTCCTTTTTTGCGTCTATCGTAACAACATAAGTTACGTAATACGCCGGTGCAATACCTCATATCAGGACAGCGAGCACCGCGGCGACAGCTATGGTACAATACCGCCCAATCAACACGGCCAAGGGAGATGGAATGTATGAGAGGTTTTCGCGACAGTGTGCTTTTTCCGATCATCCTCCTGATCAGCGGCGTGGTCGTGTTTTTTCTCTTCCTCTACGTGACAGGCCACGACCCGGATGAGCGACCCTTGACCCTGTTGGAGTGGGTTATCGGCGGCATGCTGATCGGACCGGGTTTCGGCTATCTCGTGAAATGGAGAAACATGAAGAATAGCCGCGATACTAACGCAGACTGATCGCGCGCTGCGATCGGACCCAAACCAGTCATTCATGGATAATGTGAGAAGCGGTGGCGACCCCTGCAGGACTCGAACCTGCGACCTACTGCTTAGAAGGCAGTTGCTCTATCCAGTTGAGCTAAGGGGCCGTCATGCCGGGCATGGATGCTCCGGCAGAAATCTTAAAATGATCGTGTTTCAGTGCGTCCAGGGCTGGGTGCGGTTGAAACGGAAATTGTCGGTGTAGGAAACCACCTTGCGGGTCGCTTCCTTCGGCTGGATGACGCGGTATTCGATGCCCTTGCGCTGAGCATAGGCTTCGGCCTGTTCCTGCGTCTCGAATGTCAGCTTGACCTGCTGCTTCATGTCGGAGCTGGAGGTGTAGCCCATGATCGGATCGATCTTGCGCGGAACCTCGGCGTCGAATTCCAGAACCCAGACATTGGTCTTCGCCTTGCCGGATTGCATGGCGGTTTTTGCAGGGCGGTAAATCTTCGCAGACATGTTGAAACTGCTCCGGTTGGGCGGCGGGGCGTAACACCCCAGATTATTCTTCACGTACCTGAATAGAATAACCAAATCGTGTCAGGAACGCTGAATTTGGAATGGACCGACTTCATGTGAGAGTCAAGACGATTATCCCGCGCTGTCCTTTGCAGCCGCCGCCGCGCCGGCGGCAGATTTCGTCGATGAGGGCCGAGGCTGAACAAAGATGAATTTCCCTGTTGCGGACTTCAGGTGAACCGTGTATTCCCCAGCCATCGCCTCGGCGGAGTGTAGCGCAGTCTGGTAGCGCATCTGGTTTGGGACCAGAGGGTCGGGAGTTCGAATCTCTCCACTCCGACCATTTTAAAGCAAAGAATCAGCTTTCCGGCGTAACCCCTTCAAAGAATTTTCCGTTCAGTCTGCAGAAGGTCCAGCCAATGTGCTCTCTGCCGTGCCGATCGTCATGACATTGCCACGCCAGGCCACCGCGCTGCCGATCCAGCTGCGGGCCCAGACGACGGGCATGATCATATCCCGGGCGATCATGGCGGGCAGCGTATAAAGGGACAGCGGCCAGCGGTTGAGGGCGACGAGCGCCAGCTCCGGTACATACATGATGGCGAGGACGGCAAAGGCGGTTGGGGCAAGGTCCGCGTCCATCATGGCAGCGGCGGCGAGTGCGAAGAGAAGCGGGGGAAGCGCGCCGGTGAGGATTTCCGGTGCGAAATATTGTGGGAAGGTCACGCGTCTCAGCCGTGCCCAGCGGGTCTGGCGCGACCAGATTTCGCCGGCGTGGCGATGGCCGAGGGGCTGTTCGAAGGGGGCGGAAACCAGATGCACCTTGCGGCCGGCATTTCTGATCAGTTTCGTCGAGGCGGCGTCCTCGGCAATTTCAGCGGCGAGTGCGCGGATGCCGCCGTGATCTTCCAGAAACGGCTTGTTCCACAACATCGACTTGCCCTGCGCGAAACCCATGCCGATCGCTTCCGCCGCATATTGCCAGCGGCCCTGCGAGCCGTTGAGGAAGGCGCATTCCACATGCGCCCAGAAGCCCGCCGGCCGCGAACCGAGCGGCGGTGAGCAGACCAGCCCGCTATCTGGCCGCCAGGCCGACATCATGGTCGCTATATAGGATTTCGGCATCAGCACGTTCGAATCGGCGAGGATGACCCATTCGTGCCGGGCCGCGCGCCAGCCCTTGACGCAATTGTTCAGCTTGGGATTGGCGCTGATGCGGTCGTCGCCGATAAGAATCTGCGCCGCGATTGCCGGGAAGGCGGCGCTCGCCCGGCGCACCTCGTCAATCACCGGATCGAATTCATCGGCGACGCAGAACAGCAATTCGTAATCCGGCCAGTCGAGCTCAAAGGCACGCGACAGCGTCAGCGGGGTAAAGCTTTCCACCCCGCGCAGGGGCACGACGATGGAGACCGGCGGTTTTAGCCGCGCAAGCATGTTGTCCGCGTCGCGACGTGCCAGCCGCCATGCGGCCAGCAGGACGCCGAGAAGATTGAAGGCAAGGAGCAGGATCGCGCAAAGGGCAAAGACAGTTTCCATGCTGGCCAGTTCCACTCCCTAGCTTCCGGCGGTCTGTCCGCCTACCGATTCCATGGAATTCGTTCCTGCCGATTATAACGTTTAGGTGACAGTTACATGTCATCATCCATGGATGGGCAGCGAGCGTGCTGTGGCAAATGGCGCTTCGGCATCTGGCTGCCGGCAAAAGAAAAGCCCTTCTCAGGGAAGGGCCCAATCCGTCACCACGGGCAATGAACTTTAGTGGATGTTCAGAATATGCGCGTGACTGCTTGCGACGAGAAACGATTCCCGGGCTTTTTCGATATCGCATTTGCCGGCGATGGCATCGAGGCAGTTTCTGCGCGCTTCTTCATATTCCGGCCCGTGTTCTTCCGGCCAGCGGTACATCAGCATGTCGAGTGCGACCAGCGGGCTGTAGATCTCCACGGCCACGCACAGCGGCAGGTGGATCGCCACCGGCTTCATCCACGAGGCGTGGTGACACGGCTCCGTTCTGTTGATCAGCATGTCATTCTCCTCCCTGTTTCACGCGCCTTCATGGCGGTTTTTACTCTCATGCGCGAAATGCCCGCCTCACGAAATGGTTCCCGATCACCTAAAATGTGATCGATCGGGGGGTTCCAATTTTGCAAGATGAATGGAAGATGAACAAACAGATGAACCGGAGATGAACAAAACCGCCTGTCAGGCGTTGTTGTGTCCATAAGAAGGAGAACGCATATGTTCAATTTGTCAGGCATTCAGGAAAGCTTCTTCGGAGACCGCATGGCCGGCGTTTGTCAGGCGATCACCTCGGCCCTGGCCTTTGAATCGGGTCTCGAAAAGTCGCGTATTTCCGCAACCGTTGAAAATGATGTGATCTATCTGGAAGGTACGGCCGATTCGGTCGAGGCGATCGACATTGCCATCAATCTTGCCGCTTCCATTTCCAACTGCCGGATTTTGAGCCATATCGAGCCGGTCTACTGAACATTGCGACAGCCGGACGGGGTGCGTCCGGCTCGTTCAGATACAACAACGCGGCAATGTCACTTCCGGTTGCCGATCTGCGCACTGCGGACCATATCGCCCGGCTTGATGCCATAACGTTTTGCAGTGCCGCCATTCAGTTCAAGCACGAATTTTACCGGACCGCGGGAGCTGATGATCGCTTCCGAATGCGGAACCGCATTCTCATGGATATGGGTGATGCGTCCGTCGCGTGCGATGAACAGCATGTCGAGCGGGATGAGGGTGTTGCGCATCCACATGGCCACATCCCGCGCCTCACCGAAATCGAACAGCATCCCATTTTCCGGCGGCATGGACTTGCGGAACATCAGGCCCTGCTCGCGCTGGGCATTGTCGAGCGCCAGTTCGGCAACGAAGTCGTGGGCTTTACCGGAAGCGGTTTCGACCGTCAGCGGTTCGGACGAGAATATCTGCCGTTCCTGGGACTGGGCGGTGCCGGCGAGGGTGAAAAAAAGAAGCGCCATGACGGCGCTTTTCACCATGGCACGCAGGGCGGCCATCAATGCGACATCCCGATGGAAGCGGGGTTGTCGGGATGGATTTCCGCGGCCATCAGGCCCTTGTCGCCATCACCATAACGCACCAGCACCACCTGGCCGGGACGAAGCTCCGTCAGGCCGAAACGGCGCAGCGTTTCCATATGCACGAAAATATCTTCCGTTCCTTCGCCACGCGTCAGGAAGCCGAAACCCTTGGTACGGTTGAACCACTTGACGATGGCGCGCTCCAGCCCGCTGGACGGCGTCACCTGCACATGGGTGCGCACGGGCGGCAGCTGCGAAGGGTGAACGGCGGTCGACTGGTCCATGGACAGGATGCGGAAAGCCTGGAAGCCGCGGTCGCGCCGCTGGATGAGGGCGACGATGCGCGTACCTTCGAGGATAGTCTGGTATCCGTCACGGCGCAGGCAGGAGACGTGCAGCAGCACATCCTGCGTGCCGTTGTCAGGCACGATGAAGCCGAAACCCTTGGCGACGTCGAACCACTTCACGACGCCGGTGATTTCGGTCAGGTCCACGGCATCGCCCGAAAGGTCCTCGAGATCGACTATCGTCTTCGATGACATCCTATCAGCCATATCCTGCCAACCCCTCGATTACGCGCCATACATCGGTCAACTGATTCCTGTGCGCCAGATTAACATCTTGGTAACGGTTCGACGCAAGCCCTAGTTTTTGATTTGCGCAGCTGCTTTTATGTCGCGGTCCTTGTCCGGGGCTTGCCATCTGGCGTTTAGTGTCCCCGGACCCGTGTATTGGAGAGGAAGAAAATGCGGTATCTGCACACGATGGTTCGCGTCAAAGACCTTGGCGAATCACTGAAATTCTATTGCGACCTGCTGGGTCTTACGGAAATACGCCGAATCGAAAACGAAAAAGGCCGATTCACTCTGGTTTTTCTTGCCGCGCGCGACGACATTGCTGCGGCGAAGGAAAAAAAGGCGCCGAGCCTCGAACTCACCTATAACTGGGATACCGAGGACTATACCGGCGGCCGCAATTTCGGCCATCTGGCTTACGAAGTCGACAATATCTACGACTTCTGCGCCAGGCTTCAGCAGAATGGCATCGTGATCAACCGTCCGCCGCGCGACGGGCACATGGCCTTCGTCCGTTCACCTGATGGTATTTCCTTCGAGATTCTGCAGAAGGGCGAAAGCCTCGCACCAGCCGAACCGTGGATATCTATGCAGAATACCGGTTCCTGGTAAGGGATTTTCCCGGCCAGCAGCGGCGTTTTCGGGCGCTCTTGCCTTGTCCCGACGGGATGAGGCATAGTCCGCGAATCGAAACGGCCCGTCCCGTTTGGGGAAAGCACACGATTCCGTTCCCGTGCTGCTGTTGGAAATGCAAGATACGGAGGCCATCCATGAAAACTGTCGAGGGCGCGAAAGGACGCGTTTCCTGTCAGCGTCTTGTCGTTGCGGTTTCGCTGCTCGGACTTGCCGGCTGCGTTTCGGCGGTGACGGATGACGAGATGGCCGCCAATGCCAGGAAGCCGGAAATTACGGCACAACAGAAGCCGCAGACGGCCGCGGCGGCCGTCGCCGCACCTGCGGCCGGCGCTCAGCCGGGGCATTATGTCGACCCCGCCGTGGCGTCCGCCTCCGGTGGGGCCATGCCGGCCCAGCAGCAGACACCGGGCGGCCCGGCGCAGGTATATGGCGCTGCGGCCGATATTGGCGGCCTGACGACGCAACCGACGGCAATCTCCGCCGGTACGTCCAGCATCTATTCCACCGCCCGTGCGGCAGCGCCTTCCGCAGCGGCAGATGCCGCCGCTGCCGGCGCCACGCCGTCGCAGAAAATCGTTCCCGCCGTCAGCAGCGTTTATTCGGCGCCGGCGCAGCTCCAGCCCGCATCCGCACCGGTTGCGGCGGCGGTGGCGGAACAGCACAGTGAGAACCGCGAGCCCGTTCCGGTCCCCGCGCCGCAGCAGCTTGCGGCCGCTGCTGCTCAACCCGCCGCAAACGCGGTGTCCGGGGGCGAAAAACAGGAAGGCGAGGGCACTGGCGTAACGCTTGCGGCATTTTTCGCCGGAGCCGCCAAGAAGCGGCTTCCGAAAATGATCGAAAACGGCGCTGCCGTGAATACCGAGGTGGCGGCGCTGCCCGGCGCGGCGGACAGGACGATGGGCATTGCGCTTTCCGGCCGCTCGATGATGTCGGACGAATTTGATGACGCCCATCTCGATGACGAGGATAACGAGCCGACCGGCCTTATGAAGCTGGCCTCGCTTTCCGGTCTGACCCGCGTTGCCCCGAACGGGCTTCTCCTGCAGACGGACCGTGTCGAAGTGGGTTGTTTCAAGCCCGACCTGATCCGGATGATCAAGGATGTCGAGCGTCACTATAACAGCCCCGCGATCGTCACCTCGGGCTATCGCCCGCCCAAGCGCGTAAGGCAGGGTTCCAAGCACTATACCTGCGATGCCGCCGACATCCAGATCAAGGGTGTCTCCAAATGGGAGCTTGCCACCTATCTGCGCTCCCTGCCTGACCGTGGTGGCGTCGGCACCTATTGCCATACCGAATCGGTCCACATGGACACGGGCGAACCGAGAGACTGGAACTGGCGCTGCCGCCGCACCGCAGCCCGCAAATAATCTCCCGCCGCGTGCTGTGAGCGATCAAAACCGGGGCGTTCCAAAGCCTGGGCCGCCCGGCCGGAAATCCATTCACGCAGAGCTGATGGAGCCGCGTCTCTCGGGTGTCCGAATGGACGGCGCTTGAACCTTGCTGTAGGAGACGGTTTCCCGTCTTCACGTGCATGGTGTTTTCCGAATGCTGCCGATCCCGACTTTCCCCATCTACATCATTTCCATTGCCCGGGCGCGGGCAAGGCTTGAAAAGATGCTGGAGGGCGCTGCCGGTCTCGGGCTGGATCTGCGCCCGGTGGAGGGCGTCGACGGCAAGGTGGTTGCGCCCGCCGACTGGACGGATTTCGACCGGCGCGGTTTCGAGTTGCGCAATGGCCGCCATGCGCTTGCCGGTGAATATGGCTGCTACGCCAGCCATATAAAGGCGCTGGAGATATTCCTTGCCACCGATGCGCCGGTGGCGGTGATCGTTGAAGATGACGTTGCCTTCACGCCGGAATTTTCCGAGCGGGTCAGGGCCATGGTTGCGGTGATGCCGGAAAATGCGATCGTGAAATTGACCAACCACCGCCGCAGCGGTTTCAAGGGCCGGAAAACCAGCGCGCTTGGCGACACGCTCGGCCGCTGCATCTACGGTCCGCAGGGATCATCGGCCTGCTACATCATTTCGCGCGGCGGAGCGGAGCAGTTTCTCAAAGCGGCAAGGGTGATGACGCTGCCTTTCGACCGCGCTCTGGACTGCGGCTGGGGTTACGGCACGGAAGTCTATGTCACCGACAGGGATTTCCTGCCGTTCGGCGACCCGGACACGCTGATCGGCACGCGGGCCGAATATCGCGGCAGCAAGTTCGCCCGTTTCAAACGGATTCCGGCCTATCTTTCGAGCTTTTACGACAATATCGCGCGGTATGTTTATGCCTATCGCTAGGGGCGGGGTGTTCCTGCGCCTTCCCCGGTTTTGTTGTGGTTCCTGATCGCAGTATTGCCCGACCAGCATGATGGTGAATGCCCGCCTGGTGACAGCGGCATTGGCTGGGTCAACAGAGCCAAATGGAAACCCGGATTGTAACAAGCGACCTTCCAGAATGCCCTGTGGTCTTCGACAGCCGGGCATCGCGGCCCTGACCTGGGTTGGAGAATACGGGTTATCTTTTCGAACGCTTCTATACGGAGCATGGTGGTGTCACGCTTGAAAAGAAAAGCGTGACACCTTGCGCCGCTGTGGATTATTGCGTTCTGGTCTCAAGCGCCTTCACGATGGCCTCGGCGAAAGCCTTGGCGGACGCCGGGTTCTGACCTGTAATCAGGCGGCCGTCGACGACGACCTTGTTCTCGAAAATCGGCGCCTCCTCGAAAGTTGCGCCTGCGTTCTTCAGCGCGGCTTCAAGCTCGAAAGGGACAATCTTGTCGTATTGGCGGAAAGCTTCCTCTTCCGCTGTAAAGCCCGTCAGCTGACGCCCCTTGATCAGGCTTTCACCGTTGCTCAGCCTGACATTGAGAAGGCCCGCCGGGCCATGGCAGACGGCGCTGACGATGCCGTTGTTCTCGTAAATCTTCCGGACAATATCCTGAAGGTCCGCATCGTCGACAAAATCCCACATCGGGCCATGACCACCGACGAGCTGGACGGCGGCATATTGTGAGGTGTCGACGTCGGACAGCTTGATCGAGTTGGCGATTTTGTTGCGGTGATCCGGGTTTGTCCAGAATGCAAGTGTTGCCGGATCCTTCAGATCGAACCCATCGAAGGGAGACAGCCCGCCCTTGGGGCTCGCAATGTCGAAATCGATCCCGGCTTCATCAAACACTTCTACGGGATGAGTGAGTTCAGGGAACCAGTATCCGCCGACGAGTTCGGGCGTTTTCTTGTCCAGGCTCGACACGACGATTAGAATTTTCTTCGCTGCCACCTCGGCCTGCTGGGCGAATGAGTGAGCAGGTAGCGCCACAAAAGTAACGATGGCGACGCAGACACCGGCGACTTGGTTGAAAAGAGACATATCCATTCCTCGGTTTGTTGATACGCCCCTGATATGTCTGGCCTCGATTAGAAAAATAAGTGCCATGTTTCTATATGGATTGTTTAGAAAAGCTTCATTATCCTGCTTCTAGCGCAATGTGCCACGTTTCGAACGGGAAAGCTGGATCACGAGATGACTCGTCATGATGCCTTCGATGGATTGTCTGAATTCCTGGCAATCGCGAAGCATAAAAGCATCCGAAAAGCTGCGCTGGAGCTGGGGGTAACACCGGGCGCGATCAGTCAGGCTTTGCAGAAGCTGGAGCGCAGGCTTGCCACCCCTCTCTTTCATCGCACGACGAGGAAGATGTCGATGACCGAGGCAGGCGAGCGGCTTCTTTCAAAGGTCGGTCCGGCGGCTCATTTGATCGAATCGAGTTTCGAGGAGACGTTGCAGTCAGCGCTCGAGCCCTCCGGGACGCTACGGCTCATCATGGAAAGACTTGCCATTCCGCATGTCCTTGAGCCTGTGATGCCCCTGTTCCGTAGAACCTGGCCTCTCGTGAACGTGGATGTCACCGTCAGCAATCAGCACCATGACTTCGTTGCTCAGGGATATGACGCGGGAATATTGCTCGGATCTTATGTGCCGCAGGACATGATAGCGATCAGATTGTCGCCGCCTTTCAACTGGGCCGTCTTCGGATCTCCGGAATATTTCGAAAAGTACGGCAAACCCGATACTCCCGGCGAACTCACCCGGCACAAATGCATCCGCTTCCGGCGTCCTGAAAAAGGCGACATCTACAGGTGGGAGTTTCTGGATGACGGCCAGACATTGCGTATCGAGCCCGATGGACCACTCACAGTCAACGACGGTGAGCTCATGCGGCAATTTGCAACCCAGGGCCTCGGATTGATCTATTCCTCGACCTTCCATACGTCCGGAGAACTTGCGCAGGGACTGCTCGAACCTGCACTACTCGACTACTCTCCCGGGGGAGACGGTCTGTTCCTCTATTTCACCAGGGCGGCTCAAAGCCAACCGAAGCTGCGCGCCTTCATCGATGCGTGCTCCATGCTTCGCAAACAGACGAAGCCAATCGTCTGACGAACTCCTGCGTTCTTCCACAGGCGTTGCGCCTTCAGCCTCGGACAGCAAGCCGAGGACGCAGCACCCATTATTCGTCGAAGGTAGCAGAGCCCTTTTGAAAAAGGGGTAGCGGTGATACCGCTGCCCCTTTCAATGATGATATTGCTCAATGCGCGGCATGTTCGGCAGGCAGGATCGACTCGGCACGGGAGCGCCCGGTTGCGAGCGACCAGATTTCCTCGGCAAGCACGTCAGGATTGATGGTAGCGAAGCGCGGGTCATCGACTGGCAGGCCATTGGCCGCTGCTACACGAAGGCCCGTGGAGTTGTCGATCATCGCACCAATGTGGAGCATTCCGGCGAATACGCCGTGCTCCTTGATCTCCTCGTGAAGACCCAGAATGTAGTTGCGCGTGGCGGCAAATGCGGGACCTGGGCCGCTCATCCCCGGCATTGGCGTCACGGCCGAAAGACCATCCGCGACGATGATCGCTCCGTCGCCGCGAGCGAGCATCCCCGGCAGCACGGCCCGAACAACCTCAACCGGAGCCAGGGTCAGAATGTTGACGAGTTCCTTGAGTGAAGCTGCTGTCAGGTCGACCGCTGGAAGCATGCGGAAGTTGCCGAGAGGCGCAAAGATTGCGGTGTGGATAGGACCTGACTTCTGTTCAATCTCGCGAGTCAGGGCCGGGATTGCATCAATCTCATTGAGGTCGGCTGGGAAGGCCGTGGCATCCACATCCTGCGCCGATAGCTCGGCTATCCTTTGGCCGAGTGATTGGGCATTACGGGCGACAAGGGCGACGCGGAATCCAGCCTTGCCGTAACGTCTTGCGACGGACGCGCCAAGCCCGGTCCCGGCTCCGAAGATTGCAATTGTTTTCCTGTCAGTCATGACATCTCCTATGATGGTATGTTTTCGTGACTAGATATGTCTGTTAGACTGTCAAAAGCACAAGAACGCATAATTTTAGGGCCTGGTCACATGGATTTACCCACCCCACCGCAACAACCGGGAACGAGCGCGGATTGCCGCCCCATCAGCCAGATGCTTGGCCGCATCGGTGACAAGTGGACCATCATGACGATTACGATGCTGCTCGACGGCCCAAAACGGTTCAATGAGCTGCGCAGGGCTATCGGGGGCATCAGCCAGCAAATGCTGACGAGAACGCTCCGCGCCCTGGAGAATGACGGCCTCGTTTCGAGAAGGGTCTACCCCACGATCCCCCCGCAGGTGGAATACAGCTTGACCACCCTTGGTAAGTCTCTCGCCGAACCTCTCACGCAGCTTACCGCGTGGGTTTTGCAGAATATCGCCGAGGTTGAGCGCAACCGTTCGAAGGCGGCCGACAGCTCGGTGGATTAGCGCGCTTTGGACGGTTGCGCACAGGAACGCTGCGTGCAGGCTGCTTTGGGCTGAATACGATTGCTGGGCAGACGCTACGCGACGGGACAATTCCACGGCAAGAGCTTGCCGATCTGCCTCTGCTTATGGCCGTTGACAATTGCGCTGAGCGTGGCGGTCAGATAACCGCCGGAATTTGCCGCCCCGGTTATCGCTATGCGAAATCATTTCATCTCTCAGGCTGCGGAGGATGATTCCTGCGTGCTTCAGCAGGTAACGGTAAGTGCTTGATTTTGTTGGTGAGAGCGCAGGGATTCGAACCCTGGACCTACTGATTAAAAGTCAGTTGCTCTACCGGCTGAGCTACGCTCTCCCGTGTCGGGGCTGATTTGCCCTTCGGAAGTGCGCGGAACATATGTAGAGCGATCCGTTCGGTCAACCCAAAAAAAGCGCTTTCTACAATCAATCCGGTTTTTTTTGTCGCACCCCCGAAAAGGTGATTGGAGAGAGGGGGCAGCTGGGGATAAAACCGGCTTCAGACATGTCGGCCAGACGGGTGAAATCCTTTTGCAGCAATGACATGCATGAAAATGAAGCGTGAAGTGCCGGCGAATCTTCAAAATCGTGGTCGCTTTGCGGGATGCGGAGTTCCTCTTGTCGATTGCCGATATTTCCCTGTTCAGCGCGCTTCTGGCCGGCGCTCTTTCGTTTCTGTCGCCCTGTGTGCTGCCGCTGGTGCCGCCTTATCTCTGTTATATGGCGGGTGTCTCGGTCGAGCAGTTCAGGACGGAGGAGACCGCGCCGCGGCCGGAGATCCGCAGGGCCGTGCTGTTTTCGGCTTTCTTCTTCACGCTCGGTTTCGCCACCGTTTTCGTGGCGCTTGGGGCCGGGGCCTCGACGATCGGCACGCTTTTGCGCCAGAATCTCGATATTCTCGCCAAGATCGGCGGTTTCATCATTATCCTCATGGGTCTGAATTTCCTCGGCGTGTTCCGCATCGGCCTGTTTTCGCGCGAGGCGCGATTTCAGGGGGCGGGCAAGCCGGCCACGCTTTCCGGGGCCTATGTCATGGGTCTCGCCTTCGCTTTCGGCTGGACGCCCTGCATCGGCCCGGTTCTGGGGGCGATCCTCGGTGTTGCCGCTTCGCGGGATACGGTTGGTGACGGTGCGGCGCTGCTTGCGGTCTATTCGCTGGGCCTAGCCGTGCCGTTCTGGATCGCGGCGGCGTTTTCCGGTTCCTTCATGCGTTTCCTCGTCCGTTTCCGCCGCCATCTCGGTCTCGTGGAGAAGCTGCTTGGCGTATTGCTGGTGCTCACCGGTCTCGCTTTCATGTCCGGTTTTATCACCAATGTGGCGATCTGGTTCCAGGAGACCTTTCCGATCCTGATGAAAATCGGCTAAGCCTCCCGCTGGAGTTGCTTGCGGGGGAAACATAGTGACGGGTATCGTCGGACTGCTGTTGCCGTTTTTCGGCCTGATCTTCATCGGTTATGGCGCAGCGCGCATAACGAAGCAGCCGGTCGAGGCGATGGGCTGGTTGAATACCTTCATCATCTATGCCGCGCTGCCGGCCCTGTTTTTCAAGCTTGTTTCAAAGACGCCGGTGGAAGAGCTGGCGCGCATGGATTTCGTCGCCGCCAGCCTTGCCTGCACCTATGGCATTTTTCTGCTGGTGTTCCTGATCGGCCGGTTCGTGCGGAAAAACAGCCTCGCTGAAACCACGATCCAGAGTTTCGCGGCAAGTTACGGCAATATCGGCTATATGGGGCCGGGGCTTGCGCTTCTGGCGCTTGGCGAAAGGGCGGCGGTGCCGGTGGCGCTGATCGTCTGCCTTGAAAACGCCGCGCACTTCATCGTCGCACCGGCGATGATGGCGGTTGCGGGCGGCGACAAGCGCTCGGCTGGAAGGCTTGCGCTGGATGTGGCGCGCAAGGTCATCACTCACCCGTTCATCGTCTCGGTGATTGCCGGATTTCTTGCCGCTTCGCTGTCATGGCAGCCGCCGGAGGCGGTGCAGCGGCTGGTGGATTATCTGGCGCAATCGGCAGCTCCCTGCGCGCTGTTTGCCATGGGCGTGACGCTGGCGCTTCGGCCCATGAAACGGGTTCCGGTGGAGATCAGCTATATTGTGCCAGCAAAGCTGATCTTGCATCCGCTTGCCGCTTATCTCGTCCTGTCATCGCTCGGACGCTTCGAGCCGGTGTGGATTTATTCCGCCGTGCTGCTCGCCGCGCTGCCGACCGCGACGAATGTCTTCGTCATCGGTCAGCAATATCATGTCTGGCAGGAGCGGGCTTCGGCGACGATCCTGATTTCGACGGTGCTGTCGGTCTTCACGCTGACGGGCGTGGTTTATTTCATCCAGCCTTTTTGAAGCTGCCGAACAGCAGCGAGGGCAGGGCCTTCAGCCCGCGGCCCGGCTCGATGCCTTCGCGCATGACCATGCTTCTGAGCGTGCCGATGCCGGAGAGCACATGCAGGCCGGCGGCACGCGCCATCTGCACCGGTAAAAAGTCGGAAAGCAGCGAGCGGTTCAAGAGATCGACGCTGAGTGTGCGGCTATAGACATCCGCCCGCCGCCTGCGGTCGAAGCTGCTGCCGGCGTCCGCCGCGATCGGCCGGTCGGAGACGGCGCCCAGCAGTTCGGTGAGCGCAATGATGTCGCGCAGGCTGAGGTTCAGCCCCTGCGCGCCGATGGGCGGGAAACCATGCGCGGCTTCGCCGATCAGGGCCACGCGGCCCTTGCCGAAGCGGTGCGCCGTCATGGAAGACAGCGGCCATGCCTGCACGCTGTCTTCGACGGTAACCGCGCCGAGCATGGATTGCATGCGTTCCTCGACCTTCAGGCTCAGCGCTTCCAGCGGCAAGGCCGTCAGCTCCCTGGCCTGCTCCGGCGTGACGACCCAGACGAGGCTGGAACGGTTGCCGGGCAGGGGAACCTGGGTGAAGGGCCCGGTGGGGGTGTGGAATTCCGTCGAGACATTGCCATGCGGCCTGCCGTGGCCGAAGTTCAGGACGATGGCGGTCTGCGGGTAGGACCAGGATTTGGCCCCGATGCCGGCCGTGTCCCGCACCATCGATTTCCTGCCATCCGCGCCGATCAGAAAATCGGCGGAGAGCGTTTCACCGTCCGCCAGCGTTACGGAGATACGGTCGTTGCCGATGTCGATCGTTTCAGCGGAGGCGGTAAGACGGGTAATATTGTGTTCCTGCTCCACCGCCTCGCCGAGAACGCCGAGCAGCGCCTCATTGGGAATATTCCAGCCGAAAGCATCGAGCCCGATTTCGGAAGAGCGGAACTGCACGGTCGGCGCGCGCAGCAGCCGGTCGGTGCCGTCGATGATCTGCATGGTGGAAAGACGGGCGGCCGACGGTGCTATGCGTGACCACAGGCCGAGACGGTCCATGAAGCGGATCGACTGGTCCATGAGTGCGGTGGTGCGCTGGTCCTTCCTTTCGCTGGACGGTGCGACGAGCGCCACATGGCGGCCGGCCCGCGCCAGCGCGATGGCGGCAATCTGGCCCGCAAGTCCCGCACCGGTGATGGCGATATCGAAGTGTCTCATGGTCCTGATCCGTTGTTATTTCCAGAGCATCATAAAGGCTTTGCGCAGGTAAATCCACTTGGACGCCGGAACATCCGGCCACATACATTCGTTGGTTGCGCCACTATATTAGTCTTAGGATAAGCGGATTGAGCCGGTTGCAAAGCGTGGTGAATGGCCGCATACCGGAATGAACAGGGCGGATGAAAAGCGGGGCGCAGACGCTGACCATGAAAATCTTCAACTACAAGCGTGTTCCCTACGCGGAAATTCGCGCCTTTTCCGTTCATATTTTGACTGCGTCGGGATCGTTCCTGGCTTTTCTCGGCGTCGTTGCCGCTTCCGAACACCGCTTCGTCGACATGTTCTGGTGGCTCGGGCTTGCGCTTCTGGTGGATGGCATCGATGGACCCATCGCCCGCAAGGTGCGGGTGAAAGAAGTGCTGCCCAACTGGTCCGGCGACACGCTCGACAATATCATCGACTATGTCACCTATGTGCTGCTGCCCGCCTTTGCGCTTTATCAAAAGGGCATGATCGGCGAGCCGTTATCCTTCGTGGCGGCCGGCATGATCGTGGTGTCGAGCGCCATCTATTATGCCGATATGGGGATGAAGACGGATGAATATTTCTTCTCCGGCTTTCCGGTGGTGTGGAACATGGTGGTGTTTACCCTGTTCGTCATGGATGCGAGCGCGACCACGGCCATGACCGTCGTCACCATCTCGGTGTTCCTGACATTCCTGCCGATCAACTTCCTGCATCCGGTGCGGGTGAAGCGATTGCGACCGCTCAATCTCGCTGTCGTGTTCATCTGGTGCGCGCTTGGCGGTTATTCGCTGCTGATGCATTTCGAAACGCCGACATGGGCGGTGGTCGCATTCGTGGCGAGCGGCATCTATCTTTATTGCATCGGTGGAATATTGCAGTTTTTCCCCTCGCTCGGTGCGAAATAGGAAAAAGGTAAAGCCGTTTATTGCTTGTGCAAATTGCATTTAAGCAGCTTCTTTTTCAGTTGTGCGCAGCAGCAAAACCGTTATCAATAAGTTCTGATCGCGTGTCATTGCATACTTTTTGATGCGGGATTGGGAACAATGACCGCGACCGTTTGAAACGCCTCGAAGAAGGCATGGGCGGTTGGTGAAAGAGGGAACTCGTGACTGGAACTTTGGCGCCGGAGGCCGTGCCTCTCCTGTCCGTTCGCAAGCTGACCAAGCTGTTCGGTAATTTCGCCGCCTGCAACGGCATCGATCTCGATATTGCCCCTGGCGAAATCCATGCGCTTCTGGGGGAAAACGGCGCTGGCAAATCCACGCTCGTCAAGATGCTGTTCGGCGTTCTCGCACCGACCGAGGGCGATATTGTCTGGCAGGGCCAGCCGGTTTCGGTGGGCTCGCCAAGCGAGGCCCGCAGGCTCGGTATCGGCATGGTGTTCCAGCATTTTTCCCTGTTCGAGGCGCTGACGGTTGCTGAAAACATCGCCCTGTCGCTCGATCCGAAAATTTCATTGAAGGAAATCGCCGGGCAAGCGGAGACGCTCTCCCGTGCCTATGGCCTGCCGCTCGACCCCAACGCGCATGTGGCCGATCTTTCGGTCGGCGAGCGCCAGCGCATCGAAATCGTCCGCGCTTTGTTGCAGAACCCACGCCTCATCATTCTCGACGAGCCGACCTCGGTGCTGACACCGCAGGAGGCTGACAAACTGTTCGAGACGCTGGAGAAGCTGAAGGCCGAAGGGCGTTCGGTGCTTTATATCAGCCATCGTCTGGAAGAGGTGCAGCGCATCTGTGATCGCGCCACCGTCCTGCGTCACGGCAAGGTGACGGGTGCGTGCGATCCGCGCAAGGAAACGCCGGCATCGCTGGCGCGCATGATGGTCGGCAGCGATGTCGCAAGCGTTTCGCGGGCAACGGGGGAAGCGCTCGGCGCGCCGCAGATCGAGGTCATGGCGCTTTCGGTTGCGCCGCGCACGCCTTTTGCCGTGGCGTTGAAATCGATTTCAATGAATGTGCGTGCCGGTGAAGTGCTGGCGATTGCAGGTGTGGCCGGAAACGGGCAGGGCGAGCTGTTCGATGCACTTTCCGGCGAATATCCCGTTTATAACAATGACGCCATCCATCTGCGTGGCAAGCCGGTTGGCCGCATCGGCATCAATGGCCGGCGGCTGATGGGTGCCGGTTTCGTGCCGGAGGAGCGCCACGGTCATGCTGCGGTTCCCGGCATGAGCCTTTCCGACAATCTGCTGCTGGCGCGGGCGCGTTCCGACCGCAAGGCGTTTCTGACCGGCGGTTTCCTGCGTATCATCCGCGGCTCGGCCATCCGGGCGGCGGCGCGGCGCATTTCGGAAACCATGGATGTGCGCAAGAGCGGTGCCGATCCGCTGGCGGGATCGCTTTCCGGCGGCAATCTCCAGAAGTTCATCGTCGGGCGCGAGCTTGACCGTCAGCCGGCGGTGCTGGTTGTCAATCAGCCGACCTGGGGTGTGGATGCGGGTGCCGCAAGCCGTATCCGCCAGGCGCTGGTCGATCTTGCCAAGGCTGGCTCGGCCGTCATCGTCATCAGCCAGGATCTCGATGAAATCTTCGAGGTCGCCACCAATATCGCGGTCATTTCCGATGGCAAGCTCTCCGATGCCCATCCGGTGGAAGAGATGACGCTTGAAAAGATCGGCCTTTTGATGGGCGGCATTCACACGTCACATTCGGGAGCCGCCCAGCATGCGCATTGAGCTTGAAAAACGCGCGGGGGTCTCGAAGCTTTTCACCCTGCTTTCGCCGCTTCTGGCGCTGGTGCTGACGCTGCTCGTCGGCGCTGTCATGTTCGCGATGCTCGGCAAAAATCCGGCCCATGCGCTTTACGCTTTTTTCGTCGAGCCGCTGCTGGAGGTCTGGTCGTTGCATGAGCTGGCGATCAAGGCTGCGCCGCTGATCCTGATCGGCGTCGGCCTGTCGATCTGTTATCGCTCCAATAACTGGAATATCGGCGCGGAAGGGCAATTCACCATCGGCGCGATTACCGGTTCCATCCTGCCGGTGCTTTATCCCGACTGGCATTCGCCGCTCATCCTGCCGCTGATGATGGTGATGGGCGCTGTCGGCGGTGCGCTTTATGCCGGTATTCCGGCGCTGTTGAAAACGAAGTTCAATACCAATGAAATCCTCGTCAGCCTGATGCTGGTCTACGTCGCGCAGCTTTTCCTCGACTGGCTGACGCGCGGCATCTGGCGCGATCCCGGCGGCTACAATTTCCCGCAGACCAAGCCCTTCAACGACAGCGCCGTGCTGCCGGAAATGCTGGCCTCGGGCCGGGCGCATTGGGGTTTCGTGTTTGCCATCGTCGCGGCCATCGCGCTGTGGTTCATGATGCGCTACATGCTCAAGGGCTTTGAAGTTACCGTGCTTGGCCAATCGGCGCGGGCAGGGCGCTTTGCCGGTTTCTCCTCCAGTCGCATGGTGTGGTTTTCGCTGCTGCTATCGGGCGCGCTGGCCGGGCTTGCGGGCATTTCGGAAGCTTCCGGTTCCATCGGTCATCTGCAGCCCAGCATTTCGCCGGGTTATGGTTTCACTGCCATCATCGTCGCCTTTCTCGGCCGCCTCAATCCGCTCGGCATCATCCTTTCCGGGCTGGTGCTGGCGCTGACCTATCTCGGCGGTGAGGCGGCACAGCTTTCGATTGGTGTCTCCGACAAGGTGACGCGCGTGTTTCAGGGATTGATGCTGTTCTTCGTATTGTCCTGCGATACGCTGATCTTCTATCGCATCCGGGTGGTCTTTGCCGGCAAGGCGCATAACAAGCAAGGAGCGGCATGATGGATATGCTTCAGGCCATTCTCCTCACCGTCATCACCGCCGCCACCCCGCTTGTCATTGCCGCTTCGGGCGAGCTTGTGGCGGAACGTTCAGGCGTGCTCAATCTCGGCGTTGAGGGCATGATGATCATGGGCGCGGTCTGCGCCTTCGCCGCGACGCATATGACGGGTTCGCCCTATCTCGGCATTCTGGCCGGCATTGCTTCGGGCGCGGTGTTTTCGCTGCTCTTCGGCTTCCTGACGCTGACGCTTGTCACCAACCAGGTGGCGACGGGTCTTGCGCTCACCATTCTCGGGCTTGGTGTCTCGGGTATGCTGGGGGAAAGTTTCGTCGGCCTGCCGGGCATCAAGCTGCAGCCAATCGTCTTTCCTGTATTGTCGGAAATCCCCTTCATCGGGCCATTGCTATTCCGGCAGGATCTGATCTTCTACATGTCCATCGCGCTGGTGTTCGGCATCAGCTGGTTCCTGTTCAAAAGCCGCACGGGCCTGAAAATCCGCGCCATCGGTGACAATCACGCCTCGGCCCATGCGCTTGGCATCAACGTCATCCGCACGCGGTATCTGGCGGTCATGTTCGGCGGCGCCTGCGCCGGTCTTGCGGGCGCGCAGCTGTCGCTGGTCTATACGCCGCAATGGGTGGAAAACATGTCGGCCGGGCGCGGCTGGATTGCACTGGCGCTCGTTGTCTTCGCCTCATGGCGTCCGTGGCGCCTGCTGGCGGGCGGTTATCTGTTCGGCGCGGTCACCATCGGCCAGTTGCATGCGCAGGCCTTCGGCATCGGCGTGCCGTCGCAGCTGCTTTCGGCGATGCCTTATCTTGCAACTATTGTCGTGCTGGTCATCATCTCGCATAATCGCCGCACGACCTTGATCAATACACCGGCATCTTTGGGCAAGTCCTTCGTGCCGGACAGGTGAAGAAGAATCCTCAAGTCTCCAAACCAACAGGGGTAAAAATGAAAAAACTGGTCATCGCACTTGCCGCCTCCGTCGCGGCGCTCGGCGGCGTCGTTTCCTCGGCGGAAGCCGCCGACGCCAAGAAGGTCTGCTTCATCTATGTCGGCAGCCGCACCGATGGCGGCTGGACACAGGCGCATGAAATCGGTCGCGAAGAGCTGCAGAAGCACTTCGGCGACAAGATCGAAACGCCGTTCCTCGAAAGCGTTCCGGAAGGCCCGGATGCCGAACGCGCCATCGAGCGCATGGCCCGCTCGGGCTGTGAGCTGGTGTTCACCACCTCCTTCGGCTTCATGGACGCCACCATCAAGGTTGCCCAGAAGTTCCCCAAGGTGAAGTTCGAGCACGCCACGGGCTTCAAGACCGCCGAAAACGTCGCGACCTACAATTCGCGCTTCTATGAAGGCCGTTACATTCAGGGCCAGATCGCCGCGAAGATGTCCAAGAAGGGTCTCGCCGGTTACATCGCCTCCTTCCCGATCCCGGAAGTGGTGATGGGCATCGACGCCTTCGTGCTCGGCGCACAGTCGGTCAACCCGGACTTCAAGCTCAAGGTCGTCTGGGCCAATACCTGGTTCGACCCCGGCAAGGAAGCCGATGCCGCCAAGGCGCTGATCGACCAGGGCGTCGATATCCTGACGCAGCACACCGACACGACGGCACCGATGCAGGTTGCGGCTGAGCGCGGCATCAAGGCTTTCGGTCAGGCTTCCGACATGATCGCAGCCGGCCCGCAGACGCAGCTCACCGCCATCAAGGACACCTGGGGCGCCTATTACATCAAGCGCACGCAGGCTCTTCTCGATGGCACCTGGAAGTCCGAATCCGTCTGGGACGGCCTCAAGGACGGCATCCTGACCATGGCGCCCTACACCAACATGCCTGACGACGTGAAGAAGATGGCCGAGGACACCGAAGCCAAGATCAAGTCAGGCGAGCTGCATCCCTTCACCGGCCCGGTGAAGAAGCAGGACGGCTCGGAATGGCTGAAGGCTGGCGAAAAGGCTGAGGACAAGGTTCTGCTCGGCCTTAACTTCTACGTTGCCGGCGTGGACGACAAGCTGCCGCAATAATGCGGATTATCCATCGCTACTGAAGCAAGGCCGCACATGTGTCATGTGCGGCCTTGCTTATTTTCATGCGTTTTACCGCGTGGATGCAGTTTGCCTTTGCTTTTCATGCGACTTGATGTTTTTCACTATAATCTGACTTGAGATACACACGTCTGGCGCGATTTTTTTCAAGGTCGCCAACCGAACGGAAGGACATGGCACTTGCAGCGCGGAATGCTCGATGCGGCGATCGGTTTTCGAAAGCTGCGGACAAATCATGCACAGGTCGTTCACAAGCTCGGTCTCGATATCGTCTCCGGCACTTTCAAGACGGGTGAGATATTGCCTGGTGATGCCGAGTTGATGGAACGGCTGAAAGTATCGCGCACGGTGCTGCGCGAGGCGATGAAGACGCTGACCGCCAAGGGCATGATTTCCCCCAAGGCGCGCATCGGCACAAGGGTGACGGAGCGCGAAAGCTGGAACATGTTCGACAGCGAGGTGCTGCTGTGGCACTTCGAGGCGGGTGTCAGCGACGAATTCCTGCTGCATCTCTATGATATCCGTCAGGCTTTTGAGCCCTATGGCGCGGGGCTTGCCGCCATCAGGGCAAAGGATGCCGATATTGCAAGGCTTGCCGCTTACGCCAACGAGATGGGCAATACGGCCTATTCCAAGGAAAAGCGGGCGCTCGCGGATATGAATTTCCACGTTCTCATCACCGAAATGTCCGGCAATCCGTTCATGCGCACCGTCGGTTCTCTGATAAAGGCGGCTCTTGCGGGCATTTTCCGGATGAGCAATCCTGAAGCCGATCCCGCCGAGATTTCCGATGTTTCCGCCTCCCATCTGAGGCTCGTCGAAGCGTTTCGCCTGCGCGACGAGGCTGCGGCCCGGCGTGAAATGGAGCGGCTGATTGAAAATGGCCGTCAGCAGATATTGCAATTCACCGCCCGCAATCCTCGCCGATAGATCACGCCATCCGGCCGCCGATCACGTTTGATGAAAATCGGTGCGGAAATTTTGGTTCGGATTTGCATGGTTTCTTAAGCGGGCCGCCATTATAGCAATGCCGGAACGCAATTACCGAAGCGCCTGTCTGTTCAACCGGCTGGCGTAAAGTCAAACATATGCCGCTGTCCCGGCTGCCCTGCGGCCGGTAACGGGGTATTGGAGGTCTTATGGAGCGCAGCTCTCTAGCCGTTATTCTCGCTGCGGGCGACAGCACGCGCATGAAGTCATCAAAGTCCAAGGTGCTGCACGCGGTCGCCGGGCGTCCGATGATTGCGCATGTGGTGGAGGCGGTGGCTGGATCGGGAGTCGGCTCGGTTGCACTCGTCGTCGGGCGCGATGCCGACAATGTCGCTGCGGCCGCAAGCCTGCCGGGCCTTCAGGTCGAGGCTTTTCTGCAGAAGGAACGCAAGGGCACCGGCCATGCCGTTCTCGCCGCCCGCGCAGCCATCGAACGCGGCTTTGACGATCTCATCGTCGCTTATGGCGATGTGCCGCTCATTTCCTCCGCCACGCTTGACCGGGCGCGGGAAGCCATTGCCGCCGGCGCCGATGTCGCCGTGATCGGTTTCCATACCGAGCGCCCCACCGGTTATGGCCGGTTGCTGGTCGAAAATGGTGAGCTGGTGGCGATTCGCGAGGAAAAGGACGCCACCGACGAAGAGCGCAAGGTGACCTGGTGCAACAGCGGTCTGATGGCGATCAACGGTCGCAGCGCGCTGGACCTGCTCGACCGGATCGGCAATGCCAATGTAAAGGGCGAATATTATCTGACCGACATCGTCGAGATCGCCCGTTCGCTCGGCCGTCGCGCCGTTGCCATCGATGCGCCGGAAACCGAGCTGGTCGGCTGCAACAACCGTGCCGAACTGGCTTTTATCGAGAAGTTGTGGCAGGAGCGCCGCCGTTACGAACTGATGGTCGATGGCGTATCGATGATCGCGCCCGAGACGGTATTCCTTTCCTACGATACAAAGATCGGGCAGGACGCCTTGATCGAACCCAATGTCGTTTTTGGTCCCGGTGTGACGATCGAGCCCGGCGCCGTCATCCATGCCTTTTCGCATCTGGAAGGGGCGCATGTCGCCGGAGGTGCCACGGTCGGCCCCTATGCGCGGCTGCGTCCGGGCGCGAACCTGCATGCCAATGCCAAGGTCGGCAATTTCTGCGAGGTCAAGAAGGCCGAGATCGGCGAGGGCGCCAAGGTCAACCATCTGACCTATATCGGTGATGCCTTCATCGGCGCCGGCAGTAATATCGGTGCTGGCACCATCACCTGCAATTACGACGGTTACAACAAGGCTGAAACGCGGATTGGTGCGAACAGCTTCATTGGCTCGAATTCGTCGCTGGTTGCGCCCGTGACGATTGGCGAAAGCGCCTATATCGCTTCCGGCAGCGTGATCACCGATGACGTGCCCGATGATGCGCTGGCTTTCGGGCGGGCGCGCCAGGAGGTGAAACCGGGCCGGGCGACCGTGGTGCGTGAGCGGGCGAAGGCGCTGAAGGAAGCCAAGAAAAAATCGTCCTGAGAGACGTTACCAAACGATACTGAAAGTGACCGGCGGCACAATTGCCGATTTCCGGGAAACGGATAAAGCATTTCCCGTAAAGCTGTGCAGCGGTTTTACATCAGGAAGCGCTTGAGAACAAAAAGGTGGAGTATTTTCGCATTTCAGGGAAAGGCGGAAATACTCTGATAGTTTCGGTGAAAAGATCGCCGTCTGGAGAAATATATGTGCGGAATTGTCGGAATTGTCGGAAATCAGCCCGTTGCTGAACGGCTTGTCGATGCGCTGAAGCGTCTCGAATATCGCGGTTACGATTCGGCTGGTGTCGCCACCATCGACAATGGCGCGATGGATCGTCGCCGGGCCGAAGGCAAGCTGTTCAATCTGGAGAAGCTGGTTTCGGAAAAGCCGCTGCCGGGCGTCGTCGGCATTGCGCATACGCGCTGGGCCACACATGGCGTGCCGAACGAGACCAATGCCCACCCGCATTTCGTTGAGGGTGTTGCCGTCGTCCACAACGGCATTATCGAGAACTTTGCCGAACTGCGCGAAGAACTGACCGCCGAGGGTGCGACCTTCACCACCCAGACCGACACCGAAGTGGTGGCGCAGCTTCTGGCGAAATATACCCGCGAGGGCCTTGGCCATCGCGAAGCGATGTTGAAGATGCTGAACCGCGTTACCGGCGCCTATGCGCTGGTCGTCATGTTCCAGGATGATCCCGGCACGCTGCTTTCGGCGCGCTCCGGCCCGCCGCTTGCCGTCGGTTATGGCCGTGGTGAGATGTTCCTCGGTTCGGACGCCATCGCGCTGTCGCCCTTCACCAACGAGATCACCTATCTGGTGGATGGCGACTGCGCCATCGTGACCCGGCAGGGTGCGGAAATCATCGATTTTTCCGGCAAGCCTGTGAAGCGCGAGCGGCAGATTTCGCAGGCGACGGCCTATGTGGTCGACAAGGGCAACCACCGCCACTTCATGGAAAAGGAAATCTACGAGCAGCCGGAAGTCATTTCCCATGCGCTCAGTCACTACGTGGATTTCGCCTCCAGGACAGTGAAGGATGCTGACGGGGCCATCGATTTCTCGAAGCTCTCCGGCCTTGCCATTTCCGCCTGCGGCACGGCCTATCTGTCCGGCCTGATCGGCAAATACTGGTTCGAGCGTTATGCGCGCCTGCCGGTGGAAATCGATGTCGCGTCGGAATTCCGCTACCGCGAAATGCCGCTTCAACCGTCGCAGGCGGCGCTCTTCATTTCACAATCGGGCGAGACTGCCGATACGCTGGCATCGCTGCGTTATTGCAAGGACGAAGGGCTGAAGATCGGCGCCATCGTCAATGTGCGGGAATCGACCATCGCGCGTGAATCGGACGCCATTTTCCCGATCCTCGCCGGCCCGGAAATCGGCGTCGCCTCCACCAAGGCCTTCACCTGCCAGCTGGCGGTGCTCGCTTCGCTCGCCATTGCCGCCGGCAAGGCGCGCGGCACGCTGAAGCCCGGTCAGGAAAAGGAACTGGTGCAGCATCTGATCGAGATGCCGCGTATCATGAGCAAGGTGCTGAACGTCATCCAGCCGCAGATCGAGGCGCTTTCGCGCGATCTGTCGCGCTTCAAGGATGTGCTTTATCTCGGCCGGGGCACCAGCTTCCCGCTGGCGCTGGAAGGTGCTTTGAAGCTCAAGGAAATTTCCTATATCCACGCCGAAGGTTATGCCGCCGGCGAGTTGAAGCATGGCCCGATCGCGCTGATCGACGAGAACATGCCTGTTATCGTCATTGCGCCGCATGACCGTTTCTTCGAAAAGACCGTGTCGAACATGCAGGAAGTCGCCGCGCGTGGCGGCAGGATCATCTTCATCACCGACGAGAAGGGGGCTGCCGCCTCCACGCTCGACACGATGGCGACGATCACGCTGCCCAATGTCGACGAGCTGATCGCGCCCGTCGTCTTCTCGTTGCCGATCCAGCTGCTCGCCTATCACACCGCCGTCTTCATGGGCACGGATGTGGACCAGCCGCGCAATCTGGCGAAATCGGTGACGGTGGAATGATTGTCCGACCGGAGCGGCAGGGCGATGAAGAGGCGATCGGAGCGCTGACGGAAGCGGCGTTCCGGGACATGCCCTTCAGCGACCAGACGGAACATCTGATCGTCGACAGGCTGCGCAAGGCAGGTGCGCTCACCATTTCTCTGGTGGCGGAGGAGGCCGGGGACATCGTTGGCCATGTCGCCTTTTCGCCGGCCACGATTTCCGGCGCGGACGGCCGCTGGTTCGCGCTCGGGCCGATTTCGGTTTCTCCCGAAAGGCAAAGTCAGGGCATCGGGTCGCAGCTGGTGCATGAGGGACTTGCAATGCTGGAACGGCTCGGGGCTGCCGGCTGTGTTCTGGCCGGCAATCCTGCCTATTACGGCCGGTTCGGATTCGAGCGTTTCGATGGCCTGCACGGTAATGGCATTCCTGACAAATATTTGTTGGCCTTGCGCTTGCATGGTGGAACTCCATCCGGCATTGTCGGTTTTCATCCGGGTTTCGATAGCGACAACGCTTAATTCCGAACGGTAAATGACCGATATTCCAGTAAAAATCTCCTTCGCAGCCCGTCTGCGCAACAGCTTCCTCACGGGTGTCCTGATCCTTGCGCCCGTCACCATCACCATGTGGCTGGTGTGGAGTTTCCTGCAATGGGCGGATAGCTGGGTGAAACCCTATATCCCCGCCCGTTACGATCCCGAACAATATTTCGATGTGGCGATCCCCGGTTTCGGCCTGCTGATCGCCGTCATCGGCATCACGCTCATCGGTTTTCTCGGCAACAACCTGATCGGCAAGTGGATCGTCGGTTTCGGTGAATCCATCCTCAACCGCATGCCGCTGGTGCGGCCGATCTACAAGAGCATCAAGCAGCTGTTCGAATCCGTCCTCAAGGAGCATTCGAACTCTTTCAAGAAGGTCGGCCTGATCGAGTTTCCTTCATCTGGTACTTGGGCGATGGTGTTCGTCGCCTCCGACGCCAAGGGCGAGCTTGCCCACCGGTTCAACGAGATGGGCCAGCAGATGGTCGCCGTCTTCCTGCCGCCGACACCGGTGCCGACGGCCGGTTTCCTGCTGTTCGTGCCGAAAGACAAGATCGTGATGCTGGACATGACCCCGGAAGATGCGGCGAAACTGCTGATATCCGGTGGTCTGGTGGCGCCCGATTTCACGCCGCCGAAGATGATCGCGCCGGTTTGAGCTAGATAACGCCGAGGATGTCCGTCTGCGAAAAGTCGTTGCCGACATAAAGCAAGGGGCAACCCTCGGTTTTCGCCAGCTCGTAGGCAAAACAGTCGCCGAAATTCAGTCCAGCGGGATGAATGCCCTTGCCCCAGATGCGGTAAACTTCGGAAACGCCATGCGCCGATTTGGGGGTGACGGGTCTGATTTCGGCGCTCAGACCTTCGATCAGCATCTCTAATTCCCGGCTGCGGTCGCGCCGCTGCGCCACGATCATGGTTTCCGCAAGCGTACCGGCGGAAATAAGCAGAGGCTCATCCGTTTCGAGCGCTGCAGCGCAGGCATCCGCTTTGGGTTCATCAAGCAGGATCGCCATCAGAGCCGACGTATCGATAACGATCATTTCGGAAGGCCGTGCTCGTCATAGAGAAAATCCTGACTATGCGCGGCATCCGGGCCATCATCGGCTTTGTTGGCGACAGTCGCGCGCACTTTTGCAAGCGCGGCCCTGCGGGATGTTTTATCCGCCACGGCGGTGACCGGAACCAGCCGTACGGCTGCGTGGCCATGACGGGTGAGAATGACCTCATCTCCAGCTTCGGCGCGGCGCACCAGTTCGGTAAGCTGACTTTTTGCATCCGTCACGGATATCTGCACGGCTAACCTCGGGCGTTAAAGTTAGCATTAGATTAGTCCATTCAATGGACCATATCAATCCTCGTCATCCAGATCATCCACTTCCGTGCCGGTGGTCGTGGCGTGGAATACGGGAACGAAAAGCCGCATATAGACCAGCCGCACGCTCCAGCCTTCTTCCAGCGCCTGGCTCCACGCCTTCTTGCGACCGGGCTTCTTGAATGCCTTGCCGATCGCCTTTTTTTCGCTCTTCGCGAATGTCTCCGGTTGCAGGATATTCTGCGGCGAACAGAGCGCGTAGCCCTTGCGGAAGGCGGGTGGCGGGCGGCGCGGGTCGATCATGTTCATGGGCGTTCACTTTCAGCCGGCGTGCAGGAAGCGGATCGCTTCGTCGCGGCGGTGCAGATAGAGCAGGGTGCGCAGCGCATTGCCGCGCGGGCCTGTCAGTTCGGGGTCGCGCTCAATGACGTAGGCCGCGTCCTTGCGGGCGATTTCCAGAAGGTCGGCATGGGCCTCGAGGCTGGCGATGCGGAAGCCCGGCGTGCCTGATTGCCGGGTGCCGAGCAGCTCGCCTTCGCCGCGCAGCTTCAAATCCTCCTCGGCGATCAGGAAGCCGTCCTCGCTGTCACGCAGGATGGAGAGCCGGGCACGGCCGTTTTCGCTGAGTGGGCCTTTATAGAGCAGGATGCAGGTGGAAGCCTCGTCGCCGCGTCCCACACGGCCGCGCAGCTGGTGAAGCTGGGCGAGGCCGAAACGCTCGGCGTGTTCGATGACCATGATCGTCGCGTCCGGCACATCGACGCCGACTTCCACCACCGTCGTCGCCACCAGCAGCCGGGTTTCGCCGTTCTTGAAGGCCAGCATGGCGGCGTCCTTCTCCGGGCTGCTCATGCGGCCATGGATGAGGCCGATATTGGCGCCGAGCATTTGCGAGAGAACCGCGTGACGCTCCTCCGCCGACATCAGGTCGGATTCTTCCGTTTCCTCCACCAGCGGGCAGATCCAGTAGGCCTTCTTGCCATCCTTCAGTGCCGCGCGCAGCCTCTCGACGATATCGCCGATCCGCTCCGTGGGGATCGTGACCGTCTGGATGGGTTTGCGGCCGGCCGGCTTTTCTGTGAGCTTGGAGACGTCCATGTCGCCGAAGGCGGCCAGAACCAGCGTGCGCGGAATGGGTGTGGCGGTCATGACCAGCATATGCGGCGTGATGCCCTTGGCGGTGAGGCGCAGGCGCTGGTGCACGCCGAAACGGTGCTGTTCGTCCACCACCGCAAGCACGAGGTTTTTGTAACTCACGCTGTCCTGAAACAGCGCATGGGTGCCGATGACGATCTGCGCTTCGCCTGATGCGACGCGCTCCTCGATCTCGCGGCGCTCCTTGCCCTTGGTGCGGCCGGTCAGGACCTCGACGGTGATGCCCGCTGCCTGGGCGAGTTTGGAGATGGTGGCGTAGTGCTGGCGGGCGAGGATTTCGGTCGGGGCCATCAGCACCGCCTGTCCGCCGGCCTCCACCGCCGTTGCCATGGCCATCAGCGCCACCAACGTCTTGCCCGCGCCGACATCGCCCTGCAGCAGCCGCAACATGCGGTCTTCGCCTGCCATGTCGGTGAGGATATCCTTCACCGCAGCGCTCTGGCTTGCCGTCAGCGAGAAGGGCAGCTGCGACAGGATCTTGGCGGCGATATCGCCTTTGGCGCGGATCGGCTGGCCCGCCACCTTGCGCAGCCGCTGGCGCACCAGCGCCAGTGACAGCTGCCCGGCAAGGAATTCGTCATAAGCCAGCCTCCTGCGCGCCGGGGCTTGCGGCTCGATATCGGCGCTGTCGCGCGGGTCGTGCAATTCGCGGAAGCTTGAGGCAACATCGCCGAAGCCCTGCCTCGTCTTCAGTGTCTCGTCGATCCATTCGGGAAAGACCGGCAGCTTTGAAAGCCCGCCTTCGATTGCCTTGCGCAGCACCTTGGCAGACAGCCCGGCGGTCATGGGATAAACGGCTTCCACCAAAGGCAGGTTTTCCGCCTCTGATAACTTCACCATGAAATCCGGATGCACCATGGAGGCGCGGCCGTTGAACCAGTCCACCTTGCCGCTGACGAGAACCTCCTCATCCACAGGCAGGGCCTTGGACAGCCAGTCGCCCTTGGCGCGGAAGAAGGTCAGCGCCAGTTCGCCGGTCTCGTCATGCAGGAAGACGCGATAGGGCGCGTTGCGGTTTCCCGGTGGCGGCGGTTGGTGGCGGTCGACGCGTCCCTGAATGGTGACAATGGCTCCGGGGCTGGCCAGCGCAATGCCGGGGCGGTTGCGGCGGTCGATGACGTTGGATGGCGCGTGGAACAGGAGATCGATGACGCGGGTGTCGTCGGCGCTTTCCCGGCTCAGCAGCTTGGCCAGAAGATCGGCGAGCTTCGGCCCCACACCGGCAAGGGTGGAGACGGAGGCAAACAGCGGATCGAGAATGGCCGGGCGCATGGGTCAGCAAAATCGGGGAAGGGGGCGGCTTATGCAAGACTTCACTGGCCACAAAGGCGGGTTATCACCGGCAGATTTTCACTACTTCGGCATTATTTCGATAAAAACCGGTTCCCAAGCGTTCGCCTCCTGTTCTATAGGAGGTCGCAATCAACAATTTGTTGATTAATCAACCGAAAGGTGAATGCGATGACTGGACTGGTGCGCACGAGTGCCGACCTCGATCCGAGACGCCGGCGGATTCTTTACCGCTGCTGGCATCGGGGCATTCGCGAGATGGATCTGGTGCTCGGGCAATTCGCGGAAGACAATATTGCCGGGCTTTCCGACGATCAGCTGGATGAGCTTGAGATCATCATGGCGGAAGAGGATAACGACCTCGTCAAGATGGTGACCGGCGCGCTTGCCATACCGGAAAAATTCCAGACCCCGCTGTTTGAAAAGATCGCCTCCTACCGTCCCGATTTCGATCTCGTCACCACTGACACCCTGAAAGCCTGAGAATATGATAGCCGGATTCGATGCAAAGCTGGTGTCGTCGGCCGATACGCCGCTGACCATCGGAAACGTGCCTTCCGGCATGGAAGCCCTTTTGCTTGCCGATATGGCGCGGGCCGGCACCTCGGTCGCCTATGTGATGTCGGATGGTCAGCGGGTCGCCGATCTCGAGCAGATCCTCGGTTTCGTCGCGCCTGACATTCCGGTGATGACGCTGCCGGCCTGGGACTGCCTTCCCTATGACCGCGTGTCACCGAGCGCCGACACTTCGGCGCGCCGGCTGGCGGCCCTTTCCGGTCTCATCGCCCATGCGAAGAAACCGCATCCGGCCATCGTGCTGGTCACCGTCAACGCCATGCTGCAGAAGATGGCGCCGCGCGACATTATCGAAAGCCTCGGCTTTTCGGCCCGCCCCGGCAACCAGATCCGCATGGAGGAGATTGCCGCGCGACTGGAGCGCAACGGTTTCGACCGGGTGGCGACGGTGCGCGAAGTGGGTGAATTCGCCGTGCGCGGCGGTATTCTCGATGTCTTCGTGCCGGGCACGGAAGAGCCGGTGCGGCTCGATTTCTTCGGCGATACGCTGGAAAGCATCCGCACCTTCGATCCGGCCAGCCAGCGCACCATCGGTCAGGCGCGCTCGCTCGATCTGAACCCGATGAGCGAAGTGACGTTGACGCCGGATACGATCAGCCGTTTCCGCAAGAACTACCTGTCGCTGTTCGGTGCGGCGACGCGAGACGATGCGCTTTATCAGGCCGTCTCCGAAGGCCGCCGTTATGCCGGTATGGAGCACTGGCTGCCGCTGTTTTACGAGCAGCTGGAGACCGCCTTCGATTATCTGAAGGATTTCCGCATCGTCACCGACCATACGGCGCGGGAGGCGGCGAAAGAGCGCTCCAAGCTCGTGCTCGATTATTACGATGCGCGCCGCAGTTCCGGCGAAACCAAGGGCTCGACCCAGGGTGCGCCTTATAAGCCGGTTTCGCCCGGCCAGCTTTATCTCGACGGCAAGAGTTTTGATGCCGCGCTCGCTGCCGTCAATGCGGTACGCCTGACGCCCTTCAACGAGCAGGACAGCGAAGGCCGCCCGGTCGCCACGCTTGACGCCCATGTCGGTCCGCGCTGGGCGCGCCCGCCAACCGAGGGCGAGAGCGAAGAGCGGGTCAATGTTTTCGATCTGGCGGTGAAGCACATTGCCGAACGCCGCGCCAAGGGCTGGAAGGTGCTGATAACAGGCTGGTCGGAAGGTTCGCTCGACCGGCTGTTGCAGGTGCTGAACGAGCACGGGCTTGAGAAGATCAAGCCGGTTACTTCGCTGAAAGAGGTGGAGAAGCTCGGCAAGGGTGAGGCGGCTTCGGCGGTTCTGAGCCTTGAGGCGGGTTTCGAAACCGGGACGCTGGCCGTTATCGGTGAGCAGGATATTCTCGGCGACCGCATGGTGCGCCGCTCCAAGCGTCGCAAGCGCGGCGCGGATTTCATCTCGGAAGTGGCGGGGCTGGATGAGGGCTCGCTGGTCGTCCATGCCGAACATGGCATCGGCCGCTTCGTCGGCCTGCGGACAATCGAGGCGGCGGGTGCGCCGCGGGCGTGTCTGGAACTGCATTATGCCGACGACGCCAAGCTGTTCCTGCCCGTTGAAAACATCGATCTTCTGTCCCGTTACGGTTCGGATGCGGCGGAAGCGCAGCTGGACAAGCTGGGCGGCGGCGCATGGCAGATGCGCAAGGCCAAGCTCAAGAAACGCCTGCTGGACATGGCCGACGAGCTTATCCGCATCGCGGCCGCGCGCCTGGTGCGCCATGCGCCGGTGCTGACGGCCCCCGACGGGCTTTACGACGAATTCGCCGCCCGTTTCCCCTATGATGAGACGGAAGACCAGCTGAACGCGATTGAGTCCATCCGCGAAGATCTCGGTGCCGGCCGGCCGATGGATCGCCTGATCTGCGGCGATGTCGGTTTCGGCAAGACGGAAGTGGCGCTTCGCGCCGCGTTCCTCGCCGCCATGAATGGCGTGCAGGTGGCGGTGGTGGTGCCGACCACGCTGCTTTCCCGCCAGCATTTCCGCACCTTCTCGGAACGTTTCCGTGGGTTGCCGATCCGGGTGCAGCAGGCTTCGCGGCTTGTCGGCTCCAAGGAACTGACGCTGACGAAAAAGGAAGTGGCGGACGGCAAGACGGATATCGTCGTCGGCACCCATGCGCTGCTCGGCGCGGGCATCAGCTTCGCCAATCTCGGCCTGCTGATCATTGATGAAGAGCAGCATTTCGGCGTGAAGCACAAGGAGCGGCTGAAGGAGCTGAAGAGCGACGTGCATGTGCTGACGCTCTCTGCGACGCCCATTCCGCGCACCTTGCAGCTGGCCATGACGGGCGTGCGGGAACTGTCACTCATCACCACGCCGCCGGTGGACCGCATGGCGGTTCGCACCTTCATTTCGCCGTTTGATCCGCTGGTGATCCGCGAAACGCTGATGCGCGAACATTATCGCGGTGGCCAGAGCTTCTATGTCTGCCCGCGTCTTGCCGATCTCGCAGATATCCACGCTTTCCTGCAATCGGACGTGCCGGAACTGAAGGTGGCGGTGGCGCATGGCCAGATGCCGGCGGGCGAACTCGAAGACATCATGAATGCCTTCTACGACGGCAAATATGACGTGCTGTTGTCGACCACCATCGTTGAATCCGGCCTTGACGTTCCGACCGCCAATACGCTGATCGTGCACCGCGCCGATATGTTCGGCCTGGCCCAGCTTTACCAGCTGCGCGGTCGTGTCGGACGCTCCAAGGTGCGCGCCTTCGCGCTCTTCACCCTGCCGGTCAACAAGGTGCTGACGACGATGGCGGAGCGGCGGCTGAAGGTGCTGCAATCGCTCGACACACTCGGCGCCGGCTTCCAGCTTGCAAGCCACGATCTTGATATTCGCGGCGCGGGCAATCTGCTCGGTGAGGAGCAGTCCGGCCATATCAAGGAAGTCGGTTTCGAGCTTTACCAGCAGATGCTCGAAGAGGCGGTTGCCGAAGTGAAGGGCGACGAGCAGGTGCAGGATAGCGGCTGGTCGCCGCAAATCTCTGTCGGCACGTCTGTCATGATCCCGGAAGATTACGTTCCCGATCTGCATCTGCGCATGGGTCTCTACCGCCGCCTCGGCGAGCTTGCCGATATCAGCGAGATCGACGGTTTCGGCGCGGAAATGATCGACCGTTTCGGACCGCTGCCGAAAGAGGTGCAGCATCTCCTCAAGATCGTCTACATCAAGTCGCTCTGCCGCATCGCCAATGTCGAGAAGGTGGATGCCGGGCCGAAAGGCGTGGTCGTGCAGTTCCGCAACAAGGAATTCCCCAATCCGGCAGCGCTTGTCGCCTATATCGGCAAGCAGGGCACGATGGCGAAGATCCGGCCCGACCACAGCCTGTTTTTGACCCGCGATCTGCCGACGCCGGAAAAACGGCTGACGGGTGCGGCGATGATCATGACGCAGCTGGCGGAACTGGCGCGTTCCTAGATGTGAACTTTTGGGGAGCATTTACGGCAGGCCGGGGCGCGTGGGGCTTAACCCCCCTCTGCCCTGCCGGGCATCTCCCCCTCAAGGGGGGAGATCGGCAAGACGCTCTACCGTTACTCCACTCTCAAGCTTCGAGATGGGCGAGGCCTAACCACAGATCGATCTCCCCCCTTGAGGGGGAGATGCCCGGCAGGGCAGAGGGGGGTAAGGCCCCACACGCCTTCGGCCCGCTGTCAACAAACAACCTCCCGAAAGCCAAAACCTAAAGCACTCCCGGACAAACGAAAATGGAAGGGTCCGACATCCGTCTGCTTTACCGGACCTTCCGGCCCCGAGGCTCTGCAAACATTACCGGGATGTAATGAAACGGACATGCGCCGGTAGCTTCGGCGGGCGTAGTCTTGTTTTCATCTCCTGCACTGCGCCCAATATGACGCGCGGGCGGGAAGACGAAGGAGCAAGACGATGTGGACCAACATGAACAGGTTCGTCTCCGCAGGTCTGGTTGCTTTGACAATTGCGGGCACCACAATTGCCACCACCAGCCAGGCGGAAGCGCGCAACCACTTCGGACGCGGGCATGGTGGCGGCGGCATTGCCGCGGGTATCGCCGGCGCAATTATCGGTGGCGCTATCGTCGCCGGGGCGCGGCATTCCTATGGCGAACCCTTTTACGGTCCGCCGGTTTACGGCCCTCCGGTAATCTATCAGCCGGCATATCCGCGCTGCCACGTCGTCTGGCGGCAGAATGCCTGGGGCGACATGTATCGCGCACGGGTGTGCGACTGAGCCCTTCGCTGCCAGCAGCGAAAATAGCTATGGAGGAGCGCGCCGGGACTAAATGGGTCGCGGTGCGTCTTCCGGCGTGATGCCGACAGCAACGTTCTGGTCGGTTGCGGCAATTGACGCCGGCATCGGCACTTTTCGCTGCTTTTCACGAATGAGCGTCAAAAGGCCGGAGCCGACGATGAGGGCGATGCCGACCAGCATCCAGCTGTCGATATGGTCGCCGAAGATCAGGTAACCGAAGAAGATGGCCCAGAGCATCTGGCTATATTGCGTCGGTCCGATCATCGCTGCCGGGGCATAACGGGCGGCATACATGACGAGCACGTTGCCGACCGCGGCGAACAGGCCGTAACCGGCCAGAAGCAGCCATTGCCCGCCGTTTGGCGGAACGAAGGTGGGGATCATGGCCAGGCCGCTGATCGCCAGACAGCCCAGCACGCCGGCGCCATAAAGCGACACATTCTTTTCGGATGGCCCCATGGCGCGGAAGATGACGATGGATAGCGCGCCGCTCAAGCCACCGAGGATCGCGCCGAGATGGCCGATGCCCAGCTCGCGGAAACCCGGTCTGAGAATGATCAGCACACCGACGAAGCCGATGATGACCGCAGACCAGCGCTTGATGCCGACCTGTTCCTTCAGGAAGACAACCGACATGATGGTAACGAAGGAGGGGAGCAGGAAGATCAGCGCGAAGGCTTCGGCCATGGAGAGATGCGTGAAGGCGGTGACGCTGCCGACCGCGCCGATGCCGGAGGCGAAGAAGCGGATGAGCCAGAGAGGGCGGTTCGTCGTCTTGACGACATCCGCCCAGCGGTCGTTGCGCTTGCGGATGAAGGGCAGGGCGATGAGGCCGAACAGGGCGCCGAAGAAGGCCGATTCGATCGGTGAAATCTGGCCTTCTATGAGTTTAACGCTCGCGTCGCTCCATGCGTAGGCAGCGAAGGCGGCAAAGGCAAGCAGAATGCCTTTCAGGGTCTGGTCCGACACGGGAAAACACCAACAGTTTATCGGTTAGGGTAAGCTGCCGGTGGTTCGACCGTCAGTTCATCGACTTATGCTCGTCCGCCTTGATTTTTGCAATATCCCGCAGTGCAGCAATCAATACATCGGGCGTTTGTGCGCCGCTGATGGCGTATTTCTGGTCGATGATGAAAAACGGCACGCCGGCGACGCCCATTTGCTGCGCCGCATCAATTTCGGCGACAACCGTATCCTTGTCCGCGTCTGATGCCAGAAGCCGCGCCACCACCTTGGCGTCCATGCCGGCCTTTTCGGCTATATCGATCAGCACGGCGTGATCGCCGATGTTACGGCCTTCCTCGAAATTGGCCTTGAACAGGGCGGTGACGACCTTTTCCTGGATGTCGCGGCCTTCGGAATGGGCCCAGAGCGAAAGGCGGTGTGCATCGAGTGTGTTCGGACCGATCTTGATGGCATCGAAATCATAGTGAATGCCGACTTCCCGTCCGAGCTGCACCAGCGTGACATGCGCCTGTTCCAGCCGCTCCTTGCCGAGCTTTTCCTCAAGGGCGGCCTTCTGGTCGACGCCCTCGGGCGGATAATCCGGGTTGAGGCGGTAGGGACGCCAGTTCACGTCGACGCTGATTTCGTCCTGCACCTCAGCAATGGCGAGATCGAGCCTTGCCTTGCCGAGATAACACCAGGGGCAGACCATATCCGATACGACGTCGATAACGATGCGTTCCATGGTTTTATCTTCCCTTGTCTGGACCGGGCAGTGGCGGTCATTGCGCCCGCGCATCCCACCAGGTCTGTTTCTGATTGCCTGATATCGGGGTGATATCCGGGCGGTCGATATATTTCCAGCGCGCGATCCATTGCGCGCCGATGTAATAGAGCGGAATGACATAATGCCCGGCCACCAGCAGGCGGTCATAGCCGCGCACAGCCGCCTGAAAATCCTCCGTCGAACGCGCCTGCAGCAACGCCTCGATCATGCGGTCTATATCGGGATTGGCGGCGCCCGCATAGTTGAAGCTGCCCTGCGCATCGCGCGAGAGCGAACTCCAGCGGTTGAGCTGTTCCATTCCCGGTGAGAGCGAGGAGGGCAGGGAGCGGATGATCATGTCGTAGTCGAAGCTGTTCGAGCGGGCCTGATATTGCCCGTCATCGACAGAACGGATGCCCATGGCGACGCCGATGAGGTTGAGGGAGCGCTGATAGGCAAGCGCGATGCGCTCCTGCGCCGGGTTCTGCGTCATGATTTCGAAGGCAAGCTGACGGCCGTTGGCGTCGGACATCCTGCCGTTCTTGATGCTGTAGCCAGCTTCTTTCAGCTTGTCGACGGCCATTTTCAGAACCTTGCGGTCCGCGCCGCTGCCGTCGGTGGTCGGCATGGCATAGGTTCCTGCCAGAAGTTCCGGCGGCATGGTTTTTGCCGCATCGCCGAGCAGTGTAAGCTCGCGGGAATCGGCCGCATTGCCGAAGGCGCCAAGCGGCGAATTCTGCCAGTAGCTCTGCGTGCGCTTGAAGGCGCCACCGAGGATATTGCGGTTCATCCACTCGAAATCGAGCGCATAGGACAGGCCCTCGCGCACCTTTTCATCGGCGAAGACGGCGCGGCGGGTGTTGAACACCAGGCCGAACATGCCGGACGGCAGGCGTGGCTGGAAGACGTCCTTGACGATATCGCCGCGATGGACGGCTGGGAAATTATAGGCCTGTCCCCAATGGGAAGTATCGGAGGTGCCGTTGATGGCGTCGCCTTCGGGGTAAATGTCGATATCGCCCTTCTTGAAGGCCTCGAACATGGTGGTGACCTGAAGGAAATAGGTGACGCTGATCTCGTCGTAATTGTCGAAGCCGACCTTGCCGGGAATGTCCTTGCCCCAATAGTCCGGGTTCCGCTCCCAGATGATTCGCTCGCCCGGCCGCAGGGTCTTGATTCGGTATGGACCCGATCCGACAACCGCCCCGAGGCCCGCCTGCTCGAATTTTTCCGGATCGATCGCATGTTTCGGCAAAATCGGCGTGGCGGAGGCAAGAATAAGCGGCGTTTCGCGGTTTGCCTTGTCATTGAAGGTGAAGCGAACGCCGTGATCGCCGATTTTTTCCAGCTTCGCCACGCCGTCCAGACGGCTGTTGAAAGGCGGGCGGCCTTTCTCCTTCAGGAGGTTGAAAGTGAAGATCACGTCGTCGGGCGTCACCGGCTGGCCGTCCGACCATTTCGCCTTCGGATTGATGTTGAACTGGATGAAGCTGCGTTCCTCGTCCCACTCGGCGGTTTCGGCGAGCAGACCGTAGAGACTGAAGGGTTCGTCGGTGGAGCGCTGCATCAGCGGTTCGTAGAGCAGGTTGCCGAATTCCGGGTCCCAGACGCCGCGCGCGGTGGTGCGCATTCCCTTGAGAACGAAGGGATTGAGGCTGTCGAAGGTGCCGACGACGCCATAGGAGATGCGGCCGCCTTTTTTCACGTCCGGATTGACATAGGGGAAATGCCGGAAGTCTGCCGGCAGCGCCGGCGTGCCGTGCATGGAAATGCCGTGAAGCGGCTGCGCCATGGCGGTCCCGGCGGGAAGCAGGGATGATCCCAGAAGGAACAATGCGGGGATGAGGGCCGCAAGGTTGCGCATGTCACTATCCTGTCTCAACGGTCCGTCCGATATGTGGACCTGACCGGTTTATCGTCATGATTCTGGCAGATATGTAGCACACGGACATTGCATGACCCATGCGAGGGCGGGAAATCTTGGGTCAGCTCAAGAAAAAGTTAAAGAAGTGCTGGATATCGCCGCGATCGGCATGTAACAGGGGGACCGGAAGAGACGGGTCACGCATTTGCCTCATTTAAACGACAGTTGAACGGGCAGAAGGATACCGCCATCGGCGAACGGGACCTTGCGGTCCGGTTCTGGCAGACATTCAGGAGACGGAACTCTTATGATGCAAAAGGCAAACACATTCACCCGGACGGCTCTGTCCGCTCTGGTCCTCTCTCTGGGCGCGGTTTCCGCTCCGGCCATCTCGCAGGCGCAGGATGCTGCTCCCGCCGCTCAGGGCGCCGGCGCGCCGCCGCTCGGCTGGTTCAAGACCTGCTCCAAGCAGGAAGACAACGATGTCTGCGTCGTGCAGAACGTGGTTCTTGCGCAGAACGGCCAGATGATCACCGCTGTCGGCCTCATCACCGTTGAAGGCAAGGTCAACCGCAAGCTGCTGCAGGTCTCCGTCCCGACCGCGCGTCTCATCCCTCCGGGCGTTGTGATGCAGATCGACGGCGGCAAGGGCCAGAAGCTCGACTACGCCGTTTGCCTTCCCGACAAGTGCACGGCCGAAGTTCCGCTGACGGACGCCATGATCGCTTCGCTGAAGAAGGGCAACGAGGTGGTCTTCACCTCCATCAACTTCCGCCGCGCGCCGAACCCCATCAAGATCGCGCTCACCGGCTTCACCGGCGCTTTTGACGGCCCGGCCATCTCGCAGTCGCAGCTTGCCGAAAGCCAGCGCAGCCTGCAGGAAGGCATGCAGAAGAAGGCCGAAGAGGCTCGCAAGAAGCTCGAAGCCGCACAGGACGCCGCCAAGGGCGCGCCGAAGCCCTGATCGCTTCGGGAACATCAAGAATGACAAAACCGGTCTGGCGACAGACCGGTTTTTTTATGCCCTGGGAGGGGTGGGTATTTCGGACAGGCGTTAATGCGCCGTCGACATTTTCGGACGCCATTCGCCGTTCGGCGCCTTGTCGAAGATACGGCCGATATTGGGGTTTCTCAGCGGCGTCTCGTTTTCGTCGTGAACCAGGTTCTGTTCCGAAACATAGGCGACATATTCCGTCTCCTCGTTTTCGGCCAGAAGATGGTAGAAGGGCTGGTCGCGATCCGGCCTGATTTCCGCAGGGATGGCGTTCCACCACTCCTCGGTATTGGCATATTCCGGATCCACGTCGATCACCACACCGCGGAACGGAAACACCTTGTGGCGGACGATCTCGCCAAGCGTGAATTTTGCGTTTCTTTGTTTCATGGCATGAACTTCCTTTCCCACTAATAGTTGGGGGCGGAATGCGAAATATCAAGGGCTAGGGGTATCCGGCCAATTTTGCACGTTCCGTGCGCGTGTCCGAATTCAGGCCTTGCGGCCGATTGGTGCTGTTGCAATGACCACACCGCCGGTTACGAGGACGATGCCGATGGCATGGTAGGTCTCGAAGGTTTCACCGAGGAACAGCGTGGCCATGAGGATAGAGACCGGCGGCATCATGTAAAGCGTGATGCCGGCCGTGGCCGGGCCGAATACGCGAACCGTATGGGTGAAACAATAAAAGGCGAGCAGCGAGGCGAAAAGAATGATGCCGCCGATCTTCGCCCAGGCCATCGGTGTGGCCGGCAGCATTCCGCCCTGCGCCAGTTCGAGAGCCGCTGGCGGCAGCAGCACCAGCGCGCCGGACAGCGCAATCAGGCCGAAAAGGCTGAAGGAGGCCATCTGCCGGGCTGCCGGATCGCGCAGCAGCAGCGAATAGATCGCAAAGGCGATGGCTGCCGTCAGTATGGCGAAATCGCCGATGTTGAAATTCATGTGCCAGAGAGCGGACATATCACCCTTGAGCACGATGGCCGCCACGCCGGCAAAGGCGATGATCATGCCTGCCACTTCGAGCTTTCTGATGCGCCGGCCCTGAAAGATGCGCTGGAAGAGGATGATGAACAGCGACGATGTCGTGTAGATCAGCGTGCCGTTGGCAGCCGTCGTCATGGTCAGGCCCCAATAGACCACGCCGCCGCAGATGCCCATGCCGAGAATGCCGAGAACGAGCCAGAGCAGCGTTTTGTCGCGCAGGAAGGCAAGGCAGTTCCGCCAGTCGGCGATCATGAAGGGGGCGATGATGAGGGTCGATCCGGTCCAGCGGATGAAGGCGGCGATGAAAGGCGAGACTTCGCCGACGACGCCACGGCCGAAAATGACGTTGCTGGAGAAAAAGAACGGCACCGCCAGAAAGATGAGCCAGTCCGTGAGGCGCGTTTGCTGAGAGGCTGGCTTGTTCGACATTCTTCGCATTTAAGGCTTGGCTTCAAAAGAAAACGGCGGCTTTCCATGGAAAACCGCCGCAATGGATGGAGCGCCCCGAGGGGAGCGCTCCAAGGGCCGATCAGGCCGAGTAGTACATGTCGAATTCGACCGGATGCGGGGTCATTTCGAAACGCATGACTTCCTGCATCTTCAGCTCGATGAACGAGTCGATCTGGTCGTCGTCGAACACGCCGCCGGCCGTCAGGAACTTGCGGTCCTTGTCGAGGCTTTCCAGCGCTTCGCGCAGCGAGCCGCAGACGGTCGGGATCTTCTTCAGTTCCTTGGCGGGAAGGTCGTAAAGGTCCTTGTCCATCGGCTTGCCGGGGTGGATCTTGTTCTTGATGCCGTCGAGGCCGGCCATCAGCATGGCCGCAAAACCGAGATAGGGGTTCTGGGTCGGATCCGGGAAGCGGACTTCGACGCGCTTTGCCTTCGGGTTGGAGCCGAAGGGAATACGGCAGGATGCGGAGCGGTTGCGCGCGGAGTAGGCGAGCAGAACCGGCGCTTCATAACCCGGCACCAGACGCTTGTAGGAGTTGGTGGTGGGGTTGGTGAAGGCGTTGATGGCCTTGGCGTGCTTGATGATGCCGCCGATGTAATACAGGCAGTTTTCCGAAAGGCCGGCATATTCGTCGCCCGCAAACGTCGGCTTGCCGCCCTTCCAGATCGACTGGTGCACGTGCATGCCCGAGCCGTTGTCGCCGAAGATCGGCTTCGGCATGAAGGTTGCCGTCTTGCCATAGGCATTGGCGACCTGGTGCACGACATACTTGTAGATCTGCATCTTGTCGGCGCTGGAAACCAGCGTGTCGAACTTCACACCCAGCTCGTGCTGTGCGGCAGCCACTTCGTGGTGGTGCTTTTCGACGACGACGCCCATCTCGGCCAGAACCGTCAGCATTTCGGAACGCATGTCCTGCAGGCTGTCGATCGGCGGAACCGGGAAATAACCGCCCTTGACGCGCGGACGGTGGCCGAGGTTGCCGGTCTCGTAATCCGTGTCGTCGTTGGACGGCAGTTCGGAACTATCGAGCTTGAAGCCGGTGTTGTAGGGGTCTGCCTTGTACTTCACGTCGTCGAAGACGAAGAATTCCGGCTCGGGGCCGACAAAAACGGTGTCGCCGATGCCGGATGCCTTGAGATAGGCTTCGGCCTTCTTGGCGGTGCCGCGCGGGTCGCGGTTATAGGCTTCGCCCGAAACCGGGTCGAGAATGTCGCAAAGGACGACCAGGGTGGACTGGGCGAAGAACGGGTCGATATGGGCGGTGGCCGGATCGGGCATCAGCACCATGTCGGACTCGTTGATGGCCTTCCAGCCGGCGATCGAGGAGCCGTCGAACATGACGCCATCGGCGAACATGTCTTCGTCCACACAGACAATATCCATGGTGACGTGCTGCAGCTTGCCCTTGGGGTCGGTAAAGCGCAGGTCCACGAACTTGATGTCGTTATCCTTGATCTGCTTCAAGATATCGTTTGCGGTCGTCATTTAAACGTTTTCCTTGAGTGTGATGATGACGAGGTGAAAACCCAAGCCTCCCCGGCTCGGGACGTTCTTGATTATATGGCGTCCACGCCTGTTTCACCGGTACGGATGCGGATGACTTCCTCGACGTTGGAAACGAAAATCTTTCCGTCGCCGATACGTCCGGTCTGCGCCGCATTGCGGATCGCCTCGATGACGGCTTCCGCATTCTCGTCCGCCAATACGACTTCGACTTTCACTTTCGGCAAAAAGTCCACGACGTACTCTGCACCGCGGTAGAGTTCCGTGTGGCCCTTCTGACGACCAAAGCCTTTTGCTTCCGTGACCGTGATTCCCTGAAGTCCGACTTCCTGAAGGGCTTCCTTCACTTCATCGAGCTTGAAAGGCTTAATGATCGCTTCGATCTTTTTCATGAGAAAATATCTCTCCGCTTCTCCCGTTAAAGCAGGTTCTTCCCGCTCTGCCACAAGAATGCACGTATTGTGCCAGATCGGAAGCGGGCTTGAAGAAAAAACTTCGCTCCCCCGGCTTTCCGGCACAAAATGCATTCGCTTTTTGCGGTTTTCCGGGGAATTTCTCGCGAAAATCCGAAAAATCCATGAGCATTTCTGTTGATTTGTATTATTTTAGCAATACTGAATATTTTGAGTTCCGGCGCTGATATATTGGTCTGGTGATTATATTTTATGCATTTGACTATAATTCATTCACGGCTGTCTGCTTATTTTTGTATCGATTGCCTTTTCGGCGTTTTGAAGGGATGATCGCGCCATGATATCCCCTTTGCAGCTCTTCCTGATCGATCCCGTTGTGATGGCCCGCATCGATGCTGCGGCGGGGCAATCCGGCATTCCTCTTTATGATCTGATGGAGCGGGCGGGCCGGGCGGTCGCGGCGGCTGCCCTGCGTCATTATCCGCAGGCGCTGCGCTTCGTCGTGCTGTGCGGCGGCGGCAATAATGGCGGCGACGGCTACGTGGCCGCACGGGTGCTTTTGGAAAGCGGGGCTGCGGTTGCGGTTCATCATCTCGGCGATGCCACCGTGCTCAAGGGCGATGCGCGGACGGCGTTCGAGCGGAGCGGGGTCGCGCCGCTGCCGTTTGGCGATTATGTGCCCGTTGCCGGCGACGTGGTGATCGATGCGGTTTTCGGGGCCGGGTTGTCGCGTGATATTCCCGGAGAGCTTGCCGGGGTGATTGCGGCGGTAACAGGGGCAGGCGTGCCTGTGCTTGCCGTCGACCTGCCTTCCGGCCTCTGCGGCCGGCGGGGCGTGCCTCTCGGAGCATCGTTCAGGGCGGAGCGGACCGTGACCTTCATGGCGCGCAAACCCGGCCATCTGTTGATGCCGGGGCGTGAGCTGTGCGGGGCGCTTGAGGTCTTCGATATCGGCATTCCCTCCCGCATCCTTGCCGCGCACGCGGGATCTGTGGCGGAAAACGACCCGCTTGTCTGGCGGGAGGCCTTACCCCGCGCCGATATGGAAACGCATAAATTCCGTCGTGGGCATTTGACTGTCTTTGCCGGACCGGCGCATGCGACAGGGGCAAGCCGCATGGCGGCGCTTGCGGCTTTGAAGGCGGGGGCGGGGATCGTGACCGTCGCTGCCCCGCGTGCAGCGCTGGACGTGTTATCGATGACGCTGACGGCGGTTATGAACTTGCCTTTGGACGATGCTGATGATTTACGGCTGTGGCTGGATGACCGGCGTCACGGTACTTTCGTTCTTGGCCCGGGTTTCGGCGATTTAGACAAGGCGCGGCAGTTCGTGTCCCTGCTTGGGAACAGGGCGGTTGTGCTGGATGCCGATGCGATCACCGCTTTCAGGGATTGCCCGGAGACCCTGTTCGAGCAGGTTACATCCGGTACGGGCAAATTCGTGCTGACACCGCATGAGGGAGAGTTTGCGCGGCTGTTTCCCGATCTCGCCGCAGATGCAGGATTGAGCAAGATCGAGAAGGCGCAGGTTGCTTCGGCGCGCAGCGGTGCGGTGTTGGTCTATAAGGGCGCGGACACGGTGATCGCCGCACCCGATGGCCGGGCGCTGGTCAACACCAATGCGCCGGCGAGCCTTGCGACAGCGGGCTCCGGCGATGTGCTGGCCGGTATCATCGGCGCACTGCTGGCGCAGGGGACCCCCGCCTTTGAGGCTGCTGCTGCCGGTGTCTGGTTGCATGGCGAAGCGGGCCAGAGGGCGGGCATTGGCATGACGGCGGATGATCTTGCCCACGCGGTTCGGCCGTTTAGATGAGTTCTCTCTGATGGTGTTGGGGTAGGGATTTGGGTCGAGTTTCTGCGGGCAGCTAGCAGCTCGCTGAACTTGTGGTTTTTGGCACAGTTCCATCATCCGTACTCCGTCACCCCGGACTTGATCCGGGGTCCAGCGCGATCAAGTCCTTGATCGCTAAAGACTCGTCCCACGGCGTAGACGCGCCGTGACTGGATGCCGGATCAAGTCCCGCATGACGGAGGTGCTTTGTCTTCGATCTGCCTGCCATCGTGCCCGAGGCTTTTTAAGGCCGCGTCTTCAATGCGCGGCTTTGCCACCCTGGCTCGCCATCGCCATTCGCGACGCACTGATCAAGAGCTTGCGTTCGGCGCGTTCCTGCTGCGGCGTGCGATTGTAGATTTCGCGATAACATTTGGAGAAATGTGAGGCGGAGACGAAACCGCAGGCGACGGCGACTTCGACCACTGGCATGGCCGATTGCACCAGCAGATGACGGGCGCGGTCGAGACGGATTTCGAGATAATAACGGGCAGGCGAGCGGCCCATTTCCTGACGGAAGAGACGTTCCACCTGCCGGCGCGACAGATCGGCGGCATCGGCGATATCGAGCAGCGACAGGGGCTCGGCGAGATTGCCTTCCATCAATTCGATGATCGACAGGACCTTGCTGTTCTGGACGCCCAGGCGGGCGCGCAGCGGCAGGCGCTGGCGATCGTTGGGGCTGCGCACCCGGTCGGTCAATTGCTGTTCACAGACACGGTTGACGAGGTTCTCGCCGAAATCCTGCCCGATCAGGCTCAGCATCATGTCCAGCGAGGCCGTGCCGCCGGCGCAGGTGTAGATGTTGCTGTCGACTTCGAAGAGATCGGCATAGACTTCCACCTGCGGGAAGGCCTCGGAAAAGCCCGGCAGGTTCTCCCAGTGGATCGCGCAACGCTTGCCGTTCAAAAGGCCGGCCTGCGCGAGGATATGGGCGGCGGTACAGAGGCTGCCGATGGCGATGCCGCGATTATAGGCTTCGCGCAGCCAGGCGTTGACGGACTTGTTGATGTGCTGATCCACATCGATGCCGGAACAGATGATCGCCATCTCCGGGCGATTTTCGCCGCTGACATAACGCCGCTCGTCGGCAAGACAGGTATCGGCCTCGAGACAGATACCACTGGACGACATGACCTTCTGGCCATCGAGCGAAGCGATGCGCCATTCATAGGCCTGATAGCCCAACATTCGGTTGGCGATGCGAAGCGTTTCAACCGCTGCGGCGAAGGGCAGCATGGTAAATTGCGGAATGAGAAAAAAGACGATTGAGCGTTTCTTCTGGGAGTTCTTGCTCATTTGCCCGTGCTCCGTTGCGAATACGCAATTCCTCTCTTGGAATTGGTCTTCTGGATGTCCTGTTTACGACATCTTTAACGAAAAATACGCCTAGGAATCGGGGCTGTCAAAAAATCGCTTTTGAAATATGCAAAATTTACGACAAGCCTTTTAAAAAGGCGTTGTGTCGCATGTAAAACAGGCAGGCCGTTTTGCGCCGTTGCCGGGGTGTTCGGGGATTGGCCGGAGATGGCTCGCAGGTGTCGAAACGGCTGCGAGCCATGGGCTGGTCGTCATTTGCGGATGACGCTTATGCGATTGTTGTCTGTCGTCGGCCATCCGATATCCTTCAGTGTTTCAGGCGGCAATGCCTCCAGTGCGCGGAGCATCCTTGCGCGACGCCATGATGCGTAAGCGGCGGAAACATGGCTGGACAACCGATGCAGCCAGCCGCCGGACGAGGGGCGGTGTGTGGAACGGTTCGCTGCCGGAAGATAATGTATCATGGTCATGTCTTGATCCTTTCCTGAACCACGATCGGTTTGCGATGTCGATATGCGCCTGCATATTCCATCAAACAAGAGAATGAATTTTATGTCATTCATCAATCATACGAATGATTTCCAGGTGGCCTTGCCGGATGTGTCCTGCTTCCCGTCTGGGCCGCGTCCCACTTCGGCGATATGTCTTCCGGTCCTGTTCATTCGATGTCCGTGATGGTGCGCGCTTGTTGACATTCAATCAAACGAAATGATATCCATCTATAAATCAAAATATTTGAAGGTACGTGCCATGACCGTGACTTTCCGCCAACCGCTGCCGTTGCTGGATAACGACATATTGAGAACCTTCGTCGCCATTGCGGAAACGGGAAATTTTTCCACCGCCGCTGAAGTGGTGTTCAGAACGCCGTCAGCCGTTTCCATGCAGATCAAGAAGCTCGAAGAGCAGCTGAAGACGACGCTGTTCCTGCGAGATGCCCGCTCGGTGACATTGACGGCGCATGGGGAGACGCTTCTGACCTATGCGCGCCGTATGATCGCGCTGTCCAACGAAGCCGTGTCGCGTTTCGTCATGCCCGAGCTTTCCGGCGTGGTGCGTCTCGGCGCGCCGGAGGATATTGGGGAGCGTGGCCTGTTGCCGGGCATTCTCAAGCGTTTCGCCGAGGCTTTCCCGGGCATCATGATCGATGTCACCATCGATTCCAGTTCCAATCTTTACAAGCGCATGGACGAGCAGCGGCTTGATCTTGCCCTCGTCAACTGTGCCTCGCATCCCTTGAGGGACACCGGCGAGGTGCTGATGCGCGAGCGCCTTGTCTGGGCCGGGGCCAAATGCGGCACCGCCTATCTGCGCGATCCGCTGCCGATCTCCATCTGGGAAGAGGGTTGCATCTGGCGCTCGGAAGCGATCCATTCGCTGGAAAGACGCGGGCGCAATTTCCGTGTGGCCTATCTCAGCGGCCATACGATGGCGCAGCGCGCGGCGATTGCCGCCGATCTCGCCATCGCGCCGCTGCCGCGGTCCTATGTGCAGAACGACATGGTCATTCTGGGCGACAAGGAGGGATTGCCGGAACTCGGCTGTTTCGATATCCGCCTGATCACCGGCGACAAGCCGTCGCGTCCGGTGCTTGCGGTTGCGGAAAGCATTCGCAATGCCTTCGTAGAGGCCGCCAAGGCTGCGTGACAGGGCAGGTGCCCGAGCGGCGGCGCCATGGCCGGGCAGACGGGCGTGGTGTCGTCAAACCGCCAGCGAATCCGGGGGCGCCGAACGGGACGTGTTTCCGGTTTGCCAGCTTCCGCGTTTGACCAGCCAGTCGGACGATGCCTGCAATCCGCCAAAGGGGAAGACGTGAATTTGCCGGATGGCTCCCTGCGGGTTGGCCTGCCAGTGCTGTTCGATCGGCCCGACGATGCTTTCCGGCGAATGCCCCTTGGCCAAAGTCGTGAGCGACAGCGCATTCTTCCTGAGATAGGCGATGGAATTGCCGACGCCGCAAAGTGCGGCATATTTCAGCAGCGTCGTGATCTTGGCCGGGCCGGAAACACCGATATGCACCGGCAGGTCGATGTCCGATGCGGCAAGCCCTTCCGCCCAGGCGATGAAGCGTGCGGGGTCGAAACCGAACTGGGTGACGATGCGCATGGTGGCATCGCTTCTTTCGGCAAAATCGCGTTTCAACCGCATCGCCGCCAAGGCCGTCTCCTCGCTGAAATCGGGACTGCCTTCCGGGTGGCCGGCGATTGCGATCCGGCTTATTCCATAACGGTCGAAGATACCGGTGGAGAGCATGTCCATGCTGGAGGTGAAGGGACCGGCCGGCCTGTCGACACCGCCGCCGACAACCAGCACATCCGATACGCCGGCTTCACCTGCCAGCCGCTTCACCTGCTCCTCAAATTCCACGCGCGAGGGGATGCGCCGTGCCGCAAGATGCGGCACAGGTTCGTAACCGAGATTGCGCAGATGTCTTGCCGCATCAACCAGCCTTTCCTGCGAGGTTGCGCCGGTGTCGGTCAGATAGACGCGTACAGCCTGCGGAAAAAGACCGGCCAGGCTGGCTGGGCCGAGCACCTGCGCGGGTGAGGCTTCAATGGAGGCGGGGATGATGGAAGAGGCGGAAATATCGGGCAATTTGTGCTTGATCCTTTTTATTATCATGCACCGATTTTGCGGCGAAGTCTGTGCCTGTTGCGGCAAGACAGCCCTGCATCTGCGACGAAGCTTGGCAACGGGGCGCGGCGCGGGGTCACCAGATCCGTTTCGTCAGCCCGTTCCACAGCCAGGTCCAGATCGTCGGCGGAAAGCGTAGCACCGATTTTCCCGGTGAGGGCGGCTGCGGCGCGAGGCTGCCGGAAAGCGCATCTTCGATGGCGTTGACGGCGATATCCACCGAGGCGGCGGTGAGAAGCAGCGGATAGGTGGCGATGGTATCGGCAGGCGATGGCTTCAGCCGTTTTTCATAAAGCGTGGCGCCGGTATCCACGCCCCTGTCGACCAGATGCACGGTCGCGCCGAAATTGCCCCGGTCTTTTTCCACCAGTGCCCAGTAACCGCCCATCTGGCCGCGATAGGCGGGATTGATGCCGGCGTGGAAATTGATGACCGGGCATTGCAGGGCCTGCAGCGTCGCCGGGCTCAGAAGACGGCAGGAAATGGTGAAGATCGCCGCCGGTTTCAACAGATTGGCGGCCTTGTGACAGTCTTCATCGTTCAGCGAGGCAAATTGCGAGACGGGAATGGCAGGGTCAAGTTCGGCGGAGAGGCCGTGCCCGGCGATGATCTCCTGGCTTCTTCGAGCCGTGAAGCGCTTGCCGAGGCGGGATGCGACCATCGTCGCCATCTGGCCTGCGGCGACAATCCAGCCGAGCCGTCGCGCCCGGCGCCTGAGAATGGCGGATTTGCTTTCGGGTTGCTCCATGAAGACGTGGATATCCGGAAAGCGGGCGGCCAGCGCATTGATCATGACATTGGGGTTCGTGCCGCCTGCCGTCATCACCAGAAGCCGATTGTTGATGTCAGTCATATCACCCACGGGATTTTCCTAAACCATGATCCAGCCACGGAGTTTCCCTCGCGAAGCTCAAAACCCTGTTAATTTTCATCGACAGGAATTTTTGAAATGCCGCTGGAACCGATTTTCGGGACTCACGTTATTGTGACGCATATCACATCGGCGCTTGCCTTTGGACGGCAAGTCATAGGGGAGTAGTTTCAAATGATCACACGCATTCTTTCGACCGTTTTCGTGGCTCTGTTGACCGTCGTGACCTTGAGTTCCTGCGGCAACACCATTCGCGGCATGGGCCGGGATACGGCGAATGCCGTTGATGCGACGCAGGACGCCGGCCGCAGTGTGGACCGCGCCGCCCGCCGCTGACGACATCTCCCCTTAAAAAGTCCGGCGTCACCCTGAAACAGGGGTGGCGCCTTTTCTTTGACCGAATTTTTTTGCGAATGTTCGCCTGACGAGAATCACGGGGTGGGCATGAACGGATCGCTGAAGAGACTGGCAAGCTTGCTGCTGCCATTGCTGTTGCCATTTTCGGCTCAGGCCGGCGGGCAGGCGGATTTCTGCAGGAGCATGGACCATGCGGGCGGCCGTTATACCGTCTGCAGTTTCGATCCGGCAAGGAACACGATCCGGATTTATGACCGCGACGAGCTTTCCGGGCAGGGATACCGGACTTTCGCCGACCTGTCCTCCGCCCTGTGGCGGCAGCACATGTTCAGCATCTTCGCCATGAATGGCGGCATGTATCACTCCGATTATTCGCCCGTCGGCCTTTTTGTCGAAGATGGCGTGGAACGTTCGCCGGTCAGCACCCGCGGCGGCTGGGGCAATTTTCACCTTCTGCCGAATGGCGTGTTTTATCTGAAGGGCGCAAGCGCCGGGGTGCTGGAGACGCAAGCCTATCTGGCGGCAGATCCGAAGCCGGATTTCGCCACGCAATCCGGCCCGATGCTGGTGATTGACGGCAAGCTGCATCCGCGATTTTTACCCGATAGCGACAGTCTGAAGCGGCGCAACGGCGTCGGTGTTTCCCGCGACGGCGTGGTGCATTTCGCCATTTCGGAAAATACCGTGCGCTTTTATGATTTCGCCACCCTGTTCAGGGATGTGCTGGATGCGCCCAATGCGCTTTATCTCGACGGCACGATATCAAGCGTCGATATTCCCGCGATGAACCGGCGGGATGCGCTGTTTCCCATGGGGCCCATCATCGCTGTCGTCGACAGGGTGCCGGATTAGAGCGCTTTTGCTTTTCCTCAAATCGCGAAATCGATCTAGCCCTTTGTCTTCTCGTATTTCCGGGCGCAAATCCGCTTCACGCTTCTGCCGGAAATGCGCCAGCCGGAAAGATCAGATCGGCGCTTTGGGATAGGCTTTTTCCAGCCCGGCCGATGCCGTCAGCCCCTTGCGGAAGGCGAGGCAGGCGGGGTGCTGGCTGGCCCTGGCAGTTTCCGCGAGGCGGATCTGCAGGCGGGCAGGGGCGTTGCCGCCAAGCCATTCACCGGCGGCTTCCAGCTTCAGGCTGTTGAGGAAGCGGGCATTGGCCTGCTGGTCGAGATAAAGATTGAGGCCGGCGAGCAGGTTTTCATCCTGCAGCGCGTTTTCCGTCAGCAGCAATATCCAGGCCTTGTCCTCGCTTGTCAGCGAGGTGAGTTTCGACGCGACCGTTTCGCGGTCCGGAAAAGAGGATGCCTGCTGCATGGAGAGACTCGCACCGTTGCTGTTGCCATCGTCGATAAAGCAGCGGTCGCAGCCTTTCAAGGCGCGGCGTTTCACCCGGAGAAATTCGACCGTGGCGTGCCGCCGCCAAGAGTTTTCAACAGGCGTTTGTATCAAACCTTTAAATAACGGTTACACTTTAGCCTAAATTGAGGCGAAGCTAAAAACGGCGTTTCTTTGAGCCTCAGGCTAACGCCTTGTTTTTTCATATACCTATGCGTGGGGCGAATGGCAGACCGGCGAAAAAGCCTTCATTTAGCCGCTTTTTGCATTTGCCTTCGCTGCCGGATTTTAATAAATGCTTCTCCCACGGGCCGGGTCTTGAAGATCGCCCGGAGAGTGAATAGCTGGAGTAATCATGGAAGAAACCGCTCAGAAATCCTGCTGGGGCGTCACGTTGCGCGCACTTGCAGGCTTTGCCGCTTTTCTCGCATTGACGTACATTTTTGGCAGCCCATAAGCACTTCTCCTGAATTGACGGGTTTTGAAACGGCGCGGTTCTCCTCTGGAGACCGTGCTGTTTTCGTTTGAGCGGCTTTCATGTCGCAGCCGCAAAAGCCGGTGACGCTCTTCGTTCTTGCCGAAGCGCCGGATTTTTCCGAAAGTCCCGCTATATTTGTGTCCGATGCTCCGGTGGCGATCCGCCGCGGCTTTGGATATGATGGTGACGGAATCTGATTAGCCAGGACAAAGCGCATGTTTCTTTCGGTCTTCGACGTCTTCAAGATCGGTATCGGTCCTTCGAGTTCCCATACAATGGGGCCGATGACGGCGGCCAACCGCTTTCTGGCGCTGATCCTCAGCGATGAGTGGCCCCGTCCTGCGGGGGCGGCCGTTTCGCAGCTGAAGGTCAGCCTGCATGGCTCTCTCGCCTTTACCGGCATCGGCCATGGCACCGGGCGTGCCGTCATTCTCGGACTGACGGGCGAGCGGCCGGACCTTGTCGATCCCGATGCCATGGATGCGATCATCGAGACGGTGGAAAAGGCCGGCACGGTAGCGCCGCCCGGTCATCCGGCCTACACGTTCCGGCCGGCCGAGGATCTGGTCTTTGACAAGAAGAACCCGCTGCCCGGCCATGCCAACGGCATGACCTTCTGCGCCTTCGACAATCAGGGCAGGCTGCTGATCAAGCGCATCTATTATTCCGTCGGTGGCGGTTTCGTCGTGACCGATACGGAACTGGAGGCAATCAAGCAGCGCGGCAAGACCATCGATAATGGTCCGCGCGTGCCCTATCCCTTCGCCTCGGCAAAGGAGATGCTGGAAATGGCCGGCCGTTCCGGCCGCACCATCGCGCAGATGAAACGGGCGAATGAGGAGACGGTGGTGTCCCGCGAGGAGCTGAATGAGCGCCTCGACCAGATCTGGGAAGCCATGAATGGCTGCATCGAGCGCGGGCTGAAGGTGGACGGCATCATGCCCGGCGGCCTGAAGGTGCGCCGCCGCGCCCGCTCGATCTATGAGAAGCTGAATGCGGAATGGCGCAGCAACCGGTTGAACCCGGTCATGGCGAATGACTGGCTGAGCGTTTACGCCATGGCCGTCAATGAGGAAAATGCCGCCGGCGGCCGGGTGGTCACCGCGCCGACCAATGGCGCGGCGGGCGTCGTTCCGGCCACTGTCCGATATTTCCGGCACTTCCATGAGGATGCGACGGTTGACGACGTGCGTGACTTCCTGCTGACGGCGGCGGCGATTGGCGGCATCATCAAGCACAATGCTTCCATTTCCGGCGCGGAAGTGGGCTGTCAGGGCGAGGTCGGATCGGCGGCGGCCATGGCGGCGGCGGGTCTTGCCGCGGTCATGGGCGGCTCGCCCGAGCAGATCGAAAATGCCGCTGAAATCGCGCTTGAGCATCATCTCGGCATGACCTGTGACCCGATTGCCGGGCTGGTGCAGGTGCCCTGCATCGAACGCAATGCGCTGGGGGCCGTGAAAGCGGTGACAGCGGCGTCGCTGGCGCTGAAGGGTGACGGCCAGCATTTCGTGCCGCTCGACGCCTGTATCGAGACGATGCGCCAGACGGGCAACGACATGAGCGAGAAATACAAGGAAACCTCCACCGGCGGCCTGGCCGTCAACGTTGTGGAGTGCTGAGCGGGCAGGGCGGCCGGCATCGTCCAGATGCTTGACGCCCGCCGCAAAAAGGCATTGATAGGGGCATGCCTCTACATCTCATCAAACTTTGCGTCGGCGCGGATTCACTCCAGGATTTGAGAGACTGGGTCGCGCAGCGCTCGCTGACGGCGATGGCCGCAGGGCTTGAGCCGCATAGCGTGCACACCACCCGGATGATTCCGAAACGGGTTGAGGAATTGCTGGAAGGCGGTTCGCTCTACTGGGTCATCAAGGGACAGGTGCAGGCGCGGCAGAAGCTTCTCGACCTGCGTTCCTTCAAGGGGGAGGACGGGATTACCCGTTGCGACCTCATTCTCGGCCCCGAGGTCATCGAGACCTCACCCGCACCCAAGCGGCCGTTTCAGGGCTGGCGTTACCTGAAGGACGACGAAGCGCCGCGTGATCTCGGCGGCGGCGGTGCCGGCAGTGAAGACATGCCTTCCGATCTGAGGCGCGAACTGGCCGAGCTTGGCCTGCTCTGATCCTCGGTGGCGCCTTGCTGAAATGAAAAAGCCGGCTTCCCTGCGGAGCCGGCTTTTCATTTGGGGAGACGGTATGCTTTTGAGGACGCGTGGCTTTAGCGGATGCCGCCAACCGCATTCGTTGCGCGGCCGTCCTGAATTTTCACCCAACGACCGGGGTTGGCGGTGTCCTGACGCTTCAGGTAGGTATATTCGGTTTCCGACCAGTTCATGACCTTGTTGCGCATGTTGTCGAGAACGAAATCGCCGCGATCGGTGCGAACGGTCAGAACGGCATGGCCTTCACCATTCGGCTGCAGAACGACTGTGATCAGCAGGTTGGAAGCGGAGAAGCCCTTGTTCATCAGCATTTTGCGCTTCAGAAGCACGAAGTCTTCGCAGTCGCCGACCGTGGTGGGATAGGCCCAGCGTTCCTCGACGCCGTAGATTTCCATGTCGGTCATCGGCGTGATCGTGGTGTTGGCGGTGTAGTTGACGTCGAGCATCGTCTTCCAGCGCTCTTCGGTCAGCTTCATCGGGCCGGTGTCGACCGAGGTCGGCTGGCACTCGCTCTGGTAGGTCTGGCAGAATTCATAATGACCGATCGGCGGATTGGCCTTGCCGATGACACGCATCACGGCGGCCGGCGAAGCGCTGGCCTGCTGGGCGAAGGCGCTGACGATGAATGCGATCAGGACGAAAACGATACGGTTGTTGTTCATTGCTTGTCTCCCCGTGTTGAGGAGACATTCGCAGCTATATTTTGACCCGCCGGAAATTTGCGAGAGGCAATTTGAGCTTAAATTTCAGCAAATTAGCCGTTGTTTTGAATTGTATTTGAGTGAATTTTTATGCGTATTCGAAGCAAATTTTATTACAATTTTACGGATCGTGGCCTTAGGATTCCGGTAGCCATTTATGCCGCTGTATTAAAAGCGGTTTTCGGTGCGGCGGGATTTTCACGGCCGCGTGATGTCATCAGGCGGTGTCAGGCAGGGGCGTGGATTTCCCGTTTTGGGATGGGTGTTTCAAGCCGGCACAGCGCGAAAAAACGGCGAAAAAAACTTCAAAAAAACTGCATTTTTTCTGGAAAAATAATGTGGCGTGCGCTTTTCGTCTCGATCTGCGGCCATTGCCGGGCCGAAAATCGAACAATTTGGTGTCTCCAGCTGCCGGGCACCTGGAAGGATGGCAGGAGAGGGCCGGGCCGGGATTTTGCGCTGAAGCGTTTTCATCTCGCCGCGACTACCCGGCGCCGGAAGTGCGTCGATGCGGCTCGATACGACGGCGAGACTTCTTCCGGCTCGAGGGCTTGGCCGGCCGGATTCAGGTCAATGGCTGAATGACGGAAAAAAAAGATGTGGCAGGTGCCCGTTAATGCCGGGCGAACAGCCATCGCAAATTCAGTATCGTGAAACGGAAAAGGGTTCGTCGGGACTGTGGTGCAATCCCGGTACCATGGTTTTGTGGCTGTTAATTGCCGTGCAGGCCGGGTGGCAACGGTTCAGAGAAATTCGATCAGCGCGTCGGGCGACTGGACGCGGTCGAATTCCACCGCGACGCCTTCCATGAAATGGCGCACGATCTTGCCGCTCATGTTCTTGCCGAGCTGGACCCGGCTGCCGAGCGGTGGCCGGCTTTCGATTTCGATGGCCGCACCCGAGAGGGAAAGGTCGATCAGCCGGCAGGAGACGAGCACGCCGTCTTCCAGAACCAGATGCGCCTTGGCATTGCGCGGGGTCAGGCGATCGTGGCGGCGGTCTTCCGGCAGGCCGAGCAGCTGCCGCTTGGCGATCCAGGCCAGCTGGGCCGCAAGCTTTTCGCGCTTGCGCTCCGGCGCGTTGATGGCGATGACGAAACCGGATGCGGTGAGCGATGTCACCGTGCCCTCGATCCGGCCGATATGCTGGAGATAGGCGATGACGCGGTCACCATTGCGGGCGATACCCGAACAGCTGAACTGCGCTCTTTCGGCGGTCATCTCCGTTGCGGTGCAGTCATATTCCTGATGGTCGGGCAACATGAGGCGGCCGGTAAAGGACACACTGACGGCATCGTCGAGGTGAACCTCTTCGACCGGACGCAGGATTTGGGCAGTGTTGACCGAGCGGGATGCAAACATGGACAGCGCAATTATAAAGGACGATGATGAGAAGTCTCTACCTTGCGCGGGTTAACAGACTGTATTGTTTGATCTCTACAATTCTTCCGATCGACAATATCGTTACACTCCTGACGTATCTGGTGCGTGATTGAGGCGGCCGCTCGCCCTTCCTCGCGGGGTGCCTGCTATGGCTGACGGCCCCCTCAGCGGCTTCCCGTACCTGACGCGACGATGGCTTCCATATCTGCAAAACAGGCCGCTGGCGCAATGTCCATGCGCAGCAGGCGGCTGCTTTTCATTGAAAGGCAATTGACGGGCGCGGCGAAATCGTGCCGCGGACGTTCCGGGAGCAGCGCGCCAAGCAGGCGCGGGGCGGCTCCGGCATCCGTGCGCAGTGGCAGCAGCAGCATTTCGAATGGCAGCTGTGCCGCGCCATAATCGTCTTCCGCCTCGACATCGAAGACGACAGGCAATTGGTGTTGCAGAATGCCGCGGGCGACGCGACAGGGGAAATCGGCGTTTGCCGCCGGCCAGAGTTCTGAAAAGCGGTGACCCCGCAGCTCCCGGCCGAACAGGGCACAGATGCGTGTGCCGGCAAGGCGGAAGAACGGCGTTTCCTCTCCGTTATCCGTCAGGATGAAGAGGTCGCCGAGATGATGTTTCAGTTTTGCGGGATCAATGTCTTCGCGCCGCGGCGCGGCTTTCCTGCCGCGCAATTCGTCCCAATAGGCATATATGTCCAGTCCGGCCATGCTCTTCATAGCATCTCTCCATGTTCGTTTTTGGGACGTCATGTCCATCCGAACGTCTGTATGTGGAGGTGAAGCGATTTTCGTGCCATCCGGTTTTGTTAAGGTTAACAAAGGGTTGATATTGCGCGACGGCAAGGCGCGTGGCATCGGTGCGGCCATGTCGGGGAAGGCTCCCGTCAGCACAATTTCTGGCCGCGCCGCAGTCCTGCGGCCTGCCGGCAAGCCGGACCGCCCCCTGGCATCGGCGCTGAAACCCTTGCGGTTGCGGCGTTCGCTGCCTGACGGGCGGGACGGCTTTTTTTTCGCCCGGGCTTCCTATATTGCTCGAAAGACAGAAATTTCGAGCAAGACAGGGATGGGATCATGTCCTACGGGGACGGCGAACAGCCGCCGGTTTCGGAAACGCCGGAACCGAAAGACGACGCGAACAATCCCGTCTTCAACCTGCCGCCGCTTCTGGTCGGCATATTGGCGGCGCTGCTTTTCGCTTATGTGGTTCCCGCCTATCTCCTGTCGGAAGAAGGCAATGGCTGGTTCATCTTCACCTTCGGCTTCATTCCGCTGCGTTATGCCGTGCCTTTTTCGCAGCAGGGTCTGGAATGGCTCTGGACGCCGGTGACCTATTCCTTCCTGCATGGCGGCATCGAGCATATCCTGTTTAACGGCCTGTGGTTGATGGCCTTCGGCGCGCCGGTTCTGCGCCGGATCGGAACATGGCGCTTTGTGCTGTTATGGGGCATTTCCGCTGCCGTTTCAGCCTTTGGCCATGCGGCGCTGAACTGGGGAGATGTGACGGTGCTGATCGGCGCTTCCGGTGTCGTTTCTGCGCTTATGGGGGCGGCTTGCCGTTTTGCCTTTCCCGCCCGTGGTGGCTACAGCGCCTCCTTTGGCCATCTCATGCCGCGGCAGAGCATTCTCGGCGCGCTTTCCAACCGCACGGTTTTGATCTTCACGCTGATGTGGCTCTTCGGCAATGTGCTGATCGCGGTCGGCGTGCCGCTGTTTGGCGATGTCGGCGGTGAAATTGCCTGGGATGCGCACGTCTTCGGCTTCGTGCTCGGCTTCCTCTTCTTCGGACTGTTCGACCGCCCGCTGCGCTAACGCCGATCGGGCAGAGCGGTGTTTCAGCCGGTTCTGCCTGCCTTGGGGCGCGATCACGCTCCTTGTCGGCCATGGCGCAAATTTGCTCGCGCGCGTCCCATCCGGGATTGCATTCATACCGGCCTCAGCGCACCATGGTGCATGATTTGCAACCGCCGGGGGAGGCTGCGGCGCGGTGCGGATTGCCGACAAGAGGAGGAAGGCATGCCAACATTCGTAAAGGATCTTCTCGACCGCAAGGGCAGGGACGTCGTGACCGTCAGGCCCGAGGTCAGCATCGGCGAGGCCGCGGCAACGCTGCATGCGCACAAGATCGGTTCCGTCGTCGTCACGGATGCCGAAGGTGTCGTTCTCGGTATTTTCACGGAGCGCGATCTGGTGAAGGCCGTGGCGGGCCAGGGCGCCGCTTCCCTGCTGCAATCCGTCTCCGTGGCCATGACCAAGAACGTCATCCGCTGTCACCACAATTCAACCACCGACGAGCTGATGGAAATCATGACGGGCGGACGTTTCCGCCATATTCCGGTCGAGGAAAATGGCCGCCTTGCCGGCATCATCTCCATCGGTGACGTGGTGAAGGCGCGGATCGGCGAGATCGAGGCCGAGGCGGAACATATCAAGGCCTATATCGCCGGATGAGGCTTCGCGCAGGGGGCGGGGCATTTTCGGTAAAAGTGCGTCGGTTTCACGTCGGGATAACGCGCTACAACGAAGAGACAGAGCACTTCAAACGATTCCGTGCAGACGGGGCGTGCCCTAGGCCGGGTTGACAAAGTTCTGCTCCCAATGCGGCTCGTGGCGTCAAGGAGAACACTATGACGACACTTAGAATTTACGATCTCAAACAGCACGTCCTTGCTCTTGATCTGAGGGACTTGCTGCGGCTTTTGGCGCCTCGCTCTTTCGAAGCAAATTGGGTTGTTTCGACCGTCAAGTCGTCCAAACCCAGGCACGAATGGTTTGAGGCCACAGGTGAAGGTGGCGAGCAGCTGGAAGAATTAGCGCGGCACAATGTCCAGCTTTCGGGCTCCGAATTAGCAGCCCTGGCAGAGAATACGCGGCAGGTTATCTGGGGTGAGTTTGTCGGCTCGGAACAAACGCAGACGGACAAGACTTGGGTGACAATCCGAGCCATCGACAGTACGTTCTACGAAATCGATACAGACGATGAAGCGGTGCTGAGTAAGATCAACTCAATTTACAAAGACGTACGAACTGGAGACGCTCCGGGTACGTAGGACTTCCTCAGCGCCGGAAGGCCTGCTGCATCCGCTCCAGTTCCGGAATGCGGGAGCGCGTTTCCTCATATCCCCTGTCGATGGCTTCGCTGGCGCGATGGAATTCCGACAGGCCGATATCGTTGATGCGCGGGTGCAGCATGAGGTCGGGCGGATCGCCGGCGAGACGGGAGCGCGAAATCCGGTCCTGAATGATGTTGAAGGCCTGCACCATGACACCCGGCAGGCCGGGGCGCGGAGTGCTGTCCGTCACCGATGCGGAGCCGCCCGTCGAGGATGCGGCGTGTTTGACCACGGCGGAGCGGCCGAAAAGATCGTAATTGAGGTTGACGGCAACAACGAGTGCCTGCTCATAGGCCCGGCAGACCGAAACCGGTACGGGATTGACGAGCGCGCCATCGATCAGGGTGCGGCCATTGCATTGCACGGGCTCAAAAATTCCCGGCAGTGCATAGGATGAGCGCAAGGCCGTGACAAGATCGCCCTGATGAATCCAGACTTCGTGACCGGTGCGCAGTTCGGTGGCGACCGCGATGAAGGGGTGTTCGAGGTTTTCGACGCGCAGGCCTTCCAGATGCTCCTGCATGCGTTTGGTAAGGCGCATGCCGCCGAAAAGCCCGCCGCCGCCGATCGTCAGATCGAGCAGGCCGGCGATGCGGCGCATCGTCAGGGAGCGGGCGAATTCTTCCAGTTCGTCAAGCTTGCCGGCGAGATAACAACCGCCCACCAGAGCGCCGATCGAGGTTCCGGCAATCATGCCGATCTTCACTCCGGCCTCGTCGAGCGCCCGCAGGACGCCGATATGCGCCCAGCCGCGGGCGGCGCCGCCACCGAGCGCCAGCGCGATCCGGCGCGTATCGACACGTGCGTCGACAACGGGTGGCTCAAGGTCTTCCGGGTTGCCAGCCGCGAGCTGATTGTGACGATTTCCCCATCCCAACATGACCGCACTCCCTGCCAGTTCAACAAGGTTCCGCCCTTATCCCCGGAACCTGCTATATTGGTAGCAAATTGGTGCGGCCGATGGAAGGCGGCCGTTCATGTGCCGGAATAGGTCGTCGCCGGATCGAAATGGCGGGTGTCGTCGGTAATCGTGGTCACGGCCCTGCCGTCGGCAAGCCCCACCGTGCGGTAGAAGCAGGAGCGGCGACCGGTGTGGCAGGTGGCGTCGTGGCCGGCGACGGAGACCTTCAGCCAAACGGCGTCCTGGTCGCAATCCGTGCGGAATTCCTTCACCGTCTGCAGGTTGCCGGAGGTTTCGCCCTTCTTCCAGATCTTGCCGCGCGAGCGGCTGTAATAGTGGGCGATGCCGGTTTCCAGCGTCAGCGACAGGGCTTGCGCATTCATATGGGCGACCATCAGCAATTCGCCGTCACGGGCATCGGTCACCACGGCGGTGACAAGGCCGTGTTCATCGAATTTCGGTGAAAAAAGGCCTGCGTTTTCGAGCACTTCCTTATCCGCTGGCGCGGATGGAAAGGGAATGGACATGGTAACCCCGGAAAATCAACTAGCGGAACGATGGGAGCGGCGGATGAAAGGAATCGCTTCCGCCACTCCGGATTTTCTTGCGCATCGGATTTTCCGAAAACCGCGTTACGGCCTTCGGTCCGGCGCTTAGCGGTTCCGCACCATGGTCATGAAGCGCACCTGTTCGGCCGGATCGTTCTTGAACGTGCCGGTGAAGCTGGTGGTCAGTGTCGTCGACCCCTGCTTGTTGACGCCGCGCATGGACATGCACATATGTTCGGCGTCGATCATGACGGCCACGCCGCGCGGTTTCAAGGTTTCCTCGATCGATCTTGCGATCTGCGCGGTCATGTTTTCCTGCGTCTGCAGGCGGCGGCCGAAGATTTCGACGACGCGGGCGATCTTCGACAGGCCAAGCACGCGGCCGGCCGGAAGATAGGCGACATGCGCCTTGCCGACGATCGGCACCATATGGTGTTCGCAATGGGAGAAGAACGGGATGTCGCGCACCAGCACCACATCGTCATAACCGCCGACTTCCTCGAAGGTCGTGCCCAGCACGTCCTGAACATTCAGCTCGTAACCGGCAAAAAGCTCACGATAGGCCTTGGCAACGCGCTTGGGCGTATCCAGAAGGCCTTCGCGGGCAGGGTTTTCTCCTGCCCAACGCAGAAGAACGCGTACTGCTTCTTCCGCTTCCGCCTGGCTTGGGCGAGCCTCGGCCACGTCGGGTTTTGCGCCAGCGCCGGGGAAATTCTTCACGATCGCATCCATTTCGTCTCTCCCGATGCGGGTAAAGGCCGCACCTGAATTCGTTTTTCATCGCGAACTCTTGTTCGCAGCTGCTGCTATCTGGTTGTTTTACAGCATTTTGGCAAGGCCGATGCTGTTATTTCGGTATCGGAGCCGTTAATTTGATCACGGCTTGATGTCCAGAAAGCTCGTTAGCATATAATGAGAACGAAGGGCAGGAAAGCTTCACCGCGACAAACGCTGTGTTTGAAAAATCTGACCTGTCCTGTTTTTGGACATTCTTGAGCGCGCCGGGCACCGACGATGGATGACATCTACAATAATCGCATTCTGGACTTTGCCGGGAATATTCCGCTTATCGGGGTTCTTGAGGATGCGGACGCCAGCGCCGAGAAACACTCTCGGCTGTGCGGTTCGAAGCTCAAGGTCTACCTGAAGGTCGAAGGCGGCGTCGTGACGGCGTTTTCGCATGAGGTTCGCGCCTGTGCGCTCGGTCAGGCCTCCGCCTCCATCATGGCGCACCACATCATCGGGGCTTCCAGCGGCGAAATCCGGCAGGCGCGGGAAGACATGCTGGCCATGCTGAAACAGGACGGCGAGGGGCCGACGGGCCGTTTCGAGGATATGCGGGTGCTTTCCCCCGTCCGCGATTTCAAGGCCCGCCACGCCTCCACCATGCTGACCTTCGAAGCGGTGGTCGATGCGCTCGACCAGATCGAAGGACGGCCGGCTCTCAACGCCGCAGGTTAGGCGATGTGCGGCGAACCGGGTTGCCGGCACCAGCAGGCGGCGGAAAAGGCGGGCCGATCCCGCAACTGGACGGGCAGTTTCGCCAAAACGCCGGGGCGGCTTCTGGGCGTCGGTTTCATCCGGCTTTATCAATTGACACTCTCCGGCTTCGTCGGAAATTCCTGCCGTCATATTCCGACCTGTTCCGAATATGGTTATGAAGCCATCGCCCGACACGGGCTTTGGGCCGGCGGATGGATGACGCTGTTTCGCGTCGCGCGCTGCGGGCCGGGCGGCACCAGCGGGCTGGACCCGGTGCCGGAAGTGCTCGATGGCAGCAGGCGCTGGTGGATGCCGTGGCGTTACTGGAGCCTGCATCGATGAATGACTATGTGGCCCTGCTGCACAGCATCGTGCTGGGCGCCGGCAAGCGGCTCGTCATGGCCGATCTGCGGGCATTGGCGGAAGAGCTGGGATTTGCCGAATGCAGAACCTTGGTCGCTACGGGAAATCTGGTTTTTCGCGCCGGGGCGGCATCTGTTCACGAGATTGAGGACAGGCTGGAGCGCGCCTTCGAACGCCGTTTCGGCAAACATGTCGATATTCTCGTTCGTTCGGGTGACGACTGGCTGAAACTGGCGGCGGACAATCCTTTCGCCCAGGGCAATCCGCCGGATGTCTGCGTCCGGGTGATGCGGGCGCCGCTGGACAACGGCGTCCTCGAATTGCTGGAGAAATACCGCGAAAGGGAAAGAATCGCTCTTGCCGGCGGCGATCTATGGATCGATTTTGGCGGTAAGCCGAGCGAGAGCAGGCTGCTGTCCGTGCTGACCACCAAAAGGCTCGGTATCGGCACCACCCGCAACGCCAATACGGTCAATGGTCTCGCGCAAATGCTTCGCTGAGCTATCCTTCGCCTTTGACTGCAATGGCAAAAGCCTTTATCAGCCTGCCTGTCCGCCTGTCGCGGGCAGATCATTATTCCAACACCACCCGCATTCGTTGGCGGGACTGGACAGGAGAATTCGACAATGTCTGAAGCCATTTCCCTTACATTTCCCGATGGATCCGTGCGCAGCTACCCCGCCGGTACGACCGGCCGCGAGGTCGCCGAATCCATTTCCAAATCGCTTGCCAAGAAGGCTGTCGCCATTGCGCTTGACGGTACTGTGCGCGATTTGTCCGAGACCATCACCGATGGCAAGATCGAGATCGTTACGCGTGAAGACGGGCGTGCGCTGGAACTCATCCGCCACGATGCCGCGCACGTCATGGCGGAAGCCGTGCAGGAACTGTGGCCCGGCACGCAGGTGACGATCGGCCCTGTCATCGAGAACGGCTTTTATTACGACTTCGCCAAGAACGAACCCTTCACGCCGGAAGATCTGCCGAAGATCGAAAAGCGGATGAAGGAAATCATCCAGCGCAACAAGCCGTTCACCCGCGAAATCTGGTCGCGCGAAAAGGCCAAGGACGTGTTTGCCGCCAAGGGTGAGAACTACAAGGTCGAGCTGGTTGATGCCATTCCCGAAGGTCAGGACCTGAAGATCTATTATCAGGGTGACTGGTTCGATCTTTGCCGTGGTCCGCATATGGCCTCCACGGGGCAGATCGGCACGGCCTTCAAGCTGATGAAGGTGGCCGGAGCCTATTGGCGCGGTGACAGCAACAATGCGATGCTGTCGCGCATCTACGGCACCGCCTGGGCGACGCAGGAAGAGCTGGACAATTATCTCCACATTCTGGCCGAAGCCGAAAAGCGCGACCACCGCCGCCTTGGCCGCGAAATGGACCTGTTCCATTTTCAGGAAGAGGGTCCGGGCGTCGTGTTCTGGCACGGCAAGGGCTGGCGCATGTTCCAGACGCTGACGGCCTATATGCGCCGCCGGCTCGCCAATACCTATCAGGAAGTCAATGCGCCGCAGGTGCTGGACAAATCGCTGTGGGAAACCTCCGGTCACTGGGGCTGGTATCAGGAAAACATGTTCGCGGTGAAATCCGCCCATGCCTTCACCCATCCCGATGACGAGGAAGCCGATCAGCGCGTCTTCGCCCTGAAGCCGATGAACTGCCCGGGTCACGTGCAAATCTTCAAGCATGGCTTGAAGTCTTACCGCGAAATGCCTGTCCGCCTTGCGGAATTTGGCACCGTGCATCGTTACGAGGCTTCCGGCGCGCTGCACGGCCTGATGCGCGTTCGCGGCTTCACGCAGGACGATGCGCATGTCTTCTGCACCGAAGAGCAGATGGCGGCGGAATGCCTGCGCATCAACGATCTGATCCTCTCCGTCTATGAGGATTTCGGCTTCAGCGAAGTCGTCGTCAAGCTGTCCACGCGCCCGGAAAAGCGCGTCGGTTCCGACGATCTCTGGGATCGCGCCGAAAGCGTGATGATGGATGTTCTGAAGACCATCGAAGAGCAGTCCGAAGGCCGCATCAAGACCGGCATCCTGCCGGGCGAGGGCGCGTTCTACGGGCCGAAGTTCGAATATACGCTGAAGGACGCCATCGGCCGCGAATGGCAGTGCGGCACGACGCAGGTGGATTTCAACCTGCCGGAACGCTTCGGCGCCTTCTATATCGACCAGAACTCCGAAAAGACGCAGCCGGTGATGATCCATCGCGCCATCTGCGGCTCCATGGAGCGCTTCCTCGGCATTCTCATCGAGAACTTCGCCGGTCATATGCCGCTGTGGTTCGCGCCGCTTCAGGTCGTGGTCGCGACGATCACCTCGGATGCGGATGATTACGGCCGTGAAGTGGCTGAAGCGCTGCGCGAGGCGGGCATGGCGGTGGAAACCGACTTCCGCAACGAGAAGATCAACTACAAGATCCGTGAGCATTCGGTGACCAAGGTTCCGGTCATCATCGTCTGCGGTCGCAAGGAAGCGGAGGAGCGCACCGTCAACATCCGCCGTCTCGGTTCGCAGAACCAGACGCCGATGTCGCTCGAAGACGCGATTACCAGCCTCGTGGACGAGGCGACGCCGCCGGATGTGAAGCGCAAGCTTGCGGCGAAGAAGCAGCTTGCCTGATAACAGTTACGGCCCCTTCGGGGGCCGTTTTTGTTTGTGGGGGGTGTGCGGGTAATTACACTGGCAAAGGCGACGCATTCACGTCCGTAACCCCGGACTAGATCCGGGGTCCAGCGCGATCAAGTCCTTGATCGCGAAAGACTCTCTTCACGACGCAGACGCGTCGTGGCTGGATGCCGGATCAAGTCCGGCATGACGGATGAGATGTGGGTGACGCCTACTCGAAATCCCCGGTCATGTCTTCCGGCGCCTGATCCTTCATCAGCACTTCCACATCGGAATCCTGGCCTGACGTAACCTTGAAATTGCGCTGGAAGACCTTGTCCTTGTTGCGGGCGATGGCGGTATATTCGCCTTCCGCCAGAACCATGGTCGAAAACGCGCTGACGCTTTCATTCACCACGTCGCCGCCGCCGTTCAGCACGGACCAGGCCGTATCGGCAATCGCCTCACCGCCTTCTTCCGATACCAGTTTCAGGGTGATCTGCGCCGCCCGGTGCTGCAGGGTCGCTTCGGTGAGTTTGCCGGCTTCAACCTGGATATCGGCGCGCACCACCGCGTTGACGTTGCCGTATTCGGAAACCACGTGATAGGTGCCGGCATTGAGGCGGACGATGGTGTTGGGTTTGATATCGGCCATGACGAGGCCGCGTTCCCCATCCGGGCGGGCGTCGGAGGAATAAACGGAAAATTTCAGCTGGTTGCCGGAAATCTGCCTGTCGGAACCCGCGACCGCATTCAGCACGAAACCGCCCGCATCGAGAATCAGCACCTGTTTCTGGACGTTGCCGGAGGCCGGGATATTGAGTTTCTTGGTGACGCCGGCGCGACCGAAGGCGACATTGACGAAATATTCGCCCGGCACCAGATGAAATTCCGCCGAACCGCCCTCCGAACTTGCCAGCATCGGCAGCTTGCCGTCCGTACCGGGGATGGGGCTGAAGACGCGCCAGGACAGGCCCTCCTTCACCGCTTCGCCTTCGCTGGTCAGCTTGGCTTCCATGGCGATGTCGCGGGCGGTGCTTTCCGGGGCATTGGGTGCAGTCGGGGCGGTGAAAGCATTGAGTTTCGGCATTTTCGGCGTGCCGCCGAGCTGCTTGAAGTCTTTAAAGGCATCCTGCGAAAAAGCGGCTTGCGATAAAAGGCCAAGCGCGGCACATGCAATGGTCAGACGTGCCGCGATTTTGATTGCAGACATTTTCGATACCGATTGACTTCTTGATTTTCCCGGACCACTTCAAAACCAATGCCGTGGCTATTTCAAGGCCCATATTTTCGCGATGACAGCAGAATGGAAGATTTTTGATCATGACAAGCGATATCAAGCTCCTCGATTATCTCAAGCTTCGCCGTTCCACCCCCGCCCTGCAGCTTTGCGAGCCCGGGCCTTCGAAGACGGAAATCGAGGATATACTGCGTCTTGCCGTGCGTGTGCCCGACCATGGCAAGCTCGCGCCCTGGCGTTTCGTGGTCTATCGCGGTGAGGAGCGGGTGCGTCTCGGCGAGACGGCGCTCAGGATCGCGCTTGAGAAGAACCCCGAGCTCGACCTGCAGCAGCAGGAAGCGGAACGGACGCGCTTTACCCGCGCACCCGTCGTCATCGCTGTCATCAGCACCGCAAAGCCGCATTTCAAGATTCCGGAATGGGAACAGGTCCTGTCCGCCGGCGCCGTGTGCCTCAACGTCATCTTCGCTGCCAATGCCAATGGTTTTGCCGCAAACTGGCTGACGGAATGGCTTGCCTTCGATCCGGCCTTCCTGGCGGAAACCGGCGTCAACCCGGAAGAGAAGGTGGCGGGCTATATTCACATCGGCTCGACGACATTCCCGCCGGTGGAGCGGCCGCGCCCGGAGCTGGCTGATGTCGTCAGCTGGGTTGGGGACATCTGATGTTCTATACCACCGATACCAACCGGCACGGCCTGCCGCATGATCCTTTCAAGGCCATCGTCGCGCCGCGACCGATCGGCTGGATCGGCTCGAAGGGCAGGGACGGTTCCATGAACCTCTCGCCCTATTCCTTCTTCAACGCGATTTCGGATCGGCCGAAGCTCGTCATGTTTTCTTCCAGCGGCAGGAAGGACAGCCTTCGCAATGTCGAGGAGACCGGCGTCTTCACCGCCAATCTCGTCAGCCGCCACCTAGTGGACCGGATGAATGCCTCTTCCGCACCGGTTGCCTATGATGTCGACGAGTTCCGGCTTGCCGGCCTCACCGCCGTCGATGGCCGGGTGGTGGATGCGCCCTTCGTGGGCGAGGCATTGGCGGTTCTGGAATGCCGTGTCACCCAGATACAGCAGCTTGAGGACGTCGATGGAAAGCCATCGGAGTCCTGGATGGTGATCGGTCAGGTCATGGCGATCCATATCGATGAGACGATCATACGCGATGGCCGCATCGACATGGGGCTTGCCCGCCCCGTGGCGCGCATGGGCTATATGGATTACTGCGACGGCGGCAGCGATGTATTCCAGCTGCAACGCCCCTCTACTGCGCCGTAAATATAGTCCTTCTTCCGCGGCGGTTAATTTTTATGGTGAACCAAACGTAAACCATTTGCGCCTAGAGTTTTATACATGGTGGCGGCGATGATGCCGTCATCCATTGTTGCGAATGTGTTTCGAGGCTCAGGTGATCGTACAGGCATTTCTTCGCTGGTCTGAAAAGGCTGGATCGACCGAGCGGGCAAAGGCCGCCAATGCTCTCGGCCGTGCCTATCTGCATTCCGACATGGCGCGGGAGAACCGCGATGCCGCCTATATGGCGATGACCTATCTGCTTGACGACCCTTCGCCACGTGTGCGGCTGGCGCTTGCCGAGGCGCTGGCGGATGCCCATGACGCACCGCGCGCCATTCTTGTTTCACTTGCCGAAGACCAGCCGGAAATCGCCTGCACGGTGATTGCCCGTTCGCCGGTTCTGGGTGAGGCCGATCTGGTCGATCTTGCCGGGCGCGGCGAAAGCCTGACGCGCTCCCTCATTGCCGCAAGGCCCGGCCTGCCGCGTGGCGTCTGTGCGGCGCTTGCCGAAGTCGGCGATCTGCCGGAAACCATCATCCTGCTCGAAAATGACGATGCCTTCATCACGCCGTTTTCACTGCGGCGCATTGCCGAGCGCCATGGCTGCGATGCGGATATACGCGACCTCCTGCTTTGCCGCGACGAACTGCCCGCCGACGCGCGCCACCTGTTGATGGGCCGCATCAGTGAAGCTCTGGCGGGTTCGGCGCTGGTTCACGCGATGATCGCGCAAAACCGCGCCGACAATCTTTTCCGCGAGGCGGAGGATTCCGCCACCATCCTCATCGCCGCCAGCGTTTCCGCGCCGGAACTGCCGGCGCTGGTGGAGCATCTGCGCCAGCGGCTGGAACTGACGCCGGCGCTGCTCATCCATGCCGTCTGTTCGGGCCGGCTGGAATTCTTCACGGCGGCCATGGTCAATCTCTCCGGTCTCGATGACCGCAAGGTGCGCGCCATTCTGGCGACCGGGCGGCCGCATGCGCTGAAGGCCCTGTTCCAGTCGATCGGTCTTTCGGGTGATGTCGTCGATGTCTTCATCGAGGCGACGCTGATGTGGCGGCGCGCGGCCCGTTCGCAGCTTTCCGATGTGGCGGCCTCCGTCTCGGCGGAATTGCTGGCGCATTTCCGCGACGTCAACGGCTCCGAGACACTGTTCGAGCTGCTGCATGCCGTGCGCAAGCTCGCCATTGCCGAAGAACGGCAGAGGGCGCGATATTATGCGGAAGCGCTGACGGTCGAGGCGGCGTAAGGTCCGGGTTTCCGCGGGTGCATCCTCTCACAGGAACCCTCTGCATTGCAGCGGCAAAGAAAGCTGGCGTGACATTTCCCGCAGTCACTTGTCGAACCGTTTGGCAATCCAGGAATAGCTGTTTTCAACCATCCTCACCGGTGTCCCCAGGAGGTGCTTTATGCCTTCGGTGGAAGGCAGGATCCGGCTGACGCGACTGATTGCCTGTTTGGTGAGACTTTCCTCTTCCTTCGGCGTAACCGCCGCCGTTGCCTGCGGTGTAGTCGCCGGTGCCGTGGCGGGAGGTTGCGCGCCGGCCGTCTGCGGGGCCTGCTCACCCGGTGTCTGGCACACGGCCACCACGACGGGGTAGGGCGCGTTGGCGTAACGCTCCAATTCCTTTTCCGACACGGCGTCGCACAGTTCGATGCTCGTCCAGCGCTGCTGCGAGGTGGCGAGGTAATGGCAATCGGTGGCGCTGTCGTCGCAGCCAAGGAAGGTCATGAGAACGAGGGCTGTTTTCATGGGGTGTGTTGCCTCTGTCGGGAATAATGCTCTAGAAACTCATCTATCGCGATTGCAGTGACATTACGACGAAATACGCATTTTTTGAGAGAAAGCAGGCATCGCATTGGCCATCGAAATCAAGCTTGAAACACCCCGGCAGGAAGCGGTTCTGCACCTCATCGACCTTTCCAACGCCTATATGGCGTCGCTTTACCCGGCCGAGAGCAATCATCTGGTCGATATCGGCGCGCTCGAGCAGGACAATGTCTCGTTTTTCGTGGCGCGGCATGATGGCCGTGTGGTTGGCTGCGGCGCGCTGGTGGAGGCGGGCGATGGCACGGCGGAGGTCAAGCGCATGTTCGTTGATCCCGATGCGCGGGGTTTGCGGATCGGCAAACTGATCATGGATACGCTTGTCGCGCGCGGTGCCGAGCTTGGCCTTTCCGCCATCCGGCTCGAAACCGGCATCAGCCAGCCGGAAGCGATCGGCCTTTACCGCAAGGCGGGATTTGTGGAGATCGAGGCCTTCGCACCCTACAGGCCGGATCCGCTTAGCCTGTTCATGGAGAAGGCGCTTTAAGCCTACGGCACGAGTTTGCCGCGACCTTGCCGCATCCTTGACGTGGTCCTCTGCCTTGCCACGGCTGCCCGGTCCAGATTCCGGGGGGTAAACATTCCCTCGGCGTCATTCTTGGCCCCATGCCGAAAATCTGATCACACATCTTGGGATCAATCGGTGGCAGATGCCCGGGACAGGCCCGAGCATGACGGATGCGCTGTTTGAGGACTATCTGTCGGCGCCGGAGCAGAGGCGTCTGCCGCCGGCCTCACCAATCAAAACGCCGCTTTCCGCAACGCCGTCGTTTCCCCGCTATTGTCTTCGAGCGCGGCAACCTCATCAACGGCGCCTTCCTGCGTGGATGGCGGCGGTGGAGCCTCGGTGCTGGCAGCGGCGGAGATTTCCACTTCACGCACCCATTCGCGCCAGATCGCGACCAGCAGCGCCATCAGCACCGGGCCGATGAAGAGGCCGAGGAAACCCATGGTCTTGACGCCGCCGACGAGGCCGAAAAAGGTGGGCAGGAAGGGCAGCTTGATCGGTCCGCCGACGAGTTTCGGGCGGATGGTCTTGTCGACGATGAAAAGTTCGACCGACCCCCAGAGGAACAGCGCCAGACCGTAGGCCGGGGAGCCGCTGGCGACCAGATAGATCGACACCAGCGTAAACGAGAGCGGCGCGCCGCCCGGAATGAGCGCCATGACGCCGGTGAGCACGCCGAGCGTGACGGGCGAGGGCACACCGGCGATCCAGTAGGCGATGCCGAGGATGATGCCTTCGCCGATGGCGATCAGCGTCATGCCTGTCACGGTGGAGCTGATGGTGGCGGGCACGACGCGGGAAATGCGCTCCCAGCGTGTCGGCAGGATGCGCTCGCCCACGAGATCGACCTGACGGGTGAAGCCGGCGCCGTTGCGATAGACGAAGAACAGCGCGATCAGCATGAACAGCAGGGTCAGCACCAGATGGAAGGCACCGTTGCCGGCGGCCAGGATCGCCCGGTAGATATTGCCGATATTGGCGCCGCTGACGAGCTGGATCACTTCGCCGATGGCGCCCGGCGTGCCGATATATTTCACCCATTGCTCCCCGAGCCAGGGGCCGACGCCGGGCAGCGCGGCAATCCAGTCGGGCACCGGTGCGCCTGTCTTGTTGACATGCACCGCCCAGCCGAACCATTCGCGGATTTCGCTAGCCGTATAGGAAGCGGCGATGAAGATCGGCACGACGAGGAAGGCGAGGATGAGGATGATGGCGATGGTGGCGCCGAGCGTGGTGTTGCCGCCCACCTGCCGCAAAAGCCGGGTATAGACCGGCCAGCTGGCAAAACCGATGACGAGAGCGGCGAGAACCGGAACCAGAAAACCGTGGAAGAAATAAATGCCCGCAAGGGCGACGAGAACGAGAAGCCAGCGCGCAGCCGAGATGGGCGGGATCAGGGCGATCCGCGTCGGGCTGGCGGGACCAAGCCATCTCGGTTCGCCACTGGGCTTACGGCTGTCATTGTTACTCACGGCAGGCTCTTTCTCGCATTCTCCCCCAAAAGGGGTGCATTCACTCTGTCACACCGATACATATAAGTGCAATATAATCCGATCACATTACCGTTGTGTGTTTATTGCGGAAGCTATTGAACGATTTTGGTAAAAATAGAACATCGGTCTTGGCGCGCGCATTGAAATATGACAATTAAACTCCCGTTTTTCCGCGGCGCGCGTTTTGCCGCGCCCCCTCTCCAGGTCATGCCATGCTGCGCCGTTTCTTCGCCTATTACCGTCCCTATCGTGGTCTCTTCATTCTCGACTTCTCCTGCGCGGTTTTGTCCGGCGTGCTTGAACTCGGTTTTCCGATGGCCGTGAAGGCCTTTGTCGACGTGCTTTTGCCGGGCGGTGAATGGGCGATCATCCTTGCCGCCTCCGTGGGGCTGCTCGTCATCTACGTGTTGAATACCGGGCTGATGGCGACGGTCACCTATTGGGGACACATGCTCGGCATCAATATCGAAACGGACATGCGGCGTCTGGCCTTCGATCACCTGCAAAAACTCTCCTTCCGTTATTTCGATAACCAGAAGACCGGCCATCTGGTCGGACGGCTGACCAAGGATCTGGAAGAGATCGGCGAGGTGGCCCACCACGGCCCCGAGGATCTGTTCATCGCCATCATGACCTTCATCGGTGCGTTCCTCTTGATGCTGTCGGTCAACGTGCCGCTGGCGCTCATCACCGCCGCCGTCGTGCCCGTTACCGCCTGGGTGACCAGCCGTTACGGCGGCCGCATGACGCAGAATTTCCGCGCGCTTTATGGCCGGGTCGGGGATTTCAACGCCCGTATCGAGGAAAATGTCGGTGGCATGCGGGTGGTGCAGGCCTTCGCCAACGAGGACCACGAGCGCGCGCTGTTCGAGAAGGACAACCAGAAATACCGCCGCACGAAGCTGGATGCCTACAAGATCATGGCGGCCAGCACCTCGCTCAGCTACATGAGCATGCGTCTGACGCAGATGATCGTGATGATCTGCGGCGCCTGGTTCGTGCTGACGGGCGGCCTGACGGAAGGCGGTTTTGTCGGTTTCCTGCTGCTGGTCGGCGTGTTTTTCCGGCCGGTGGAAAAGATCAATTCGGTCATCGAGACCTATCCGAAGGGCATTGCCGGTTTCCGCCGCTTCACCGAACTTCTGGACACGGCGCCTGATATCGTCGATGCGCCTGACGCAATCGAGGCACCGGCGCTTTCCGGCAGCATCGAATATCGCCATGTCGGTTTCGGTTATGCCGAGGGCAAACAGGTCCTCGCCAATATCGACCTGAAGATCAGCGCCGGCGAAACGGTCGCCTTTGTTGGTCCCTCGGGTGCGGGCAAGACGACGCTCTGCTCGCTTTTGCCGCGCTTTTACGATGTCACCAGCGGTGCGATCACCATTGACGGTATCGATATCCGCAAGATGAAGCTTGCGTCGCTGCGCAACCAGATCGGCATCGTGCAGCAGGACGTCTTTCTGTTTGGCGGCACGATCCGCGAGAATATCGAATACGGCCGGCTTGGCGCCTCTGACGGGGAGATCATGGATGCCGCGCGGCGCGCGCGCCTCGACAGCGTCATCGAGGCCATGCCGCTCGGGCTCGATACTGTCATCGGCGAACGCGGTGTGAAATTGTCGGGTGGGCAGAAGCAGCGTCTTGCCATTGCCCGCATGTTCCTCAAGAACCCGCCGATCCTCATTCTGGACGAGGCGACCTCGGCGCTCGATACGGAAACGGAGCGGGCCATCCAGCAATCGCTGACGGAGCTTGCCAAAGGCCGCACCACGCTCGTCATCGCCCACCGGCTGGCGACGATCCGCGATGCCTCGCGCATCGTGGTGGTGGACCAGACAGGCATTGCCGAAACCGGCGCCCATGCCGAACTTCTGGCCGCCAAGGGCCATTACAGCCGCCTGCACGAGGCGCAGTTCAGCGGGCATCTTGCCGGCCTCAGCTGATGAGCGGCGCGTCCTGCGCCCGCCCGCCGCTTATCCGCCGTTTTCCGTTGCCTGTTCCTCCACGATGCCGGGATTGGGCTCCGGCTTGCCGGGATGACTGGTGACGAGATAACCCATGGCAACCGCGGCGGCGACCACGAACAGCAGGACAATACCGCTGATCGTCATCAGCCAGTCGCGCGGCCGCCGATGCGCCATGATATATTCCGGCCATCGGCTAGGATGGTTCACCAGGCTGAATTTACTGCCGTGTCGCATGAACTTCCCCGGAATTGAGTTGTTTCCCTGAAGATCAACGCAGGCATGGCGCGGCTGTTCCGCCCCGGCGGGGCAGGGGTGATGACAAGGCCGTGAGGATCGCGGCCTGCGTGGCCGAACCTGTCGCCGCCACGGGTGCGGCGCGCAAACCGGAATGGTGTTCCGGCCATTCTTCGGCCCGCCACGCAACCGGCCGGTCAGGCAGACTGGATCGCGATGCGGTTTCCCTCGCTGTCGGAAATTTCGGCGACGAAGAGCGTGTCATCGACCGGCGTTTTGGGAAACAGGATCTCGCTGCCCTGCCGCACGGCTCTCTCAAGGACATCGTCAATGTCCTTCACGCCAAGATAGATGATCGCCCCGTCTTTGGTGGGAACATAGGTCTCACCCTGGGCGAGCGCGCCGCTTGCGCCGTCCCTGCCTTCCACGAAGGGGAAATAGGCCATTTTATTGTCGTGGATCGTGACGATTTCCGCAAAGCTCACATCGAAAACGGCGTCGTAAAAACGCATCGCCCTTTCAATATCAAGTACCGGAATTTCGACATGGGCGATCAGGTTCACGCGGCTGCTCCTTCTGAAATATGCCTGATGTGTATCGTGCCTCTGTGTACACGGCACGCCATCGCAACTGTCAATGGGCGGGTGCAGTCGCCAGACGGAAGCCTGCTGCGGGATGGTGCACGCTCCGGCCATCCTGCGTGTGCTTGATCCGGCTGCTTCCGACATGGCTCGCCTGTCTGGCGCGGGAAATGGTATCCTCTGCCGCAAGGCCCGCCGGCAAAACGCCCGGCAATGGCCTGTGATGGCGCGTGGGCCAAAAGCCCGCTTGCCAGCCTGTTCTGTTTATGCGAATGATTTGCAATTGCATTAAATTGCCTCCCATTTGAAAGTTCAGAGAATGGACAAGCCTGTCTTTGGATGGCGGCGGAATGGCGACGACCTGTCGCTGTCCGACGTGCACGGTTCGATCAGGGTCAAGCCGAATGCCGGCACGTTTCGCCGGGCGATGGCGTTTTTCGGCCCCGGCTATCTCGTTGCGGTCGGTTACATGGATCCGGGAAACTGGGCGACCTCGCTCGCCGGCGGCTCAAGGTTCGGCTATACGCTGCTCACCGTCGCGCTGGTCTCGAACATCATGGCGATCGTGCTGCAATCGCTCTGCGCCCGTCTGGCGATCGCCTCCGGACGCGATCTCGCCCAGGCCTGTCGTGACGCCTATCCGAAACCCGTAGCCATGGTGCTGTGGCTGCTGGCGGAAATCGCCATCATCGCCACCGATATCGCCGAGGTGATCGGCACGGCCATCGGCCTCAACCTCATTTTCGGCATTCCGCTCGAACTCGGCGTTCTCATCACCGCGCTCGATGTGTTCCTGATCCTTTATCTGCAGAAGCTCGGCTTCCGCTGGGTGGAGGCGCTGGTCATCACGCTGCTGGGCGTCATCGCCGTGTGTTTCGCCATTCAGGTGGCGCTCGCCGATCCCGACTGGGGGCAGGTGATCCTCGGATTTGCGCCGACGACGGAGATCGTCACCAATCCGGACATGCTCTATCTGGCGCTCGGCATTCTCGGCGCCACCGTCATGCCGCATAATCTCTATCTGCATTCGGGCATCGTGCAGACCCGCGAAATCGGCGAAACGATTGCCGAAAAACGCGAGGCGCTGAAATTCGCGACGCTCGATTCCACCATTGCGCTGATGTTCGCGCTCCTCATCAACGCCTCGATCCTTATCCTCGCGGCGGCGACCTTCAACAAGACGGGGCAGACCAATGTCGCCGAACTCGGCGAGGCCCATAATCTGCTCGCGCCGCTGCTTGGCCTTGCGATTGCGCCGACGCTCTTCGGCGTGGCGCTGTTGTGCTGCGGCATCAACTCCACCGTCACGGCAACGCTTGCCGGCCAGATCGTGATGGAGGGTTTCCTCAAGATGCGGCTCGCCCCCTGGCTGCGCCGTCTCATCACCCGCGCCATCGCCATCGTCCCCGCCGCCGCCGTCACCGTCTTCTATGGCGATAGCGGCACGGCGGAACTCTTGATCCTGACGCAGGTGGTGCTGAGCCTGCAACTCTCCTTCGCGGTCTTCCCGCTGGTGATGTTCACCGCCGACAAGGCCAAGATGGGCGCACTGAAAGCGCCGCTCTGGCTCTCGGCTTTTGCGTGGCTGATTGCGGTGGTGATTGCGGTGCTGAATGTGAAGCTGCTGCTGGATTTTATGGGGTGAGGTGGATCAGGCCGCGCCTTTACGAAGGGCGGCCGCTGTGCCTTCCGGATCGACGGCGATCACTTTCAGATAGGCGCGGGCCGGTTGATCCGGCTTGCTAAGGGCTTCTCCTAGTCTTGCAGATGCCGGATGCTCTTGCGCTTCTTATATGTCGAGAGATAACTGCTTTGGATATGAGAAATTAGGATCGCTATTGGAGCTGTCCAAGAGCTTTAGAATTGCCTCTCTGGACGAGGTCAATCGGAACAGCCTGTAGCTCGCTATACCTTTATGTTGAAGCACGAATTGCTGAACAGTTGATATGGCAGAATCTAACAATGCCAGCGCATCATCGGTTTGGCCTAAGTTGCCTCTTTTTCTTCGCAAAAGCTCTCCAACTACGAACAACACATGGAAATGGCCTTCGATTATCCAAGATTCTTCATATGAATTTTTAGATACCGACGATTGCCAGTGAAGCGCTTGCTGCCTCCGTTTCTCGATCTCTTTATAGCATTCATGTGCAGTAACTATGATGTTTGGCGTTACGGCAAGAGGATTGAAAGCCTCGTGATAAAGGTCTCCGAAAACTTCGTTTGAATTAGTCTTGCTTTTTGTAGGTTCCCCACAAACATATGCGAGCATCAACTGTCCTACTCGAGCCGAATCTAGCACCTCAAGTCCGGTCGCTATGCTTCTCTCACCCCGTTTTCTGCAGTAAAAATATCCCAGTGAACGCAAGCATTCAGCGATCTGGAGTTGAAAATTATCGTGAGCTCGCAGGTCTCTGCTTAAAATCCGACTTTGAGTGTTGCTCGCTAACGCAATACGCTCAACAAACTCGGGGCTTTTAGTTTCAATTATTTTGACCTGAATGAAGCCACCTTTCAGGTTTCGCATCGTTCCGATGCTGACACTCTGAATAACAGTTGCTGTCTGACAGCCGTTTACAATCTGAGGGTTTACCATGTGAATCGGATGGAACCCATTTGGATTGGACAAGATCTGTTCACAGACAATAGTGAGGCCGGAATTTAGATACCAAAAATCCTCTACAGGACTATTCAGAAGAGTAGCTTTTATTTCTCGGTTAACTTCGTTCTCTATTCCGAGAAAATACCTGACATTTTGCCAAACCAGACGCTCATCGAAACCGCCGTTTTCTCCCGTGAGAAATCTAGCAGCATCTTCTAGGCTTACACGCGCCATAATTGCGCGACGTCCTAAATCTTCGACGGGAGCAGATGAGCATTCACATCCCTTCAGCGTCTTTTTAAATTTTGGTTTAGTTGCCTTAACTAGCCCATGAGAAAGCTCAAACAAGCCGTATTCGAACAGTAAAACATTATGACGATTCAGTGCTGTTGATAAGCGTTCTCTTGCGTCGGTCGGTAAAGTTGATTTATTGGAGAATAGGTGAACAGCTACTTCGTAAGCTTCAGTTGAAAAAATTTCCCATATTTCACGGATTTTGGCTGCCAGTCGACCGTTGCAACTAGATATTATCTCATCTCTGTGTAGTAAAACATCGTCGATGAATGATATTATTTTATCTATTTCTTCCCCGGGGAAGAATTTGTGGGAATTTCTAAAATCAAGAACGGTTTTGCAGGAGCCGATATTTATAATCTTGTTGTTGTGATCGATGTATATGATGTCTATACCTCGATCTGCTCCGCCATCCACAATGTGTTCATCAACTTCTTTTGCGGGAACACCAAAGATGGTTTCCGTAACCAGCTTCGCAAAAGCCAATCCGCGTGAGACCTGAAAGGTCTCACGCTCTTTTATGCCTGTTTCTACAACACCGAAGTCAATGATTGTCGCAGGGGTTGGCGGAACCAGCTTAGTAACCATTCAATCTCCTCAGCTGCAACCGCTCGTCGCACCGCAAGTATCGCACTTCTCGCAGGTGCCGTTCCGCACCATCGTGAAGTTCTGGCATTCCGAGCACATGTTGCCGGTATAGCCTTGTGCAATCGAGCGCATGCGGCGTTCGTTTTCCACCTTCTTGGCTTCCGTCTTGGCCGATGCAGCGTCGGCGGCGGCCTTGTCGGAGAAGAGGGCGGTGGCCGTCTGCTGGGATTCCTGGGCGACGTCGTCGATGACTTCCTCGGCGATTTCTTCGGCCAGTTCCCTGGCGCGCTCCTCATAGTCCCGCTTGAAGGAGACGATTTCGGAGGTTGCGATGGAGACCGTCGGTTCCAGCTTGCGGGCGGCGGAGCCGGCGAAGGAGGTGACGTTGGCGGAACCACGGGCAGGGGTGGCCGTTGCCGAGCCCTTCGGCTCGGAAGACGACCGTTCGCCGCCATTGCTGGAAACCAGCGTCGGCTTGTAACCGCGGGTCCAGCCGGTGGAAACGAGGTTGGTCTTGCCTTCCTGGATACCCTTGCCGAGCGCCGTGTTGGAGAAATCCGACGTATCGACATGGGCCAGATCGTGGCGGCCGAGATAGGAGACGGCGAGTTCGCGGAACACGTAGTCGAGGATCGACGTGGCGTTCTTGATCGCGTCGTTGCCCTGCACCATGCCGGCCGGTTCGAACTTGGTGAAGGTGAAGGCCTCCACATATTCTTCCAGCGGCACGCCATATTGCAGGCCGAGCGAAATGGCGATGGCGAAGTTGTTCATCATCGCACGGAAGGCCGCACCTTCCTTGTGCATGTCGATGAAGATTTCGCCGATGCGGCCGTCACCGAATTCGCCGGTGCGCAGATAGACCTTGTGACCGCCGACGGTTGCCTTCTGGGTGTAACCCTGACGGCGGTTCGGCAGCTTTTCCCGCTCGCGCGAGACACGCTCGATGACGCGTTCGACGATCTTTTCGGTGATCGTCACGGCCTGCTGTGCAGCCGGCTGCTGGATCAGCTCTTCGATCAGGTCTTCGTCGTCCTCATCTTCCACCAGCGAGGCGTTGAGCGGCTGGGAAAGCTTAGAACCATCGCGGTAAAGGGCGTTGGCCTTCAGCGCCAGCTTCCACGAGAGCATATAGGCTGCGCCGCAATCCTCAACCGTCGCATCGTTCGGCATGTTGATCGTCTTGGAGATCGCACCCGAGATGAAGGGCTGTGCCGCTGCCATCATGCGGATATGCGATTCGACCGAGAGGTAACGCTTGCCGATCTTGCCGCAGGGGTTGGCGCAATCGAAGACCGGCAGGTGCTCGGCCTTCAGGAACGGTGCGCCTTCCAGCGTCATCGCGCCGCAGACGTGAACGTTTGCCGCTTCGATGTCCTTCTTGCCGAAGCCGAGGTGCTCGAGCAGGTTGAAGCTCATGTCGGAGAGCTGCTCATCGGAAACCTTCAGCGTTTCCTTGAGGAAGTCGGCGCCGAGCGTCCACTGGTTGAAGACGAACTTGATGTCGAAGGCGCTCTTCAGCGCGCCATTGACGGCCTCGATCTTCTCATCGGTGAAGCCCTTGGCCTTCAGCGTGGACGGGTTGATGCCGGGCGCCTGGTTGAGATTGCCATGGCCGACGGCATAAGCTTCGATCTCGGCGATCTGGCTTTCGGAGTAACCGAGCGAACGCAGCGCATCTGGAACCGCGCGGTTGATGATCTTGAAGTAACCGCCGCCGGCGAGCTTCTTGAACTTCACCAGCGCGAAGTCGGGCTCGATGCCGGTCGTGTCGCAATCCATCACGAGGCCGATCGTGCCGGTCGGCGCGATAACCGTCGTCTGGGCGTTGCGGTAGCCGTGCTGCTCGCCGAGCGCTAGCGCCTTGTCCCAGGCGGCGACGGCATGGGCGATCAGGTCCTGATCCGGGCAATCGCCATGGATGAGCGCCACCGGGTTGACCGACAGGCCTTCATAACCTTCCGACTGGCCGTGAGCGGCGCGGCGGTGGTTGCGGATGACGCGCAGCATGTTGTCGCGGTTCGGGGCAAAGCCGGGGAAGGGGCCAAGCTCGCCGGCCATTTCGGCCGAGGTGGCGTAGGAAACGCCGGTCATGATGGCGGTGAGCGCACCGGCAATGGCGCGGCCTTCGGCGCTGTCATAGGGAATGCCCGAGGACATCAGGAGGCCGCCGATATTGGCGTAACCGAGGCCGAGCGTGCGGTATTCATAGGAGAGTTCGGCGATCTGGCGCGACGGGAACTGCGCCATCATGACCGACACTTCGAGCACGACGGTCCACAGACGAACGGCATGTTCGTAATCGGCGATATCGATGCGCTTCGTCGCCTGATCCTTGAACTGCAAAAGGTTCAGCGAGGCGAGGTTGCAGGCCGTGTCGTCGAGGAACATATATTCCGAGCACGGGTTGGAGGCGCGGATCGGGCCGGCGGCCGGCGAGGTGTGCCAGTCGTTCATGGTGGTGTTGAAGTGCAGGCCGGGGTCTGCCGATGCCCAGGCGGCGTGGGAAATCTTTTCCCAGAGGTCGCGGGCCTTCAGCGTCTTCATGACCTTGCCGTCCTTGCGGGCGGTGAGGTTCCAGTCGCCGTCATTTTCGACAGCGCGCAGGAAGTCGTCCTTCAAGGATACGGAGTTGTTGGAGTTCTGGCCGGATACCGTCAGATAGGCTTCCGAATCCCAGTCCGTGTCGTAGGTCTTGAACTGGATGTCCTTGTAACCCTGTTCGGCGAACTGGATAACGCGCTTGACGTAGTTTTCCGGCACCATGTCCTTCTTGGCAGCGCGGATTTCGCGCTTCAGGGCAGGGTTTCTGGCCGGGTCGAAGCAATCGCCATTGTCAGCCTCGCAGTTGACGCAGGCCTTCATGATCGCCTTCAGGTGCTTGGCGACGATCTTGGAGCCGGTCACGAGAGCGGCAACCTTCTGCTCCTCGTTCACCTTCCAGTCGATATAGGCTTCGATATCCGGGTGATCGGCGTCAACGACGACCATCTTCGCCGCCCGACGGGTCGTGCCGCCGGACTTGATGGCGCCGGCTGCGCGGTCGCCGATCTTGAGGAAGCTCATCAGGCCGGAGGAGCGGCCGCCGCCGGAAAGCTTTTCGCCTTCGCCGCGCAGATAAGAGAAGTTGGAGCCGGTGCCGGAACCATATTTGAACAGGCGCGCTTCACGCACCCACAGGTCCATGATGCCGCCTTCATTGACGAGGTCGTCCTCAACGGACTGGATGAAGCAGGCATGCGGCTGCGGATGTTCGTAAGCGGACTTGGACTTGGTCAGCTTGCCGGTGAAGGGGTCGACATAGAAATGGCCCTGGCCGGGGCCATCGATGCCATAGGCCCAGTGCAGGCCGGTGTTGAACCATTGCGGGGAATTCGGCGCAACGCGCTGGGTGGCGAGCATGTAGGCAAGCTCGTCGCGGAAGGCCAGAGCATCTTCTTCGGACGAGAAATATTTGCCCTTCCAGCCCCAATAGGCCCAGGTGCCAGCCAGACGGTCGAAAACCTGACGCGCATCGGTTTCGGAGCCGAAACGCTCGGCTTCCGGCACATCCTTCAGGGCCTTTTCGTCGGGAACGGAGCGCCACAGGAAGGAAGGAACATCGTTTTCCTCGACCTTCTTCAGGAACTTCGGCACGCCGGCCTTGCGGAAATATTTCTGCGCCAGAACGTCGGTGGCAACCTGGCTGAACTGCGCGGGAACGTCGATGTCCGCCAGACGGAACACGATCGATCCGTCCGGGTTCTTGATTTCACTGACGGCCTTGCGGAAGTCGATCTCCGCATAAGGCGATTGGCCGGGCTTCGTGAAGCGGCGTTCAATGCGCATGGTTTCCTGTCCTCGTCCATTGGGCGCCCGGTGAAGGGCGCAAAAATCCGGTCCAGCCGTGCGATGCCTTCGCGCAGCCGGTTGTTGCCGATCTGAAAGGGATGTTCATCCTTGGATGTGATCCCTGTATATCGTGGCTTATTCGGCTGCAAGCATAGTGTGGAATACTAAATATAGTATCAACAGCTTCCTGCCGCCAGTCCCCGCGTCATGTTTTTGGCGGTTTCCGAAAGGCGTGCGGAATCCAGCGGCGAACCGTCCCCTCATGGCCGGGACGCCGCTTTGGACTTGCGCGCTCAAGATGGAGAAGAACCGGCCTCGTTACTTTCCGGTCCGTTGCCGCCGCAACATAAATGTCACTTTCCTCCCACGGCACAGATTCGTCAAGCCATAGATTGAAACCCATTTTTAACCACAAGATATTGTGTGAAGCGCCTGTGGAAAACGGGGAAAGCAAAAGCGTTCAAAAAAATCAGTAACTTGGCAGCGAAATTTGAAGCTTGCGCGAGGCTGGTTTCCGCAGCGGAATGCCAAAACCGCGCGTTTCCGGGGTGCGGCATAAAGGCGACACTACGGTTTTTCCGTGTTTTTCCGTTGTCGCCAGAATGGCGTTTTCAAACAAAAAGCCGCCCCGGAGGGACGGCTTTTGCAGCTCTTGTTTTTAAGGGTGAGGGGCGATCAGCCGCGCGATCCCTTAGCGATCGGCTCCTGATAGGTGAAGCCCATATCCCAGGGGAAATAGATCCAGGTGTCCTGGCTGACTTCGGTGACGAAGGTGTCGATGGTCGGCACGCCCTTCGGCTTGGCGTAGACACAGGCGAAATGGGCTCTCGGCAACATTTCGCGCACTTCCAGCGCCGTCTTGCCGGTATCGGTCAGGTCGTCCAGCACGAGCACGCCTTCGCCGCCATCTGCCGCCAGCTCCGGGGCGACGCCCTTCAGCAGAACCGTGTCGCCCTGATTGACGTAGTCATGGCGGGTGGCGATGCAGACGGTGTCGATCAGGCGGATGTTCAGCTCGCGGGAAATGATCGCCGCCGGCACGAGGCCGCCGCGGGTGATACAGACGATTGCCCGGAACTCTTTGTCGAGACCGGCAAGACGCCAGGCAAGAGCGCGGGCATCGCGGTGGAACTGGTCCCAGGAGACGGGAAAGGCTTTATCGGGAAGGGACATGTCGTCTACCATCTGGTCAAAATTGTCGATGGCTTTGGCTAATAGCCGCAAGTCCGGCAAAAAGGCAAGCTTTCCGCGCAGGACTGTTATTATGGTGGGGCCGAGAGATTGCCGCCTGTTTCTTCTCCCCGCCGGGGAGAAGGTGGCCCGAAGGGCCGGATGAGGGGGCAACGTCGCCGAATATCTCTACCCTTGCCCCTCATCCCGCTGCCGCGGACTTCTCCCCGGCGGGGAGAAGAGACAAGCGGCAGATGCTCGTTTCAAGCGAGATGGCGGGGCTTGCGGCACTGTTTACGCCGCATCCACATTCAACGCGACAAAAGCGTCATCGCCGTCATGGAATCGAGCAGCGTGCGGGTGACGCCGCCGAACAGCAGCTCCCACCAGCGGGAATGGCCGTAAGCACCCATGACCAGAAGGTCGATGCTGTTATCGGACAGCCGGTTTTCGATTGCCGCCTGCGGCGAGACGCCGGCGATCTTTTCCTGTGAGGTCACGGTGACGTTGACGCCGTGGCGGGCGAGCGTGGCGGCCAGTTCCGTGCCGGCAAGGCCCGAAGACTGCGTTTCGCTTTCGGCCTGATCGACGGAGAAGATCTCGACGCTGTCGGCCGCCTTGAGGAAGGGCAGGGCGTCGAAGGTGGCGCGGGTCGCCTCGCGCGAGCCGTTCCAGGCGATCAGGACGCGCTTGATCGGTTTGGCCACCGTCAGCACATGCGGCACGAGGAGAACGGGGCGGCCGCTTTCATAAAGGAAACCGTCAATATCCGAACGGCTGTCGGACAGTGCGGAGGAACTGCTCTGGCGGGCGACGATCAAATCGGCGCAGCGGGCGCTGTCGATCGCGGATGCGGAGGCGTAACCAACCGATGTGACGAAGCTGCGCCATTCATGCGAGACGCCGTTGGCGGACAGCGTGCGCTCGAAAAGCGTTCCGACATCGGTGGTTTCCTTGTGCGCCACGTCCTGCAGCGCCTGCACGGTGGCGGGATCGGGAATTTCCATCGGTGCGACAAGCGGAACGGCGGCCAGCGTTTCCATGTGCAGGCCGATCACATGCGAGGAAAACTGATCGGCAAGGCTTACCACGAATTCGCCGAGCTTCTGCGTGTTCGCAACATTGTCGACCACTGCCAGTATCGTTTTGTAACCCATTTCTCTCTCCTCGGTGACATGTCGTTTCTAGGGGGAGAGTGGCCGTCTTTGCCGATGGCCACCTTGATTTTGGTCAAACCTTCTCGTCGCAGGCCGGTTCCGTTTCAGGCGGTCGCATCGCCCTTGCCGGCCGCCAGCCTTTTTTCCTGGCCGATGGTTTCGATCATGGCGGCAACGGCTTCGGTCGCCGCCTTCAGCACGCTGGCGTCACGGGCACGCACGACGATCTCGGTCGAAAAGCGCTGCCCGTCATATTTCGGATAGGAGCCGATGCTGGTTTCGGGATGGGCCTTCTGGATGGCCGTCAGCGGCGTGCCGATATCGCCTTCGCCATAGGGCGAGCGCACCGCCTGCGACATGACCTTCGCGCCGGTGCGCAGGGTCGGCATGACATTGTCGAGCATCGCCTGGAACACCTGCGGCACGCCGGCCATGACATAGACATTGCCGATGACGAAGCCGGGAGCGACGGAAACGGGGTTGGCGATATGCGCTGCGCCTCTCGGCATGCGCGCCATGCGCTTGCGCGCCTCGGTGAATTCCATCTCCCGCACACGGTACATGTCGCCAAGCAGGCGCAGCGCCTCGGCATCGTGTTCGCAGGGCAGGCCGAACGCCGCCGATACCGCATCCGCTGTGATATCGTCATGGGTCGGGCCGATGCCGCCCGAGGTGAAGACATAATCATAGCGGCTTCGCAGCGCATTCAGCGCCTCGACGATCGATTCCTCCTCGTCGGCGACAATGCGCACTTCCTTGAGATCAATGCCGGACATGGTGAGCACATCCGCGAGATGCCCGATATTCTTGTCCTTGGTGCGGCCCGACAGCAGTTCGTCGCCGATGGCGAGCATGGCGGCGGTGACAACGGAGGAAGTGGAGGAGGGGTTGGACATGGGTGCACTCGTCATCTGTTTTGTCAGACGTTAGCCCCGCTCCCGGGGAATGCAAAGCGGTTTTGAAAAAATGTCTTTTTGTAAATGGTTGACGTTCCGGTTTTCCGTTCACTCATCGTGAACAGTGCGTATGCCAATCCCCGGCTGGCGGGATCACGGTCTGTCCGCTACCTTTTCTTCACACGGATTTGACGGGTAAACGCCGATGATCATCGAGTTTTTGAAGAAACTTCTGGCCGGTACGCCGGAAACAGTTCCAGCAAAGGAAACGAAGAGAATGACGAAGGTTCTGGTACTTTATTACTCCTCCTACGGCCATATCGAGAAAATGGCCTATGCGGTTGCCGAAGGCGTGAAGTCCACCGGCGCGGAAGCCGTGGTCAAGCGCGTTCCCGAACTCGTTCCGGAAGCGGTCGCCAAGTCCTCCCATTTCAAGCTGGACCAGCCGGCTCCGGTGGCAACGGTGGATGAGCTTGCCGAATACGACGCCATCATCGTCGGCGCCGGTACGCGCTTCGGCACGGTCGCCTCGCAGATGCGCAATTTCTGGGATCAGACCGGCGGCCTGTGGTTCAGCGGCAAGCTGGTCGGCAAGGTCGGTTCGGCCTTCACCTCGTCCGCCACCCAGCACGGCGGCCAGGAATCGACCATTCTCGGCTTCATCCCCACCTTCCTGCACCATGGCATGGCCGTTGTCGGTCTGCCCTATGCCTTCCAGGGCCAGATGGGTGTCGATGAGATCAAGGGCGGCTCGCCCTATGGCGCTTCCACCATCACCGATGGCGACGGTTCCCGCCAGCCGTCCGAAATCGAACTGGAAGGCGCACGCTTCCAGGGCGCGCATGTGGCGAAACTCGCCGCCAAGCTTTCGGCCTGAACTGAACCTTGCTGAAAAAGAAATGCGGCCCGAAAGGCCGCATTTTCCTGTTCTGACAGCGTCAGATTGTCGGAGCCGTGGGGGACGGGATTTCCAGGCGGTTCAGATCGGCAGGTTGACCATGAAAAGGCAACTTGCGACCACGAAGCCGAGCATCGAGATTTCGAGAAAACCGTTCAGTCCGTCACGCATTCCAATCCTCCTTGTGTCGAGCGGAAAGAGAACGGACAGAGCCTATTGCGGTTCCATAACAGAAGAATGAAATTTAGAGATTTTTAATGCCCTGACATTCCGCCGCCGGGCGGAGGTCACTCATGCATGTCAGCCGGTGACAACGAAGGCGACGACGAGATGGCCGAGAAGGCCTATCGCCAGGCAGGAGAGAAGAAAGATGAACAGGGCTTTTTTCATGTTTCCGGCAGCTTCCATCTGTTTTGACCCATTGAACCATTTTCTTGATCTTGCGCTGCCGCAGGGCACGTCTCGTCTTCCTGCGGCAGGCGGACCGGTGGCCGTCAGGCCTTGATGTCGAGGCCCGCCTCGATGGCGGCGGCGATGAAGGCCCTGCGCGCATCCTCCGGTTTCTTGCGGCCGGCATCGACGGCGGCGCAGATCAGCAGCGCCTTGTCCAGCGCCTCGCCATCTTCAACCGGCCAGTCCTCGATCAGCGCCCAGGAGGCCGCCTGCGTGGTTTCGATGCTCGTATAGTCGCCCGGCGTTTCAAACGCGATCAGGACGGGTTTTTGCCAGCGCGTGTTCATCGCCTATCCGTATTGGTTACCGTGCCCGGCTCTAAACGAAGCGGCGTGAATGCGCAATCCCGCGAACGGTGCGGTCAGTCGTCGCGTCCGAACAGCCAGTCGCGGATGATGCGCCGGTCGATGAGTTCCAGCGAGCGGTCGGGCGCGATGCGGTAGGTCTCGACCGCCCTCGTGCTGCCGTCGATACGGAATTCGTGGCTGAACGTGCTGCCGATCGGTGATTTCGTCAGCTTGGTGCGCGGCTGGCCTCTGTAGGTGATGCTGCCGGGAATCGGTTCGACATAAGGCGCCGGTCCGACATAGGGGCCGGGTCCGACGGTGGTGCATCCCGCAAGTGCGAGTGCGATGATGGCCGATGTTAGGAGCGTTTTCATCCTGTCCTCCGAAGTGCGTCTGCGAAAACGATATGGAGGCGCAGCGGTTCCCGACAGGCAGCAAGACCAGGGGTAATTTGTCCCGGTCACTTGCCCTTCGGATTCTGAATGTCGCGCGCGACCCAGCGGAAGAAAGCGTAGACGAGGAGGCCGAAGATGAAAAGCGGGATGAGGTTCGCAAAACCGGACATATGATTCTCGTTTCTCCCTCCCTGTCCGGGGTCTAGCCGGACTGAAACCGGCAAGGCAAGAGACGCGGATATCACCACCGGTAAAATATCCGTGTGCCTGCAGGGGAGAATCTGGGGCTGTGGGAGGGGGCGGGAGAGATCTGGCGCACTGCCAGTGATGCCAGATCTCTCCGTCTCCCGCCAGTTTCAGGGTACGGGGGACTTGTCCTTACTATGACGGACAACGGCCAATCGACATAGGCCGAGAAATCACCTCGAATAATTCGCTGCCGCGGCCCGCCAACCGGGGTCGGAGCTTTTTATCCGGCAAATTATTTCAGGCGCGGCGGCCGGTGGGAGCGCGATCCACCATCCCGGTGATCGAGAATGGCCTAACCCGTTGAAACGGCTTCAGTGCATTCTGCAGGACATGTCGCGGAGAAGGGTGCGGAAGGGAACTTTTGTCAGGCTGCATCATTGAATCAGGCAGGACATATGCCAATAGTGGAGGATTACACATCCTCGTCATTCTGCTCATCCTGTTTTTGATCGGCGCGCTGCCGAGCTGGGGTTATCATAATTACGGTTATGGCCCGTCGGGCGGCTTGGGACTGGTTCTGGTCATCGTGCTTATTCTGTTGCTGCTCGGGCGCATCTGATTGATCGCTCAGGAAAATGAAGCAATGCCCGCATCGCCGCAAATGCGCGGAATGCGGGCATTGTTTCTTCTGAAATATGAGTAAGATACAAAAAACCACGCAATCTTAAGCGTTTAGATGGTTGGCGATGGAGTTGCGCCCATCCGGTTCGAAAAAACATCACATTCGGGACGAACCCTCTTGCGCCCAAAATGGATTCGTTCTAAATGCCCGCCATCGCTTGAATTGAAGAGCGTGTGAGGCCTCGTGGCGGAGTGGTGACGCAGAGGACTGCAAATCCTTGTACCCCGGTTCAATTCCGGGCGAGGCCTCCAAATTTCCACCGACATCGATGTTTTTCGGGCAAAGCGGTCTCGTTTTGCGGCGATTTGCCGTTCTTTGCGTTGTGAAAATCCCCGTGGTTTCGCTTTTTCCCGCACATCCCGCTTACCGCGCTTGAAAGCGTGCGCCTTGGCAATTATGAGATTATCCAAAGGCGAGGGAGACCTGCGCCGTTTTGAGCTTTTGGAGCCGAGGCTTCCCGACCGGCATCCGCGAAATTGAGGCGATAACGATATGATGGATTTCGAAACCGCGCGCGCCAATATGGTCGACAGCCAGCTGCGCACGACCGACGTGACCTCGCATTCGGTGCTGAAGGCGTTTTTGAGCGTGCCGCGCGAGGCTTTCGTGCCGGCGGGCGTGCGGCAGATTGCCTATGTGGACGAGGATCTGCAGATCTGTCCCGCCCGCGACGGCCGCCCGGCCCGTTACGTCATGAAGGCTTCGCCGCTGGCGAAGCTGCTGCAGCTTGCCGCCATATCCAAGGAAGACGTGGTGCTGGAAGTCGGCGGCGGTGCCGGTTATGCGGCCGCCATTCTTTCGCAGCTTGCCGGTTCGGTCGTTTCGCTCGAATGCGACGAAGCGCTGGCGGCGCAGGCCACGGAGACGCTGGCTTCGCTCGGATATGACAATGTTGCTGTCGTCACCGGCGATCTCGAAAAGGGTTATGCGGGCGAAGCCCCCTATGATCTGGTTTTCGTCAACGGTTCCGTCGAGGAAGTGCCGGCGGCGCTGACCGATCAGCTGCGCGACGGCGGACGTCTGGTCGTCGTTGTCGGATATGGCAATGCCGCCAAGGCCACCGTCTATCGACGCGATGGCAACAGCACCTCGGCCGCAAGCTCTTTCAACGCGTCGGTCAAGCCTCTGCCCGGTTTCGCCAAGGCGGCCGAGTTCGTTTTCTGATCGGCAGCGATCATCCTGTTCGTGGCGCCGGGGTGGACCTTTCACCCCGGCGTTTGTTTTTTGGGGCAGGGCGTGGCCCCGTTTCATGGTGGGTCCCGAGCAGCCTTCCCACAAAGCTGTGCATCACCGCGAAACTTGTCGAATCAGTGATTTAGTTCCGGGCTATGCTACCCTAAACTAAGGGTGATTCGGGGTGTGCGTATTTCTGCCCCGCATGACCCTGCAACAGGGACGGCAAAAACGCCCGGCGGTTTTGTTCCAACCTGTTTCAGAGCATCGGCATGGCAGCCGGTCCGGCTGTCATTCGCGCGATGCAGGAATTGAACAGGTGCGAAGCGTCCTGTCCGGCACCCGACTGGTGCGGCTGGAATGCTCAAGAGTGGAAACCGGGGATTGATATGGCTCAGCCAAGCGTAGCGCGTGAACCGTCCATGGAAGAGATACTGGCGTCGATACGCCGGATCATCGAAAGCAACGAGCCGGGACCTGCCGGTGCGTTTTCCGGACAGTTGCCGCCGGTCTATGACGATGAAGACGATGCCGCAGGCGAAGCGGCCTTTGCGGAGCCCGTCAGCCCGCCGGCCCGCGTTCCCCCCGCCGCAAACCAGGCTTTTGGCGCACGGCCAGCGCAGGATTTTTCGCCGGCTTCCGAAAAGCAGATGGCTGAACAGCAGGAAATCTCCGCCGAAAAGACCATGTCTCTGGCCGATGTCGCGGCGCGCGTGCGCGCTGCCGCCGACCGCAATGCCGCCATGGGGCCGCAGGCATTTGCCGCGCAGGCGCAGCGCGGCGCGACGGAAGCTGTGAAACCCACGCCTGCCGCCCCTTCTCTCGACGTGGTGCAGGCTGAACGTCCCGCGCCGCAGCGTCCGACGGATGTGCGGCCGCTGATGGCCGCGGCCGCTGCCGGCGCCAGCGAAAAGGCAGCGCCTTTCGCCACCGAGGATCACGCCGCAGCGGCGGCCATCGAAAATACGTCCTTTGCCGAAGGCCGTTTTGATCAGCTTGCACTGCGCGGCGCCATCGAGGCGCCGGTTGCCAGGGAGCATTTTGAAATCGAAGTGCACCAGCCCGCCGACGAGGCGCCAGAATTCGAACTGGCCGAGCCGCGGGTTGAGGCCGGGCCTGAAGCCCATGGCGGTCTGTCGCTCAATCTCATTTCCGCCGAGGCCGGTGCGCAGATCGCGCGTTCCTTCAGCGAACTGGCGGAGGTTTTTGACGGCGTCGAGCGTCGTTCCATCGAGGATATGGCCGCCGAGATGCTGCGTCCCATGCTGCAGGACTGGCTGGAAGACAATCTGCCGACCCTGGTGGAACGCCTCGTGCGGGAAGAAATCGAGCGCGTGGCGCGCGGTTCGCGTCGCTGAGATCGTCCGGCCGCCCGGCGCAAATGCGTCGCGGGCCAGGAAACGGGAGCCGCTCCGGCATCGGGGCGGCTTTTTTGTTGAAGATGAAGGTGTTATGGGGGCATAGTCATCCTTGGGGCTGCTCAATGGCGGCTCGCGGCTCGGTTTCTGTTGACTCTCGACCGTCCATCCTTATTTAAAAAATCCACACAAGAACTCTAAAATTCAGGTCAGGAAATGCTCGAAAAGACCTACGATTCCGCAACCGTCGAACCGAAGATCGCCAAAGCCTGGGACGAGGCGAATGCGTTTCGTGCCGGCGCCAACGCCAAGCCGGGCGCGGAAACCTTCACCATCGTCATCCCGCCGCCGAATGTGACGGGCTCCCTGCATATGGGCCACGCGCTCAACAACACGCTGCAGGATATATTGGTCCGTTTCGAGCGCATGCGCGGCAAGGATGTGCTGTGGCAGCCGGGCATGGATCATGCGGGTATCGCCACCCAGATGGTGGTCGAGCGCAAGCTGATGGAACAGCAGCTTCCGGGCCGCCGCGACATGGGTCGTGAAGCTTTCGTGGAGAAGGTCTGGGAGTGGAAAGCCGAATCCGGCGGCCTGATCTTCAACCAGCTGAAACGCCTTGGCGCATCCTGCGACTGGTCGCGCGAGCGCTTCACCATGGACGAGGGCCTGTCCGAAGCCGTTCTGGAGGTCTTCGTCACGCTCTACAAGCAGGGCCTGATCTACAAGGACAAGCGCCTCGTCAACTGGGACCCAAAACTGCTCACCGCGATTTCCGACATGGAGGTCGAGCAGATCGAGATGAAGGGCAATCTGTGGCACCTGCGTTATCCGCTGGAAAAGGGCGTCACCTATCAATATCCGGTTGCCTTCGACGAGGAGGGCAAACCCACCGAGTTCGAAACGCGCGATTATATCGTCGTTGCCACGACGCGCCCGGAAACCATGCTCGGTGATACCGGCGTTGCGGTGAACCCGGAAGACGAGCGTTACAAGGGCATTGTCGGCAAGCACGTCATCCTGCCGATCGTCGGCCGCAGGGTTCCGATCGTCGCTGACGACTATGCCGATCCGACAGCCGGCACGGGCGCCGTGAAGATCACGCCTGCGCATGACTTCAACGATTTCGAAGTCGGCAAGCGCTGTGGCCTGCGCGCCATCAACGTCATGAATATCGACGGCACCATCTCCATCAAGGAGAACGAGGATTTTCTCGAAGGTCTCGATCATCCCGCCGCCCTGCATGGCGCATGGGATCGTCTGGAAGGGCAGGATCGCTTCTTCGCCCGCAAGGTCATCGTCGAAATCTTCGAGGAAGCCGGCCTGCTCGACAGGATCGAGCCGCACAAGCATGTGGTGCCGCATGGCGACCGTGGCGGTGTGCCGATCGAGCCGCGCCTGACCGACCAGTGGTGGGTGGACAACAAGACACTGGCCCAGCCGGCCATTGCCTCGGTGCGCGAAGGCCGCACCAAGTTCGTGCCGAAGAACTGGGAAAACACTTACTTCCAGTGGATGGAGAACATCCAGCCCTGGTGTATCTCGCGGCAATTGTGGTGGGGCCACCAGATCCCGGCATGGTATGGTCCGGATGGTCAGGTCTTCGTCGAAAAGACCGAAGAAGAGGCGCTGCAGGCGGCCATCCAGCACTATATCGCCCATGAAGGCCCGTGGAAGGCCTGGGTCGAGGAGAAGCTCGAAAACTTTGCGCCGGGCGAAATCCTGACGCGCGACGAAGATGTGCTCGACACATGGTTCTCGTCGGCGCTCTGGCCGTTCTCGACGCTCGGCTGGCCCGAGCAGACGCCGGAGCTGGCGCGCTATTACCCGACCAATGTGCTGGTCACGGGCTTCGACATCATTCCGTTCTGGGTGGTTCGGATGATGCAGATGGGCCTGCATTTCATGAAGGACGATGCCGGTAATCCGGTCGAGCCTTTCAGCACGGTCTATATTCACGCGCTGGTTCGCGACAAGAACGGCCAGAAGATGTCGAAGTCCAAGGGCAACGTCATCGATCCCCTGGAACTGATCGACGAATATGGCGCCGATGCGCTGCGCTTCACGCTCGCCATCATGGCGGCGCAGGGGCGCGACGTGAAGCTCGACCCCGCGCGTATTGCCGGTTATCGCAACTTCGGCACCAAGCTGTGGAACGCCACGCGCTTTGCCGAAATGAACGGCGTGAAGCGCGATCCGCACTTCCTGCCGGAAACCGCGTCGCTGACGATCAACCGCTGGATCCTGACCGAACTTGCCAATACCGCGCGCGATGTGACGGCGGCTCTTGAGAATTTCCGTTTCAACGATGCGTCCGGCATTCTCTACCGTTTCGTCTGGAACCAGTTCTGCGACTGGTATCTGGAACTGCTGAAGCCCGTCTTCGGCGGCGAAGACGAAAAGGCGAAGACGGAATCGCAGGCCTGCGCGGCCTATGTTCTGGACGAAATCTACAAGCTGCTGCATCCCTTCATGCCTTTCATGACGGAAGAACTGTGGGCGCATACGGCCGGCGAGGGCGAGGAGCGGGACGATCTGCTCTGCCTCACCGACTGGCCGGCGCCGGAGTTCCGCGACGATGCGGCGGCTGCGGAAATCAACTGGCTGATCGATCTCGTTTCCGGCATCCGCTCGACACGCGCCGAGATGAATGTGCCGCCGGGCGCGACTGCCTCGCTGGTGGTCGTTGGCGCCAACACTTCCACCGAAGCGCGGCTCGACCGCCACGCCGCCGCCATCCGGCGTCTGGCGCGGGCCGACGAAATCCGTGCGGGTGAAGTCGCGCCGAAGGGTTCGGCCCAGATCATCGTCGGTGAAGCCACCATCTGCCTGCCGCTCGGCAATCTCGTCGACCTTGCGGCGGAAAAGGCCCGTCTCGAAAAGGCGATCGGCAAGGTGGATGCGGAAATGGAACGCATCGACAAGAAGCTGTCGAACGAAAAGTTCGTGGCCAATGCCGATCCTGAGGTTGTGGCCGCCGAGCGCGAGCGCAAGGCAGAACTGGAGGTTCAACTGACGAGCCTCAGAACCGCCATGCAGCGGGTGAACGAAGCGGGATAACGCCTGGTCTCGTCAAAACACCGAAACGCCCCTCAAATGCGGGGCGTTTTTTTGCCTTTTGTCACGTTTGATTTCGTTTCATTGCTGCGTTGCAGCGCCGAATCATTTCTGCGCCGGAGTGGGATTATTTCATCGCGGCTGCTTGCCCGGACAGCGCTGAAAAGCCGAAAAAACCAATAAAAACGGCCTCATAAGCGGGTTTCTTCGGGAAAGTACCACTGTGGTTATTTGGCGACATTTCCATTTCGTGTTGGGAATTTGTTTCGTTTTGTATCAATTTTTTCGAAAGGATTAGAAAAATAGCCTAAAATGATTATTTAAGAGGGTAGACATAAAATTCTTACGTAAAAAAATTGCCGCATTCGTGCGGCAGCCGCAGCCTGCGGCAGATTGTCATTTAGCCTTTAGCACTTCACTCTATCCTCGATCACATTGCCTTGATTGGGGAGAGAGATGGCAAAAACTGCAATTTTTCGCGGCGCGGTATGTTTCGCTGTCAGCATCGCGGCGGTCACGCCTTCACTGGCCGGCGGCCTCGAGCGTGGCGGTTACAATATCGATCTGCTGTTCGATCCGTCCGACTACGTTCTCGACAGTTCGGCTACTTTCGTCGCGCCGCAGCGTAAGGTTGAGAACGCGCGGGACAATCCGCTGAAGAGCGGCGGTCCGCTGCCTGCATCCTGGTCTACGACTGCCGATGATTCCGAGAACTACTGGTCGACACGCGTTGGCGCGAAGGCCGCGATCGGCGATTTCGGTGATTGCATGTTCGATTATTCGCAGCCGTGGGGGGCGGACCTTAACCCCGGCATCTGGCAGGGATCGAGCTACAATATCGAAACCAAGGTGAAGTCGCATAACTACGCTACCACCTGCCGCGTAAAGTTCGATCTCGGCAAGGGTGACTTCTCGATCATCGGCGGTGGTTTCTATCAGGAGATCAGCGGTTATAAATATCGTCAGGTCGTTTCCCCGACAGCGCTCGGCCCGGCTTATCCTTCGCTTTATTCCGGCGTCGGCAAGCTGGACATGGAAGGCGACGGCTGGGGATGGCGCGCGGGTATCGCATACGAGATTCCCGAAATCGCTTTCCGCACCAGCCTTGTCTATAACAGCGCCGTCGATCACGATCTGAACGGTACTGTCGACCTCAGGGGCCTTCCGGCTGCAGGCAGCCCGGCCCTTATCGCCTACGGCGGCAAGGTCACCCCGGTTTACGGTTCGGTCTCCATGCCGGACAGCCTGGAACTGAAGGTACAGTCGGGCATTGCGCCGGACTGGCTTGCTTTCGGTTCGGTGAAGTGGACGGACTGGAGCCAGATCCAGGTCGTGCCTTTCTGCCAGGTCGGTGTTCCGTCCTGTATTGCGGGTGTCACCTCGCTCACCACGCTCGATCTTTATTATCGTGACGGCTGGACGGTTACCGGTGGTATCGGCCACAAGTTCAACGATCAGTGGAGCGGTGCCGTCAGCCTTACCTGGGATCGTGGTACTTCGACGGTGATCGGCACGCAGACCGATACCTGGATGATCGGCACCCAGGTCGTCTATTCGCCAACCCCGAACCTCGAGTTCAAGATTGCCGGCGCTCTCGGCCTGCTCACCTCGGGTGAATCCTCCATCAATGGCGGCCGCTGCAGCTCGGCCGGCACGGCGACCTGCGGTGATGAGGCTGGCTACAGCTTCGGCAGCGATCTCGTGGCGGCGATCTCCACCGGCGTCAAGGTCAAGTTCTGACCCCATTCTTCCGCTGATGCTAAAATAAAGGCCCGGTTTACCAACCGGGCCTTTTTTCATGCCCGACTGTGATTCCTGCTCCATAAAATTTTCCAGGCCGAAAGTTTTGTGACGATTTGGCAACACTTTTCTGCAAGCGTGGGGCCGCGTTGGAATGTGAGCATATCTGTCCATTTCCCGCCACAAACAGGGTGCTTGGCTTATGTTTATGGGCACGGGAATGAAAGAACATGCAGGCGTTTGATGTGGATCTCTGGAATTGCAGAAAGTGAAAACAGGTTTGGATTCAGGGTTTAAGCAAGTAATACGGGAATTTCGTCCGGCTTTCTTGTTTGACGCTGACCGGCAGACGGTAAGACGCCGTTATATTGCCGGAAATTATGCCTATATCTGTTTCACTGAAAAACTTGGGCAATTACCACGAAAGACCACCGGTGGTGCGCTGGAAAGTGCTGCCGGAAAGACGCAGTGTGTTCGAAAAATCGCGACCCGGCGGGGTTCGGCTTTGCAGTATTCCGCAAGTATTGGCTATATGCCGGGAAGAGTGAGAGAAGTTCGCCGAAATGCTGAAATGTGAAGCCAACGTTTTAAAGCCGCTCCTTATGGGCATGTTGCTTGCGTCGCTCGCAATGCCTGCCGCAGCTTTTGACATTAATGCGGGCGTGACCAAGGAATCCGGCCCCTTCGACCTGTTCAAGTTCGGTTTCAAGGCCTACAAGAACGGCAACAAGGGCGAAGCCGTCGAGGCCTATCGCTACGCGGCTGAAAAGGGCCATACCGGCTCGCGCTGGGCGCTTGCCAATATGTATGCCTTTGGCGATGGCGTCGCCAAGAACGACTTCGAAGCTTTCAAGATTTACAGCGAAATCGCCAGTCAGGGTGTAGAGCCGGGTTCCGAGGATACCGGTTTTTTCGTCAACGCGCTTCTTTCCCTTGCCGATTATTACCGTCACGGCATTCCCGGCAGCCCGGTGAAGATGGATCTTTCGCAGGCTCGCCAGCTTTATTTTCAGGTGGCTTCCACCTTCGGTGTCGCCGAAGCGCAGTTCCGGCTGGCGGAGATGATCCTGGCCGGCGAGGGTGGCCGGGCCGATGTGCAGCAGGCCAAGAAGTGGCTCAATCAGGCGCGCAAGCACGGCCATGCCGGCGCCATGTCGATCTTCGGCAATCTGATCTTCCAGGAAGGCCAGACGGCGCAGGGGCTGGCTTTCATGACGGCGGCGCTGGACAAGTGCACGGCGGTAGACTGTACGTGGATCCAGAACCTGCAGGAGCAGGCTTTTTCGCTGGCGGGCGAAAATGATCGCCGCGCGGCCATCGCGATGGCGCAGAACATGCAGATCGACGATTCCAATTGAGATGATGCCGGTCGAGGCGATTTCGCTGGTCTGACGCGAGCCGGTCAGCCGACCGGCCGGAAATCGAAATAACCGCAGACCGGCACGTGGTCGGACGGTTTTTCCCACGCCCGCACATGTTTTTCGATGCTGACGGATTGCAGCCTGTCGGCCGCTTCCGCCGAGAGCATCAGGTGATCGATGCGGATGCCGTTGTTCTTCGGCCATGCGCCGGCCTGATAATCCCAGAAGGAATAAAGTCCGGCCTCATCCGTCGTCGCGCGCGCGGCGTCGGTAAGGCCCAGATGTTCCAGCCTGCGGAACGCCGAGCGTGTCTGCGGCAGGAACAGGGCGTCGCCTTCCCAGACGCGCGGGTCGTGGCAATCGAAGGGTTCGGGAATGACGTTGTAGTCACCCGCCAGAACAAGCGGTTCCTCAAGCGCCAGACGGTCTTCGGCAAATTGCCGCAGCCGTTCCATCCAGGCGAGCTTGTAGGGATATTTGACCGGGTCGTCTGGCGGATTGCCGTTCGGCAGGTAAAGCGAGCAGACACGGATTGCGCCGCCTTCGACGGAAAACACACCCTCGATGAAACGCGCCTGTTCGTCGGTATCGTCGCCCGGCAGGCCACGATTGACCTCGTCCGGCCTGACCTTCGACAGCAGCGCGACGCCGTTGAAGCCCTTCTGGCCATGGGTCTCGACATGATAACCGAGCGCTTCCAGCTCAAGCCGGGGAAAACCCTCGTCGACCGACTTGATTTCCTGAAGGCAGACGATGTCAGGCGATGAATCCTTCAGCCACTGGCAGAGGTTTTCGATACGCGCCTTGACGCCATTGATGTTCCAGGTGGCAATCTTCATCGGAGTTTCCCTTTTGTGAGGGTACTTTTACCCGATGCAAAGACGATTGCCACCGTTTTTGGAATGTGGTGACGAGGATGTGGTGGAAAGATATCTCAGATCGAGAAGCTCGTCCCACAGCCGCAGCTTGCCACCGCATTCGGGTTCTTGATCTGGAAGGACTGGCCAAGCAGATTGTCGACGAAGTCGATTTCGGAGCCGGCCATATAGACGACCGAGAGGCTGTCGATCAGCACCCTGGCGTCGCCGCGGGCGATCACGATATCGTCATCGGCGGGGTCTTCGGCCAGATCGAACTTGTAGGAGAAGCCCGAGCAGCCGCCGCCTTCCACCGAGACGCGCAGCGCCTGTTTGCCCGCATCCGCTGCGACGATCTCGGCGATTCGCTTCGCTGCGGCTTCCGAAAGGGTAATGTCGCTGTTTTCCATGTCGTTTCTCCTGCCGGGGTCAAGAACCGGAGAGCAATAATCTCGTTGTCACTATTATAAACCGGTCAAATTAGCGGTCTATAGCCTGTTGAAGGCGGTCCGCGCGGCGATGATGCTTTGCGCTGACCTCTGCGATAGGTATGAAGGGTGAATGAAAAGGTCAATGGCCGAGACCAAAAGGAAGTTCCGGCCGGAGAAAACAACAGGTGGATGCATGATCATAGACCAGCGCGCATTGGGGTTCGGAAGCGGCGAGAGGGCGGTTTTCGCCTCTGATCCATGGACCACGTGCGGGCGTCTTTTTCCCGAAACCGGAAGCCTGACGCGCTCGGAATTCCAGCGCGACCGCGACCGCATCGTTCATACGACGGCCTTTCGCCGCCTGAAGCACAAGACGCAGGTCTTCATCAGCCCTGACGGCGATCATTACCGCACGCGTCTCACCCACACCATCGAGGTGGCGCAGATCGCCCGAGCGCTCGCCCGCGCGCTGAAGCTCGATGAAGATCTGGCTGAGGGCGTGGCGCTGGTGCATGATTTCGGCCACACGCCCTTCGGCCATACCGGCGAAGACGCGCTGGATGCGGTGCTGCTGCCATATGGCGGCTTCGATCACAATGCCCAGTCGCTGCGCATCGTCACCAAGCTGGAGCGCCGTTATGCCGAATATGACGGCATCAACCTGACCTGGGAAACGCTCGAAGGGCTGGTCAAGCACAATGGACCGCTGGTGAATGCGAAGGGCGAGGGGATCAAGGGACCGGTTCCGCTGCCCATTCTCGAATATTGCGAGCTGCAGGATCTGGAGATCGGCAGCCATGCCAGTCTTGAGGCGCAGGTGGCGGCGATTGCCGACGACATCGCCTATAATACCCACGATATCGATGACGGCTTGCGTGCCGGTTATCTCACCTTCGAGATGCTGGAGGAAGTGCCGTTCCTGAGCGGCCTGATGGCCGAGGTGCGGGGAAAATATCCCGTGCTCGACAAGGAGCGTTTCGCCAATGAGATCATGCGCCGTCAGATCACCCATATGGTCGAGGACGTGATCGGGGTCGCGCAGCAGAATCTTGCCCGTCTGAAACCGCAGAGCGCTGCCGATATCCGCGCCGCCGATTTCACCGTCGCGACGTTCTCGCCCGAGATCGCCGAGACCGACCGGCAGATCAAGAAGCTGTTGTTCGGCCATATCTACCGGCATCCGGAAATCATGCGCATCCGCGCCGGCGCGACGCAGATCGTCACCGATCTCTTTAACCGCTATATGGAAACGCCGGCGGAAATGCAGAGCCACTACTGGGTGGACAGCATTTCCGGCATGAGCGTGGCCGCCAAGGCCCGCCATGTGGGCGACTATCTGGCCGGCATGACCGACAGTTATGCACTGCGCGCCCACCAGCGGCTGTTTGACCACACCCCCGATTTGCGATAGGGCAGCGGGCGATCGCGAAGCCGACCCGGTTATGATGGCCGGACATAAACAGAAGCCCTTCGCGCAGGTTGGAACGATGAACATTTTTGCCGATTTCGATACCAGGATCAAAAACGCGCTCGAGACCCTCGATCTCGTGAAAGAGAACCGCGAAAAGGTCGATTTCAGTCGAATTACCGTCGAATCCCCGCGTGATCTGAGCCACGGCGACGTCGCAACCAATGCCGCCATGGTGCTGGCGAAGCCGCTCGGCACCAATCCGCGCGCGCTGGCCGAACTCATCGTGCCCGCCCTTCAGGCCGATGGCGATGTCGACAGCGTCAATGTCGCCGGTCCCGGTTTCATCAATCTCAAGGTTTCCGTCGGTTACTGGCAGCGTCTGCTGGCCGACATGATCGGGCAGGGCATCGATTTCGGCCGCTCCACCATTGGCGCGGGCCAGAAGATCAATGTCGAATATGTCTCCGCCAACCCGACCGGCCCGATGCATGTCGGCCATTGCCGTGGTGCCGTGGTGGGTGACACGCTGGCGAACCTGCTTGCTTTTGCCGGTTACGGCGTCACCAAGGAATATTACATCAACGATGCCGGCTCGCAGATCGATGTGCTGGCCCGTTCCGTGTTCCTGCGTTACCGCGAGGCGCTCGGCGAAGATATTGGCACCATTCCGTCCGGTCTTTACCCCGGTGACTATCTCGTTCCTGTCGGCCAGGCGCTGGCGGATGAATATGGCATCAAGCTGCGCGCCATGCCGGAAGAAAAATGGCTGCCTATCGTAAAGGACAAGGCAATCGACGCGATGATGGCGATGATCCGCGAGGATCTGGCGCTGCTCAACGTCCGTCACGACGTGTTCTTCTCGGAGCGCACGCTGCATGAGGGCAATGGTGGACCTATTCTCTCGGCGATCAACGATCTCACCTTCAAGGGCCATGTCTACAAGGGCACGCTGCCGCCGCCGAAGGGTGAATTGCCTGAGGACTGGGAAGACCGCGAGCAGACGCTGTTCCGTTCCACGGAAGTGGGCGACGACATGGACCGGGCGCTGATGAAGTCGGACGGTTCCTACACCTATTTCGCCGCCGACGTCGCCTATTTCAAGAATAAGTTCGACCGCGGTTTCTCCGAGATGATCTATGTGCTCGGCGCCGACCATGGCGGTTATGTGAAGCGTCTGGAAGCCGTTGCGCGTGCCGTATCGGAAGGAAAGTCGAAGCTGACGGTTCTTCTGTGCCAGCTCGTCAAGCTGTTCCGTGACGGCGAGCCGGTGAAGATGTCGAAGCGCTCCGGCGACTTCGTCACGCTGCGCGATGTTGTCGATGAAGTGGGTCGCGATCCCGTGCGATTTATGATGCTTTATCGGAAGAATTCCGAGCCGCTGGACTTCGATTTCGCGAAAGTGACCGAACAATCGAAGGATAATCCGGTTTTTTACGTGCAATATGCGCATGCTCGCTCGATGTCGATCTTCCGGCAGGCGCAGGAGGCGTTTCCGGGGCTTTCTCCCTCTGCGGAAGAGATGGCGGCATCTGTTGCTTTGATCAGCGATATCAATGAGTTGCAGCTGGTTGCGAAGCTCGCCGAATATCCGCGCCTGATCGAATCGGCGGCCCTTTCGCACGAGCCGCACCGGCTTGCTTTTTACCTCTACGATCTCGCCAGTTCCTTCCATGGACACTGGAACAAGGGCAAAGACCAGCCGGAATTACGTTTTATTAACGATAAAAACCGAGAATTGAGCATTGCCAGACTTGGGCTGGTGAATGCTGTCGCGAATGTTTTGAAGTCGGGCCTTACGCTTTTGGGAGCGGACGCACCTGACGAAATGCGATAACATATCACCATTATTTGCTCACAATACGCTGGCAAGAGCTGCAATGCGTAGATGGTGGAACACGTAATGGTCGAAAAAAATGTCGCGTATAACCGGGACGCCCGGTCCGAAGGGTTCGCTGACAACGATCCTCTGGCAGAACTGGCGCGTATCGTCGGCTTCGAAGATCGTCCTTCGCATGCGGGTTCCGAGGCTGCGCCAGCGGTGACCCGCCGCGAACCCGAATTCAATCTCGAAGACGAGCTGCTTCGGGAATTCGAGGTTTACGATGCGCCGCACGCCGATCCGGTCGTTCTTGATCCGGCGAACGATGTCCGCACGGGTATCCATCCAAACGATTTCATGCAGCGTGTCGAATCGGTTTTCGCCCGCCGCGAGCCGGAGCTTGAGCCGGTGGCCGAAGCCGTGCCTCAACCCGAGGTGAGGGAAGAGCGGCTTCCGGAGGTCGATCAGGCCTATATCCACAATTACGTTGAAACGTCGGCGCAGCAGGATATTCGTGCGGATTTCCGCGACGATGCCGGTGCTGTGGCGGAAGTTTTCGATGTGCATTCACGCCAGCCGCGCGCCGCCGAGCCTGTTGTCTATCAGCAGGCCGCATGGGAAGAGCCGCAGGCCGTGGAGCCGTCCCAGCCCGAATGGCACGCCATGCCGGAGCTTCCGGCCGATGTGTCGAGCAATGTTGCTTCGGCGGCTCATGTCTATACGCCGGAGCCGCAGGCTTTCGATCTCGCTGACGAGGTTGAGATTGCCGTCGCGGAGGAGGCGCCTGCGCCGCTTTCCGTGCGCCCGCCATCGCATGGTGGTCGCTCGTCGCTGGAGTTCTCCAGCCTGCGTCTGCCACTTGCCAATTTCGGCGCCCGCCGGGATGTTTCTGCCGCTGATCCGCGAAGGGTGGAGCCGCGCTCCGAGCCGCAGCCGGTTGCGGCGCGTCCAGAGCCGCAGGTCGAGCCCACTCCCGCACCTGCCGTCGTTCAGGCGGAGGAAACCGCGCCGTCTTTCGCGCCTTCCGTCGCCGAGGCCTTCACGCCTGCCGAGCCGCCCGTTGTGCCTGCGGTTGCCGAACAGCCGGTCGCGAGAAATCTCTCGCCGATGGACGAGCTGATCTACGACGTTGCCAAATATTCCATTCCCGGACGCGGTGAAGAGCCCGTGGTGCAATCCGCGCCGGTCGTGCAGGCTGCGAAAGCCGAACCGGCGGTTGTTGCCGCCGCGGCTCCTGTCGCCGCAGCGGCCGTCAAGCCGACGCCGGTTGCTTCCACTGCGCCCTCATCGCCTGCTCCGGAACCGGATTTTACGGATTTCGCCGGCTTTAACGATGATGATTTCGAACTGGCGCTCGACGATCTCGATCTTGATCTCGACCTTTCGGAGATCGCCGAAGCCGAGGTTGCGCCCGCACCCGCGCCGCAGCCGGTTCGCCAGGAGCCCGCCGCGCCCGTCGCTGTTGCCGCGCCCCAGCCGGTGAGGGAACAGCCCGCACCGCAGCCGCGCCCGGCGCCCGTAGCCGTCGCCGCACCTGTCGCTCCGGTTCAGCCGCGTCCGGCAGCGGCCGCGCCGCAGCCGGCTGCACCGCAGACGCTGGAAAGCCTGCCTTTCGATCCCTCGCAGATCGGCGAGACGGAAGAGCACCCGGAAAACATCGTCGAGATGGATGTTCCGGAACTGCCGGTCGGGGTTTTCGAACCCAAGCCGCAGGTTCGCCGTCACGAGGAAGACCTTGATATCGATACCGAGCTTGCGACGCTGTTTGCACCGGCTGTCGCCGGTGGCCTCGACCGTCACAAGCATGCCGAAAACCGTGGTGCCGCGCAGGCGCGCCCGGCGCAGGCCCCGGAAGAAGCCGACGAGTTCGAACGGGCGCTGGAAGAGGATTTCCGCCGCTCCATGCAAGAGGCTGCGGCTTCCCGTGGCAACGCCTCGCGCGATGCCGAGAATACCTATGTCGATCATCAGGCGGCTTATCGCGATGAAGACGAACGCAGCGGTCGCCGCTGGATCATGCCGGTGGCAGCCGCCATCGGTCTGGTGCTTGTCGGTAGCGGCGTTTACGCGCTGATTTCCGGCGGTTCGTCCAGCACCGGCTCGAACGGCGCGCCGGTCATCATTTCCGCTGATAACGATCCGATGAAGGTCGTGCCGGAAAATCCGGGCGGTCGCGTCGTGCCTAACCAGGACAAGGCGGTCTACGATCGCGTTGCCGGTGGCAGCGCCGCCGATCCGAAGCAGCCGGCGCTGATTTCCAGCAACGAACAGCCGGTGGATGTGGTGCAGCGCACCCTGATCCCCGAGCAATTGCCGCTGGAAGGCGAAAATGACGGCGATATGCAATCCGCCGGTACGCCGGTTGGCGAGACGGAAGATCCGCGCCTGCTTTCGCCGGAAGAAAAGGCCGCCCAGAACGAAGCTGCCGGTGCAACCGGCGTTTCGCCGCGCAAGGTCCGCACCATGATCGTCAAGCCGGACGGCACGCTCGTCGCCCAGGAAGTCGATGCGCCGGCAGCCCAGCCGCCGAAGGCCGAAAAGGTCGAGGAGCTTGCCGCGCCGCAGACCGCCAAGCCGGGTGAGGGCGCTCCCGCCGTCATCGCCGCGTCGCGGGTTCCGGTAGCGCCGGAGCAGCCGCAGGCCAATACGCCTGCCGCCGCCACGCCGGCCGCGCAGTCCGCCGCACCCGTTCCTTCGGCGCGTCCGTCCTCGCAGCCCGCCAATGTGGTGGCAACGGTTACCAATCAGGGCAATGTCCGCCCTGCGGCGAACGCTCCGGCTGCGCAGCAGACCGCCGCCGCCGCACCTGCCGCGACAAGCACGCCATCTGCCGGTGGTTATTACATCCAGATCGCGTCGCTGCCGAGCCAGGCCGAGGCCCAGAAGTCCTACCAGAACATGTCCGCCAAGTTCGGCTCGGTCATCGGTGGGCGCGGTGTCGACATCAAGGCGGCTGAAATTGCCGGCAAGGGCACCTTCTACCGTGTCCGTATCCCGGCGGGTGACAAGAACGAAGCCGTGGCGCTGTGCGAGAAGTTCCGCTCGGCCGGCGGCAGCTGCCTGGTGGCACGGTGAAGAGATGCGCCGGGGAACGCCCCGGCGCTGATTGTCTGATGTATCTAACGGACTGACGGAGCACCTGTTCTCCGTCATGCCGGACTTGATCCGGCATCCAGCCACGGCGCGTCTGCGCCGTGAAAGAGTCTCTCGCGATCAAGGACTTGACCGCGCTGGACCCCGGATCTAGTCCGGGGTGACGTTTGTTTATGTTGCCGTCTCCCTCAAGGGTTGAGAGTTTGGCAACGTTCTTCCCTCTTTATTCCTGCGAGCGTGACACCATGACCGATTGCAAAGCTATGATCCTCGGATGCAGCGGGCTTTCGCTGACCGCCGACGAGATCGCCCTTTACCGCGACCAGCAGCCGTGGGGCTTCATCCTGTTCGGCCGCAATATCGGCGAGCCGCAGCAGATCACCGATCTCGTCGCCGCCATGCGTGATGCCGTCGGGCGGCCAGACGCGCCGGTGCTGATCGATCAGGAAGGCGGGCGCGTGCAGCGCATCAAGCCGCCGATCCTGCAGGCCTATCCGAATGCCCGTATTCTCGGTGAAATCTACGAGCGCGACCGGGGCGCCGGCCTGCGCGCCGCCTGGCTGATGTCGCGCCTGCACGCTTTCGACCTGATGAAATTCGGCATCAATGTCGATTGCCTGCCGGTGCTCGATGTGCCGGTGGAAGGCGCCAGCAATGTCATCGGCAACCGCGCCTATGGCTATACCCCGACCATGGTGGCCGAGATGGGGCAGGCGGCGGCCGACGGCCTGAAGGCGGGCGGCATGCTGCCTGTCATGAAACATATGCCGGGTCACGGTCGCGGCATGGTGGATTCGCACCATGAACTGCCTGTTGTCGATGTGCCGCTCGATGAGCTGGACGCCCATGATTTCGTGCCGTTCCGGGCGCTGAACCGCGAATTGATGGCGATGAGCGCGCATCTGGTGTTCAACGCCGTCGACCGCGAGCGGCCGGCGACGACCTCGCCAAAGGTGATCGAGGAGATCATTCGCGGCCGCATCGGCTTTGACGGCCTGCTGATGTCCGACGACAGTTCCATGAATGCGCTGAAGGGCACGCTTGGTGAAAGAGCTGCGAATATTGTTGCGGGCGGCTGCGATATAGTCTTGCATTGCAACGGCGTGATGGGTGAAATGCTGGAGGTCGTGAAGGAGGTTCCCATTCTTTCCGGCCGTTCGCTGGAGCGGGTGCGGGCCGTGGAAGCGGGTTTCCCCGCTGCGGACCCTTCCGACGAAGCAGAGCTGAGAGCCGAATTCAACGCCATGTGGGCCGTTTCCTGACGATCGGGCGGCGGCCCGTTACTCGGGACGACAGGCCGGACGCCCGGCGGATGGAACAATGGCCGCAGACAAGTCTCGCAATTTAACACCGATGGACAAGCTCTGGCAGGATGTGACGCCGGAGCGGCTGACGGGTGAGGCCGGGCTGGTCATCGATGTCGCGGGTTTCGAAGGCCCTCTCGATCTACTGTTGCATCTTGCCCGCACGCAGAAGGTCGATCTGTCGCGCATTTCGGTGCTGGCGCTTGCCGAACAATATCTGCAATTCGTGGAAAGCGCGCGGCGCGTGCGTATCGAGCTTGCCGCCGATTATCTCGTCATGGCGGCGTGGCTCGCCTTCCTGAAATCCAAGCTCCTCATTCCGCAACAATCGAAGGATGACGGTCCCTCGGGTGAGGAAATGGCCGCGACGCTCGCCTTCCGGCTGAAACGCCTGGAAGCGATGCGCGAGGCGGCCGAACGCCTCGTCAACCGTGCCCAGCTCGGCCGCGATGTTTTTGCCCGTGGCGCGCCGGAGCATATTCCGCATGTCAACCGCTCGGCCTATGAGGCCAATCTTTATGATCTGCTCAGCGCCTATGCCAATCTGCGCCAGCGGCAGGCGATCACCCAGGTCACGATTGAAAAGCGGCAGGTCTGGTCGCTGGTCGAGGCGCGCGAGCTTCTGACCAATCTGCTTGGCGATGTCGGTGAATGGACCGTGCTCGATCAATATCTGCTGCAATATGTGCCGGATCCCGCCATGCGGGTGACGGCGATCGCCAGCGCCTTTGCCGCCTCGCTGGAGCTGGTGCGCGAGGGGTCGCTGCAAATCCGGCAGGAGGGGGCTTTCCAGCCCATCTATATGCGCCGGGGCACAAGGGACGACCGTGCGGTGAATGCCGAAAGGACTGGCAATGATGAATGACGATGAGACCGCCGAGGCCACCATCGTGACTGATGGTGCGGGCGCCGAGCCCCCGGTATTTTCCGAGCGCCAGCTTAAGGAGGCCGAGCGTATCGCCGAGGCTTTGGTCTTTGCTTCCGCCGAACCGGTGTCAGTAGGCTTCATCGCGGAACGTCTGCCGCGCGGCATGGATGTCATCGCCATCCTGCAACGCCTGAAGGTTCTTTATGCCGAGCGCGGCGTCAATCTCGTGCAGGTGGGCGGGCAATGGGCCTTCCGCACCGCCGGCGATCTCTCCTTCGTCATCCGTGCCGAGGAAAAGGAGCCGAAGAAGCTGTCACGCGCCGCGCTGGAAGTTCTGGCGATTATCGCATATCATCAACCGGTGACACGCGCCGAAATCGAGGAAATCCGTGGCGTGCAGACCTCGCGCGGCACGCTTGATGTGCTGATGGAGGCGGGCTGGGTCAGGTTCCGTGGGCGCAGGCGCACACCCGGCAGGCCGGTGACGATCGGCACCACAGTGGAGTTTCTCGACCATTTCGGCCTTGAGGAATTGCGCGATCTGCCGGGCCTTGAGGAGCTGAAGGGCGCGGGGCTGCTTTCCGGCCGCATACCCTCGAATTTCGGCGTGCCTCTGCCGATGATGAGCGATGAATTGCGTGAGGACGAAGACCCGATCACGCAGCTCGATCTCGAGGAACTGGGCCTGCTCGCGCCGGGCGGCGGCGATGGCGACGACTGATATTGCCGACCTGCGGGCGATGCCACGAAAACTTTATGTACACTCGCTGTAGAAGCGACGATTTGTCGTTTGAAAAAGCGTTTCAAACGTCTTACATCGTCTGAAAGCGAAATTCAGGAGTTTCAGTTATGGGTTCTTTTAGTGTGTGGCATTGGCTCATCGTGCTGGTGATTGTTCTCGTCCTTTTCGGACGCGGCAAGATCCCGGAACTGATGGGCGATGTCGCGAAGGGCATCAAGAGCTTCAAGAAGGGCATGGCTGACGAAGACCAGACGCCGCCGCCGGCCGATGCCAACACGAAGACCGTCGACCACAAGGCTGACGAGATCAAGTAAGCGGCCTTTGCCGCTTGGTGTGAGACTGACTGGCGTTAGGGTCTCGGGAGCATATTGATGTTTGATATCGGCTGGAGCGAGCTTCTGGTGATTGCGGTCGTGCTGATCGTGGTCGTCGGACCAAAAGACTTGCCGCCCATGATCCGCGCCTTCGGCAAGACGATGGCCGGCCTTCGCAAGATGGCGGGGGACTTCCGCACCCAGTTCGATGAGGCCTTGAAAGAGGCCGATATGGACGATGTGCGCCAGACGATTTCCGATGTCCGCAATCTCAACCCCACCAATTCGCTGCGCGATGCGATGAACCCGCTTCGCCAGCTTGGCAACGAGATCAAGTCCGATCTCCAGAAGGCGACCACTCCGCCGGAAGGCCTTTCGTCCACACCGGCACCGGCGGCAAGCGAGCCGGTCGCGCCGCTTGTGAGCGTGCCTGAGTCAGAGATGAAGCTGCCGGATGCGCCGCCTGTCGCCGCCGCACCTGTCGCTGCGGCCGAGAAGCCGAAGCGGGCACGGGCGAAATCGATTGCGACCGTGGAGGCCGAAGCGGTTGCCGCCAAGCCGAAACGCACCGCCCGCAGCAAGGCCGCCGCAACGCCGGAAACCGTCGCTGCTGCGAAGACCAGCGAACCCGCCGCTCCGAAACCTGCCGTGAAGGCCGTCGCCAAAAAGGCGGCCGTCAAGAAGGCTGAAGCCGAGAAGGCCACGGTGGTGGCCGATGCCAAACCGGCGAGAGCGGCAAAAACAAAGGCTGCAAAGCCCAAAAAGGATGAAGCATGAGCGGGGATATCGAGGATAAGCCGCAGCCGCTTATCGAGCACCTCATGGAACTGCGCACGCGGCTGATCTGGTCGCTCGGCGCGTTTTTCGTCGCCTTCATCGCCTGTTTTGCCGTTGCCAAACACCTCTTCAACCTGCTTGTCATCCCCTATAAATGGGCGGTGCTCTGGGCCGGGCTGGATGTGACGAAATCGTCGCTGATCTATACCGCGCCGCAGGAATTCTTCTTCACGCAGATCAAGGTCGCGATGTTCGGCGCCATGGTGATCTCCTTTCCGGTGATCGCCTCGCAGCTCTATAAATTCGTGGCGCCCGGTCTCTACAAGAACGAGCGCGCCGCCTTCCTGCCGTTCCTCATCGCATCGCCGATCCTCTTCCTCATCGGTGCGGCGCTCGTCTATTTCTTCTTCACGCCCATGGTCATGTGGTTCTTCCTCGCCATGCAGCAATTGCCCGAGGATGGCGAGGTGGCGATTTCGCTGATGCCGAAGGTGTCGGAATATCTCAGCCTCATCATGACGCTGGTGCTGTCCTTTGGTCTGGTGTTCCAGCTGCCGGTCGTCACCACGCTTCTGGCGCGCGTCGGGCTTCTGACCAGCGACTGGCTGCGTGAAAAGCGCAAGTTCGCCATCGTCATGGCCTTTGTGGTCGCGGCCGTCCTGACGCCGCCCGATCCCATGTCCCAGATCGGTCTTGCGCTGCCTGCGATCATTCTCTACGAGATTTCCATCTACATGGCTCGACTCGTGGAGAGGAAACGTGCGGCGGAATCCAAAAGCACGGAGCTGGAAGAAACCTGACGGTTCGCCCCGGTCTTCCCGCTCATTCAATCTCCTCGCGCCGGGCCTTTCGCCCGGCGTTTTGCTGATAAACACGGGTGAAGCAACAACGGTCTGGAACGACGATGCACGACATTAAATGGATACGCGAAAACCCCGAAGCCTTCGATGCGGCTCTTGCACGGCGTGGCGTTGAGCCTGCCGCGAGCGGCCTGATCGCCCTTGATGAAAAGCGCCGTTCCGTCATCCAGTCCCTGCAGGACATGCAGTCCCGGCGTAATGCCGCCTCCAAGGAAATCGGCGCCGCCATGGCGCAGAAGAACATGGAGCTTGCGGAAAAACTTAAAGCCGAAGTCGCCGACATCAAGGAAAACATGCCGCGCGCCGAGGAGGAGGACCGTCAGGTCACCGCCGAGCTGAACGACGCTTTGTCGCGCCTGCCGAACATTCCCTTCGACGATGTGCCCGACGGCAAGGACGAGCACGACAATGTGGTCACCCGCGTTGTCGGCCAGAAGCCCGGCTGGAACCATGAGGCGAAGGAGCATTTCGAGATTGGCGAAGCGCTCGGCTACATGGATTTCGAGCGTGCCGCCAAGCTTTCGGGTTCGCGTTTTACCGTTCTGACCAGCCAGCTGGCGCGGCTGGAGCGGGCGCTCGGCCAGTTCATGATCGACCTGCACACGACGGAACACGGTTACACGGAAGTTTCTTCGCCGCTGATGGTGCGTGACGAGGCGATGTTCGGCACCGGGCAATTGCCGAAATTTGCCGAGGACCTGTTCAAGACCACTGATGGCCGCTGGTTGATCCCGACGGCGGAAGTGACGCTGACCAACCTCGTGTCCGGCGAAATTCTCGAGCAGGAAAAACTGCCGCTGCGTTTCACCGCGCTCACACCGTCCTTCCGTTCGGAAGCGGGTTCGGCCGGCCGCGACACGCGCGGCATGCTGCGCCAGCATCAGTTCTGGAAATGCGAACTCGTCTCCATTACCGATGCGGAAAGCGCTGTTGCCGAGCATGAGCGCATGACGGCCTGCGCCGAAGAAGTGCTGAAGCGTCTCGGCCTGCATTTCCGCACCATGACGCTGTGCACTGGCGACATGGGTTTTGGCGCGCGCAAGACCTACGATCTGGAAGTCTGGCTGCCCGGCCAGGACACCTATCGCGAAATTTCCTCCTGCTCGGTCTGCGGCGATTTCCAGGGCCGGCGCATGAATGCGCGTTATCGCGGCAAGGACGACAAGGCGACGAAGTTCGTTCACACGCTGAACGGTTCGGGCACGGCCGTCGGCCGCTGCCTGATCGCGGTTCTCGAAAATTATCTGAATGACGACGGTTCCGTCACAATTCCAGACGTGCTGCTGCCCTATATGGGCGGTCTGACGCGCATCGAGAAGGCGGCTTGAGAATTAGACTACCGTCATGCCGGACTTGATCCGGCATCCAGACAGCCCAAGTCCTTGGGCTGAAAAGAGTCCTTCCCGCCGCGCAGACGCGCGTCGGCTGGATGCCGGATCAGGTCCGGCATGACGGAGGAGAAGATGCTTCGTCCCCTGCGACATGAAAGCGGAGAGAAAACATGCGGATTTTGCTGACGAATGACGACGGTATCCACGCCGAGGGTCTGGCCGTGCTGGAGCGTATCGCCCGCACGCTGTCCGACGATGTCTGGATCGTCGCGCCCGAGACCGACCAGAGCGGCCTTGCTCATTCGCTGACGCTTTCCGAGCCGTTGCGCCTGCGAAAAGTTTCCGACAAACATTATGCGCTGCGCGGCACACCGACCGATTGCGTCATCATGGGTATTCGCGAAGTTCTGCCTGAGAAGCCCGACCTCGTGCTGTCGGGCGTCAATGCCGGCGCCAACATGGCCGATGACGTGACCTATTCCGGCACCATTGCCGGCGCCATCGAAGGCACGCTGCAGGGCGTGCGTTCCTTCGCGCTCAGCCAGGCCTTCAGCCATGCCGACGGCCGTGTCGTGCCGTGGGAAGTCGCCGAAACCTATGCGCCGGATCTTCTGCGCAAGCTGATGAATGTCGATCTGCCTGATGGCACCTTCCTCAATCTCAATTTCCCCAATTGCGCGCCCAAGGATGTGCAGGGTGTTTCCGTGACCGGGCAGGGCAAGCTCGATTTCGGCCTGACGGTGGAAGAACGACAGGACGGCCGCGGTTTCCCCTATTACTGGCTGCGCTTCGGCGAACGTCTCGGCACCTTCCGCGAAGGCACCGATATTCACGCCCTGAAGCATGGCAAGATTTCAGTCACGCCGCTTAAGCTTGACCTGACGGACTACACGGTGAAGGATCGGGTTGCGCAAGCACTTGGATTCGGAGTCGCCGATTGAAATCCGCAATGGTCGAAAAGGAAGGTTTTGCCGCTCTCGTTCTCCGCTTAAGGGGCGAGGGGATTTCCGACCTTGATCTCTTGACGGCGGTGGAGCAGACACCGCGCTCCAAATTCGTGCCGCCGCAATTTGCGGCCGACGCCTATTCCAGCCGCACGATCCCGATCGACTGCGGCGCCTTCATGGAAGGCGCCGACATGGCGGTGAAGATCCTAGCCCGCCTGCAGCTGAAACCCGGCCAGCGCGTGCTGGAAATCGGCACCGGCAGCGGTTTCATGACGGCGATCATTGCCCGCCGGGTGGAGCGGGTGTTTTCGCTGGAGCGTTACAAGACGCTGGTGCAGCAGGCGCAGAACTGTCTCGATGACCTTTCCATCCGCAATGTCGTCATTCGCCAGGCCGATGGCAGCAACGGGCTTGTGGGCGAGGGCACCTTCGACCGGATCGTTTCCACGGCTGCCTTCACCACCATGCCCCGCTTCTTTGCCGAGCAGATCGTTTCGGGTGGAATGATGATCGCGCCGATCATCGTCGAGGACGACCGTTGCGTGATGACCCGCTTTTCCAAGACCGGCAGCCGCTTCGAAAAGGAAGAGCTGTTTGAGGCGCCTTATCTGCCGCTCAGCACCCATATTGCGCGGCATTTGTGACAAAATGAAAATTTTGAAGGCAATTCATTTTTGTCTTCTAATGTTCTGAATTCTCGCAACTATCTGATTTTCAATATCATTATTGTCCCGACATGACGCGCCCTGTTTTCGTCATGGTTATCGAAGTGTCAAAAAAGCTCCAGGTGGCTTAACGTTTTAACGGCGTGGTAACACTAACGCGTTTTAATCATAAACATCGACGCATGGTTTTCCCCACCTTGGGAAATGGGCCTTGCAAGAAGTGAAATTTGTGCCGGATCGGTCTCGATGCGGCGGGTTGGCGTCAGTGTAGATCGAGTCATGCGTATGAGACATTCGTCTAAAATCGGAAAATCAGTCGCAAAAATGTTCGCAGCGGCATTGCTGGCAAGCGTCGCAACGGGCTGTAGCTCGGATGCAACGCGGTTCGGCGGCCTCTTTTCCAGTGGACCGGATCAGATGACCACGGCGTCAATTCCAGCCCGGCAGGGCGGCGGTGCTTATGCGCAGGCCCCGGTTCCGCAGGGCGACATGAACGGCGGTTACGCCTCTGCCGCGCCGCAGGGTGGGTATGCCAACCAGAACATGGCCGGCAACTCCTATCCGCAGTCCGGCGGTTACGGCGGCGTTCAGCCCTCAACGGCCCGCTCGGCTTCGGCTTCGCCGGTGCAGCGCTCCGAACTGTCGGCACCGACGGCGGTGGCAAGCCGCGATCCGTCGACCCGCAACGAAGCCATGGCCCAGCCTTTCCCGTCCGCGCAGCGACAGGCCGCTCCGTCTCTGGCGGCACCCGCCCGTCAGGCCGTCGCACCCGTTACCGACAATCTGACGACCGCAACCGTCCGTTCCGACAAGAATGGCTGGCATACGGATGGCGCTTCCTCCGTGACGCTGCGTCCGGGCGAAAGCATCGCCACCATTTCCAACCGCTACGGCGTCCCGGAAAAGGAACTGTTGCGCGTCAATGGCCTGAAAACGGCGTCTTCGGCGCAGGCTGGCCAGTCGATCCTCATCCCGAAATTCGGCCAGGTGCGCAACGCTGCCAAGGACGCGGCCGGCAATATCGCGCTGAACCGCAATGGCGACCAGCCGACGCCGCTGCGCAGCCCCGAGGGCAATGTGGCCGTGCTGCCGTCGCAGGCTGCGGCTCGCGACAAGGTTTCCTCCGAGGCCGGCAAGCTGACGCCTCCCGGTGGCAAGCCGCTGCCGCCGACCGGTGGTTATAAGGTTCAGCCGGGCGACAGCCTTGCGAAGATCGCCCGTGAAAACGGCGTATCGGTAGCTGCGCTCAAGGCCGCCAACGGTCTTTCCAACGAAAACATCCGTATTGGCCAGACACTTTCCATGCCGGGTGCCGGCACTGACAATGTCAAGACGGCCTCCGTTCCCGCCCGGGAAGCGGCTGCCGTCAGGCAGGTCGAAACCGTATCCGTCAAGCCGGAGCCTTACAAGGCGCCCGCCGCCGCTGCGACCGTACCTGCCACGCCGGCTACCGCAAGTGTCAGCGATATCGAGAAGAAGGCCGACATGGCCTCCGTCGCTCCGGAATCCACGGGCATCGGCAAATATCGCTGGCCGGTTCGCGGCGCGGTCATCAACAATTTCGGTGACAATGTCGAAGGCAGCCGCAATGACGGCATCAACATCTCGGTTCCCGAGGGTACGCCGATCAAGGCCGCCGAAAACGGTGTGGTCATCTATGCCGGCAACGGCCTGAAGCAGCTCGGCAACACGGTGCTGGTGCGCCATGACGACGGCAAGGTCACCGTTTACGGCAACGCCGCCAATCTCGATGTACAGCGCGGCCAGAAGGTCCAGCGTGGCCAGACCATCGCCACCTCGGGCATGACCGGCAGCGCCAAGCGTCCGCAGGTTCACTTCGAAGTTCGCAAGGATGCGACACCGGTGAACCCATCAGGTTTCCTTGAATAGGTATTGCGTCTCAAGGAATGATGAAGCCGGGTGAAGAGCCCGGCTTTTTCATTTTTTGGGGGCGGGATCATGAGAGCTTGCGTCGTCGTTGCGACAGGGGTTTTGGCTTCATGGCGCTTCTCTTCCGTCATGCCGGACCTGATCCGGCATCCAGCCGACGCGCGTCGGCGCGGCGGAAAGACTCCTTTCAGCCCAAAGACTTGGGCTGGCTGGATACCGGCTCGGGGGCCGGTATGACGGAAGTGGGGATGCAGTCGGCTCGGAAATCGTCCCCGGTTCCAGGGGCAGTTACCGTCTCACCAACCCAACCGTCTTTTCGATGAAGTCGGCAATCGTTGCGGTATCATCTAGATCGAAAACGGGCAGCGCCGTGTCCGTCACCTCATGATCGGCGGCAATTGCAATGATATGCGGATCGAGCGGCGCAAGCGGTTCGGTTTTCATTGCTTCCAGCCGGCGCGCCTCGATCTTCGGCACCGGCTCATATTTGTAACCTTCGATCAGCACGAGATCGCAGGGGGCGAGGCGGGAGAGGATGTGCTCGAAGGATGGTTCCGGGTCGCCGCGCAATTCATGCATGATGGCGAAACGGGTGCCGGAAACGATGGTGACCTCATGCGCGCCGGCCTGCCGGTGACGCCAGCTGTCGGCGCCGACCTTGTCGATATCGAAATCATGATGGGCGTGCTTGATGGTGGAGACGCGGTAGCCGCGCGCTGTCAACTCGGTGACGACGCGCACCGCAAGGCCGGTCTTGCCCGAATTTTTCCAGCCGGCAATGCCAAAGACCTTTTGTGTCGTCATGGTTGCAGCTCCCTCTCTTTGTTCAACGCATTATCCTACTGGAAATGCTCCAGATAGCTACGCGCCAGCGCCAGCTCGTCCGGGGTGTTGATGTTGAAGAATGGATCGAGGCTGCCCTTTGCCGTTTCCACCCGCGGGAAGGCCACGCCGATGGTGACATGCCGGGCAAGATAAGCCCGGATACGACGGTTGGCATCGTTCTTCAGCCACGCCTCGAGATCGTCGGCAAGCGCCACCGGCCACAGAGCGAAGACGGGGTGAAGCTGGCCGCTGGAGGCAGCGATGACGATCGTATTGTCCGATATGTGTTCGCAAAGCCGGGCGACGAGATCGTCTGGAAAGAACGGGCTGTCGGCAGGTGCCGTCAGAAAATGGCTGCCGGTGGCCTCGCGATTGCGGAAATGCCGCATGCCGGCCAGAACACCTGCAAGCGGCCCGGCATGGCCGTTCAGCGTATCAGGCAGCAGCGGCAGGCCAAAACTGTCCGCCCAGCCGCCCCTGTCATTGGTGGCGGCATTGATGGTGACATCCGAGACCTGCGGCGCGATGCGGCGCACGACGTGGGAAAGCAGCGGCGCATCGCCCAGCGTTACCATTGCCTTGTTGCTGCCCATGCGCCGCGACAGGCCGCCGGCGAGCACGAGACCGGGTATCTCAAGGGGAAGGGTGCTCATTGCCGCTGTTCCTGCAGCCTTACGACATAGGTGGTGAGAAGGGCGACAAGGCCGGTCGCCAGCATCACCATGAGGAGCGGCCAGGTTCCGTCCTCCTTCGACAGGACCGAGGAGGCAAGTACCGAAAGGGCGGCACCGCCGCCGATGGTCATCGCGCCGCCAAGACCGGAGGCCGAGCCCGCCAGATGCGGCTGAACGCTGACCATGCCGGCATTGGCGCTGGGCAAGGTCACGCCGTTGCCGACGCCGATCAGGGCAAGCGGCACGAAGAACGCATAGGCGCTTTCCGCCCCGCCGGTGATCAGCACGATGGTTGTGACGATGCCGGCAATGGCGATGACATTGCCCGAGAGCATCATGCGGGTGATGCCGATCTGGCTGGCATAACGGCCGGAGACGAAATTGCCGAGCATGTAACCGCTGGCCATGAAGAAGAATTGCAGGCCGAGCATGGCCGGGGCAAGCCCATAAAGCACGCTGCCGACGAAGGGCGCGCCACCGAGGAAGGAAAAGAACATGCCTGACGAGAAGGTCGAGGTCAGCGCATAACCCCAGAACAGCGGCGAGCGCAGGAGTTCCGGCCAGGCGTGGAACTGCTGTGAAAAACTCGCCGACTTATTGTGGTTGGTTTCGCCGAGATCGAACCAGGCGAGCACCAGAATGCCGACGCCGAGCAGGGCAAGGAGCGCAAAGCTCGACTGCCAGCCGGAAATGTCGTTGAGCAACCCGCCAACCGTCGGGCCAACCATCGGCACCACCGACATGCCCATGGTCACATAGCCGATCATCGAGGCGGCCTGTTCCATCGGCACCATGTCGCGCACGATGGCGCGGGCCAATACGAAGCCGGAAACGACGGCCGCCTGTGCGACGCGCCCGATCATGAAGACGGTGATATTCGGCGCCAGCATGCAGACCAGCGTGGCGGCAATCATGATCGCGATACTGGCAAGCATGACCGGGCGGCGGCCGAAAAGATCGGAAAGCGGGCCGATCAGCAGTTGCAGGCAGGCGGTGGCGGCGAGGTAGCCTGAAACGGCAAATTGCATCACCGCGTAATCGGTCTCAAAATAGAGCGCCATGGCCGCAAGCGAGGGCAGGAACACATTCATGCACAGCGCCGCGACGCCGGCGATGACGACCAGCGTGATAATGTGGGGCGGAGTGGTCCGATCGAAAAAACGGCCGCTTTTCATCTCATTCTCCCGCCTCTTCCGTAACGGCAGTTTTCGTTACGGAAGCCGGCCGCACCGTGGTCGCAGCCGTTGGTGTCGCGGCTGCGCGCTTGGCCATCTGCGAACGCTTGCGCAGGCTTTCGCGGTAGAAGGTATAAAGGCCTGAACCGATGACGATCATGGCGCCGATGATGGTGAAACTGTCGATCTTTTCGTTGAAGAAGAACACACCGATCATGAAACCCCAGAGCAGGCCGGTATAACGGAACGGCGCGACGAAGGAGATTTCGCCCGATCTCATTGCGAGAATGATCGCCTGATAACCGACCAGCACCAGAATGGCCGAAGCGGCGAGATGCGAGACGATCGTGACGTTCATCGGCTGCCAGCCGCCGAAAGGCACGATCAGAAGGCCGCCCACCGCCATGTTGACGAAGGCGGTGATGACGGTGATGGCGAGCGAGGGCACATCGGCATACATTTTCCGGGTCAGCAGATCGCGCGCGGCGGTAACGGCGAGCGATGCGACGACCAGCAGCGCACCCGGCGTGAAGCCTTCCGGGCCGGGCCTGATGATGACGAGTACGCCGATGAAGCCGACGATGATGGCCACCCAGCGCCGCCAGCCGACCGGCTCGCGCAGGAACAGCGCCGCACCCAGCGTCACCACCAGCGGCAGGGACTGCAATATGGCCGAGGCATTGGAAAATTCGATGAGGCCCAGCGCCGTCAGATACAGCACGGCAGCAGTCACTTCGCAGAGACAGCGCAGGATGATGATGGGGCGCAGCAGGGTCTTGAGCGGTCTCAGGGCGCCGAAATGCCGGGCGGCGATATAGATCAGCACCACGGTCATGATGCCGCGCACGAACATGATCTGGCCGGTGTTGATGTAGGGTGTGACGGATTTCGTCAGGGCGTCGTTGGCCGTGAAGCTTGCCATGGCGAGCGCCATGAAAAGCGCGCCGCGCGTATTGTCCGTCAATGCCATTCCATACGATCCCAGACCATGCGCAGTTTTACCCTGATCGCCCTTTCAGACGGTTTCGGGCGGCCTCGCGGGCGCGGCGGCGCATTCCTCCATGTAAAGAGACGTGGCACGGAGCCGCCGGCAATTCAACCGTTTATATGGGTGGGTGGACGAGAAAGAGGTTCAGCTGTCGCTCAGCCGCCGGTCACGCTCATATGGCGGGCGACGGCGGGACGCTTGTGGGTGCGGTCGATGATGAAATCATGCCCCTTGGGCTTGCGCAGAAGGGCCTCATCGATGGCGCTGGACAGATAGGCGTCGCTGTCGGAGGCGCGCAGCGCCGTGCGCAGGTCGGCGGCATCGTCCTGGCCGAGGCACATATAAAGCGTGCCGGTGCAGGTGAGACGGACACGGTTGCAGCTTTCGCAGAAATTATGGGTCATCGGCGTGATGAAGCCGAGCCGTCCGCCGGTTTCCTTCACCGTCACGTAACGGGCGGGGCCGCCGGTCTGGTAATCGCTGTCGATGAGCGTGAAGCGCTTTTCGAGATCGGCGCGCAGTTTCGAAAGCGGCAGGTAGCGGTCGGTCCGGTCTTCCTCGATCTCGCCCATCGGCATGGTTTCGATGACCGTCAGGTCCATGCCGCGACCATGGGCGAAACGCATGATTTCGGCAATTTCGGTGTCGTTGAAATCCTTCAGCGCCACGGCGTTGAGCTTGACCTTGATGCCGGCTGCCTGTGCGGCATCCAGCCCTTCCATGACACGGTCGATATCGCCCCAGCGGGTGATCTGGCGAAATTTATCGCGGTCGAGCGTGTCCAGCGAGACGTTGATGCGCTTGACGCCGCAATCGGCAAGTTCGGCGGCGAATTTGGCCAGCTGCGAGCCATTGGTGGTCAGCGTCAGTTCTTCCAGCGCACCGGTGCGCACATGGCGGCCAAGATTCCGCACCAGCGACATGATGTTCTTGCGCACCAGCGGCTCGCCGCCGGTGAGCCTGAGCTTGCGCACGCCGCGCGTTATGAAGACGGAACAGAGCCGGTCGAGCTCTTCCAGCGTCAGAAGGTCCTTCTTCGGCAGGAAGGTCATGTGTTCGGACATGCAATAGGTGCAGCGGAAATCGCAGCGGTCGGTGACTGAAACGCGCAGATAGGTGATGGCGCGGCCGAAGGGATCAATCATCGGTGCGTTGTTTTCCGTCAGGAATTGCGCTTTTTCAAGCGATCCGGGGAAACCGTTCACGTCTCCATCCTCATTGCGCGATGCGCCTTTCAAATGATGTAGTGGCTTGCCTATCGCGAGGCAAGTCCGTAATTCTGACGCATATGACGAGCTTGCGGAAGTGAAAAATGAGCGATGCCTGGCCGACCGAGCTGCTTGTGTCGAAAGACCGGCGGGAACTGACCGTTTTCTTTGACGATGGAAGCGTTTACCGCCTTCAAGCCGAGATGCTGCGCGTGCTTTCGCCCTCGGCGGAAGTGCAGGGGCACGGGCCGGGACAAAAGGTCACGGTTCCCGGCAAACGCGATGTTGCCATCCGTTCCATGGTCGCGACCGGCAATTATGCGGTTCGCATCGTTTTCGATGATGGCCATGACAGCGGTATCTACACCTGGAAATATCTGAAGGAACTGGGTGAGACCGGCGACGCGCTGTTTGCCGACTATGAACGACAGCTCGCCGAAAAGGGCCTGAGCAGGGAACCGCGATACCGGTAGACGGATGCAAGGTCTGCGGACGCTCCCCACCCTCATTCCTGTGCCTGTCACAGGAAACCAGCCAGCCCAAGTCCTTCGGCTGAAAAAGACTCCTCCCGCCGCACCGGTGCGCGTCGACTGAATTTCCGTGACAAGCACAGGAATGAGGGGGAGGAGGAAAGGGGCATCTGAAGCCCGCATGCCTGAGGGACAAATAACCCGTTGAATCTGCGCATCGCCCTTCAGTAAAATCGTTTTCGCTTTTCACGCTGATGCGTTAGGAAGTGAGGGAGGGAACACCCTCGTCTTATCGATTTTCAGCGGGGTGGCGTGTGGCTGTAGAAGCGAACGGAAATGATCTGGCCCAGGTGGTCGTGCTTTTGGCCGCGGGCGTTGTGGCTGCGCCGATCTTCAAGCGCATCGGCCTCGGCTCGGTGCTGGGTTATCTGGCCGCCGGCCTTGTGATCGGGCCTTACGGTCTCGGTTTCTTTTCCGATTCGCAGGCCATTCTGCATATTGCCGAACTCGGCGTTGTGATGTTCCTGTTCATTATCGGCCTTGAAATGCAGCCGTCGCGGTTGTGGTCGATGCGGCAGGATATTTTCGGGCTCGGGGCGCTGCAGGTGCTGGTCTGTATGGCCGGCCTGACGCTGGTGGGCGTGGCCATGGGTTTCCCGCTTATTCCCTCCTTCGTTGCCGGTACGGGTTTCGTGCTGACCTCGACGGCGATCGTCATGCAGATGCTGCAGGAGCGCAACAGCATGTCGAGCCTGAAGGGCCAGCGCATCATCGCCATTCTGCTGTTCGAGGATCTGGCCATCGTGCCGCTTCTGGCGCTCGTCGCCTTTCTCGGTTCGGGCGGCGAACATGTGACGCCGTCGGAACGCTGGATTTCCGTGGGCATCGCGCTTGCCGCCGTTGGTGCGCTCATCCTTGCCGGGCGTTATCTTCTCAATCCGTTCTTCCGGCTGCTCGCCGCCTCCGGTGCGCGTGAGGTGATGACGGCCGCAGCCCTGCTGGTGGTGCTGGGGTCTGCGCTGCTGATGCAGGTCAGCGGGCTTTCCATGGCCATGGGTGCCTTCCTTGCCGGCGTGCTTTTGTCCGAATCCTCCTTCCGTCACCAGCTTGAGGCCGATATCGAGCCGTTTCGCGGTATTCTGCTCGGCCTGTTCTTCCTCGGTGTCGGCATGGCGATCGATCTTGCCGTCATCGCCTCCAACTGGCAGCTGGTGCTGGTCAGCGTCGCGGGCTACATGCTGCTCAAGGCCTTCCTGATCTATGGCGTGGCGCGGGCGCTCGGCACCACCCGGCGCGAAAGTCTGGAGCGGGCGGTGCTGATGGCGCAGGGCGGTGAATTCGCCTTCGTGCTTTATTCGGCCGCCGTCAGTGCCGGCATTCTCGACCGCGAATCCAACGCCATCCTGACGGCGACCATCATCATCTCCATGGTGCTGACACCGCTGATGGTCATCCTGCACGACCGGCTGGTGCCGGCGGCGGTGCCCAATACCGACGATCTCGATGTGCCCGAGAATGTCGAGGGCAGCATCCTGCTGATCGGCTTCGGGCGTTTCGGCCAGATCGTCAGCCAGCCGCTTCTGGCGCGGGGTTACACGCTGTCGCTGATCGACAAGGATGCCGACTTCGTGCGCGATGCGGCGGAATTTGGCTTCAAGGTCTATTATGGCGACGGTTCGCGGGCGGAAATCCTGCATGCGGCCGGCGCGGGCACGTCACGCGCGGTGCTCATCTGCGTCGATGACAAGGAAGCGGCCGTGCGGATCGCGGAGATCGTCAAGCACGAATTCCCGCTGGTTCCGGTTCTCGCCCGTGCCTATGACCGTGGCCACGCGATCGATCTTCTGAAGGCAGGCGTGGACTACCAGATCCGCGAGACGCTGGAATCGGCGCTGAATTTCAGCGAGGAAGTGCTGGGCGCCATGGGTGAGGAGCGGGAAGACGCCGCCCGTCTGGTGGAGGAATTCCGCGACCGCGACGAGGAACGTTTCGCCATGGAGGTCGTCGGCGGCATCTATGCCGGCCGTTCGCTGATCCGCGGCAATGCCCAGCCGGCCGACCTCGTCGCCGCGCGCACCGCACGCGAGAGGGCAGAACGGGAAAAGGCGGAAACGGCGGAAGAATAAAGGCGCCGTCTTTGCAAGCGACGCAGATTGATTTGAAGGGATGGCGGACATGACGATCATTCGCACGGTGGAAGAACTGAAGGCCATCTATGACGGCACGAGCGAAGCCTCGGTCGCGAAGGTGACGGCAACGCTGACGGCGGAATACCGGCTGATGATCGAGGCGTCGCCGTTTCTGGCGCTGGCGACGGTAGGACCGGAAGGCATGGACTGTTCACCGCGCGGCGACAAGGGCGGTGTTGTGCGGGTGGCCGACGACAAGACCGTGCTTTTGCCGGACTGGCGCGGCAATAACCGCGTCGATTCGCTTTTGAACATCGTGCGCGATCCGCGGGTGGCGCTGATGTTCCTGATCCCCGGTTCGAATACCACGATGCGTATAAACGGCCGGGCCGTTGTTTCGGTTGATCCGGAGCTGCTGCAAAGCTTCGAGATGGACGGCAAGCATCCGCGTACCGTCATTGTGGCCACCATAGACGAGGTCTATTTCCAGTGCGCCAGGGCATTGATGCGCTCCGAACTGTGGAACCCCGGCAATTTCGTCGATCCGACATCGCTTCCAACACCGGGCCTGCTGCTCAAGGCCGCGAAGGCGGAGTTTGATCAGGAGACCTATGACCGGGAATGGGCGGCGCGGGCGGCGAAGACCATGTGGTGAGGCGCAACAACGGGCGACCATCGGGCAGCCCGGCGAAGTCCTGCGGTCTCTACGCCATTGGCGATGGCGGAGCGCGCCATTCCTTCACCCCGGAGTTGATCCGGGGTGAAGCGCGATCAGGTCTTTGATCGCACAAGGCTTTTCTACAGCGTAGACACATCGTGACGGGATGCCGGCACTCAAGCCCGGCATGACGAAGGAGATGGTGGCGGAGCTGCCATCCTTCTCACGTCCGGTAAATCAGCCAGTTCTTGCCGGTATAGTTCTTCTGCATGCCGTCCTCGTAAAAGACGGAACGGTTCCGGCCGGTTTCCTTGGCGTGGTAGAGCGCCGTATCGGCATGGCCGTAAAGCTCGCTTGGATTGCCGGCCTGGGAGGCGGAGGCAAAGCCGAGGGAAATCGTTACCGTGCCATAGTCGGCGCCCGACCTCGAATTGCGGAAGGGCGTGCTTTCCAGCGACAGGCGGATGCGCTCGCACATCACCATGACTTCCTCCGGCGTATTGCCGTCGAGAATGATGGCGAATTCCTCGCCGCCGCTTCTGGCGACAAAGCCGTCCTTGCGGACATTGGCGCGGATGACCGAGGCGACGGTGGCGAGTATCTTGTCGCCGACGGGATGGCCGAAGGTATCGTTGATCCGTTTGAAATGGTCGATATCGAGCAGGACCAGCGACGTATATTGCAGGCCGATGGAGGTGTCGTAGACGGAAGCCAGCCGGTCGTCGAAAGCGCGGCGGTTGGAAAGGCGCGTCAGCGAGTCGGTATTGGCGATACGCTTGTATTCATCCAGTTCCAGCCGGACCTGATGCATTTCCTCGGCATGGCGGTTGACGTCGTTGAACGCCTTTTCACCATCGATGATCTTCGTGCCGGTGGCTTCGGCCAGCAACGAGATCGCACTCTTCAGGATATTGGTGCTCGAGGCGTTCTTGTCGTCGATACGCTGGCGTGTTTCGCCAAGAATCCTGTTGTAGTTCTCGATGGAGGATTGCTCCCGCCGCAAAGTGCCCAGCAGCGCTTCCAGTTCACGCCTGAGCTTTTCATGTGCGTCGTCGATCGCCCTTGCGGGATTGTTTTCGCCGTAGCGCGCGGAAAGCTCGTCCAGATCCTCCTGCGTGGCCCGGCTTCCAAGTGCTGCCAGATCTTTCGTCAGGGCGGGGTTCGAGCCGATATAGGCTTCGTAGAACAGGCTGTAATTGCGCGGGATCGGCGAAACACCCATGCTCCGCATGGCGTAGGCAATCTGCCCGGCAATGTCGGGTCCCGTTGTTTTGGGCGTGGATGCCGTGTTCATCAAGAAACTCCAGTGAGTCTGCTTATAGACTATGATTATTATTATGCGGGCTGTTTTGGAAAGCTTAATTTATGGAAAACTAATTTTTGTTCCCGAAAATTCCATTTTCGCCGATTTTTATCTTATTTAATTGATAATTATAAGTAATTTTCATTTTTAGAGATTTCCGGAGTTTTTTCCCTCTACTATTCGCCTTGGTGACCGCATCGTATTTATTCTGTCAATCCCGATAACGATTTTCAGGTGGTTTATTTTGGCACAGCAACGCAGGGTTCATGTCAGGGGAAGATCAGGGCGGGGCATTTTTCACTTGGCGAAGACATGACCTATAGGCGGCGAACTTTGCCTTTCATGTCTAAACGCAAGAATGTTACAGTTTTTATTTGCCGGCCTCAACGTCAAACGGCGTGGTTTGCTCCGCTTCATGTGGGCATCGGGATGATATTCGTCAATTTTTTGAAACAGCGCGTCGTTCCGCTCCGTTCGCCGGGCGGCGGCGTCAGCTCCTGAGTTTTATGACCGGGCATTCCGTGCCTGCCGGCACTTCCGGCGCATGGGGCGGGCGTACGATCAGCATGTCGGAATGGGCAAGGATGTTCATCATCGATGAATCCTGCCTGACATAGGCTTCCGCCACCGGCCTGCCGTTGTCGTCGGTGCGCAAACGGGCGCGGAGATAATCCTGCCGGTGGTCGTTGGCCTTCAGCGCGGTCGCGGTCCTTGCGGTCGTGGCGCGTTCCAAAGGCGCGCGGCGAGCGATCCGGCGAATCAGCGGTTCGAGAAACAGCAGGCTGCAGACAAGGCTGGCCACCGGGTTTCCGGGCAGGCCGAGAACCTGCATGGCGCCGATTGCGCCCACCATCAGCGGTTTTCCCGGCCGCATGGCGATACGCCAGAAATCGAGCTGCATGCCTTCCGCCTTCAAGGCGGCCTGCACGAGATCGTGGTCGCCGACGGAGGCGCCGCCCAGCGTCACCAGCACGTCCACCTTGGCTGCGATTGCCTTGCCGATGGCGGCGCGGATCAGGGTGTCGTCATCGGCGATGATGCCGAGATCGACGACATCGGCGCCGGCCTGTCTTGCAAGGGCTGCGACCCCGAAGGTGTTGGAGGCGATGATCTGGGCCGGCTGCGGCGTGCTTCCCGGCGGCAGCAATTCGTCGCCGGTGGCGAGAATGGCGATGCGCGGCTTGCGGTAGACGGCAAGTGCCGCGTGGTTCATGGCCGCCGTAAGTGTCAGGTCGGTGAAGCGGAGTTCTCGTCCGGCTTCCAGAACCGTTTCGCCTTCGGTGAAATCCTGACCGCGCGGGCGAATATGTCTCCCGGCGGTGACTGCGAAAGTGGTGCGGATTTTGCCCGCTTCCAGCACTTCGGCATCTTCCTGAATGAGAATCGTATCGGCGCCCTCAGGCACCGGCGCGCCGGTGAAGATGCGCACGGCTTCGCCTTCACCTATCGTGCCGGCAAAGGCATGGCCGGCAGCCGCCTGGCCGATGACGGTGAGGACGGAGCCGATTGCGGGCGCATCGGCGCTGCGCAACGCATAACCGTCCATGGCCGAGGCATCGAAGGGAGGCTGGGTGAGGCGCGCCGCCAGATCGGCCGAAAGAACACGGCCATCACATTCCGCGAGCGGCAATATCTCGTTTTCCGCTACCGGAACCGCCGCATCCAGAAGGCGCCTTGTGGCATCATCTACGGGCAGCAGCGGTTTCATTCAGCTCTCCTGCCGGCGAAAATCACCGGATTTGCCGCCGCTCTTTTCGAGCAGGCGGATATTGACGATTTCCATCGCCTTGTCGACGGCCTTGGCCATGTCATAGATCGTCAGACAGGTGACAGAAACGGCGGTCAGCGCCTCCATTTCCACACCGGTCTTGCCGGACAGTTTCACCATGGCCTCGACGCGCAGGCCGGGCAGGGCGGCGTCTTCGGTAATGTCCACCGCAACCTTGGTCAGCATCAGCGGGTGGCAGAGCGGGATGAGATTGGCCGTCTGCTTGGCGGCCATGATGCCGGCGAGACGCGCGGTGCCGATGACATCGCCCTTCTTGGCGTTGCCGTCGCGGATGAGCGCCAGCGTTTCCGGCTTCATCTTCACGAAGCCTTCGGCGACGGCCACGCGGACGGTCTCGGCCTTGTCGCCGACATCGACCATGTGCGCCTCGCCGGAGGCATCGATATGGGTGAGCTTCTGGCCATCGCTCATCGGGATATTATTCCGCCGCCAGAATGCCGGACTGGCCTGTCAGAAGGGCTTTGGTGGCCGCCGTCACGTCGTCCTTGCGCATCAGGCTTTCGCCGACAAGGAAGGTGCTGATGCCGCTTTTTTCGAGACGCCGGCAATCCTCGAAGGTGAAGATGCCGCTTTCGCCGACCAGCAGCTTTTCGGCCGGCACACGGGTCGCCAGTCTTTCGCTGGTTTCGAGGCTGACCTCGAAGGTGCGCAGGTTGCGGTTGTTGATGCCGAGGAGCGGCGAGGCGAGCTTCAGGGCCCGTTCCGTCTCTTCCTCATCATGCACTTCCACCAGCACATCCATGCCAAGCGCGAAAGCCTCGTCCTCAAGGCGTTTCGCCTCGTCGTCGGAGAGCGATGCCATGATGAGGAGAATGCAGTCCGCGCCCCAGGCGCGGGCCTCATGCACCTGATAGGTCTCGAACATGAAATCCTTGCGCAGCGCGGGCAGGGCACAGGCGTTGCGGGCGGCGGTCAGGAATTCCGGCGCGCCCTGAAAGCTTGGGCTATCCGTCAGCACAGACAGACAGGCGGCACCGCCCGCCTCATAGGCAGCAGCCAGTGCCGGCGGATCGAAATCGGGACGGATCAGGCCCTTGGAGGGGCTCGCCTTCTTGATTTCGGCGATCAGGCCGAACTTGCCCTCGGCCTGTTTTGCCCGAAGCGCCTTGTAGAAACCGCGTGGCGCGGTCTGGTCGGCGGCCATCGCCTTGAGGTCGGCCAGAGAGGTCTTCGCCTTGGCGGCGGCGATTTCCTCGCGTTTGTAGATTTCGATCTTTTTCAGAATGTCGCTCATGATCTCGCTCTCATTCCTTTTAATGGTCGGCCTGGCGGGCCTTTTAATGGTCGGCCTGCCGGGGGTCGGCTTCGTTGGAAACCGCGACCAGACGGTCGAGCGCGGCGGCGGCCGCGCCGCTGTCAAGCGCCTGGCTGGCGATGGTCATTGCCTGACCCAGCGTTTCCGCCTTGCCGGCGATCACGAGCGCCGCAGCCGCGTTGCAGAGCGACACGTCACGATAGGCATTGCGCTTGCCCGACAGAACGTCGCGCAAGGCTGCCGCATTGGCAATGCCGTCGCCGCCCTTGAGATCGGCCATTACAGCAACGTCGACGCCGAAATCCTTCGGGGTCAGATCGAAGGTGCGGATTTTGCCGCCTTCCAGCGCCGCCACATGGGTGACGCCGGTGGTGGTGACTTCATCCATGCCGTCGCCATGCACGACCCAGATGCTTTCCGAACCGAGATCGCGCAGCACTTCGGCAAGCGGCACCAGCCAGCGCGGCGAAAAGACGCCGAGCAATTGGCGCTTTGCACCCGCCGGGTTGGAAAGCGGGCCGAGCAGGTTGAAGATGGTCCTTGTGCCGAGTTCGACGCGGCTCGGGCCGACATGGCGCATGGCGGAATGATGCATCTGCGCGAACATGAAGCCGAGACCCGCCTCCGCGATGCAGCGGGCGATGAGATCGGGACCGATATCGAGCTTGACGCCGAGCGCCGACAAAGCATCCGCCGTGCCGGATTTGGAGCTCAGCGCCCGGTTGCCATGCTTGGCGACCGGCAGGCCTGTGCCGGCAACGATGATCGAAGCCAGTGTCGAGATATTATAGGTGCCGATGCCGTCGCCGCCGGTTCCGACGATATCGATGGCATTGGCGGGAGCCGAGACCGGCAGCATGCGGGCACGCATGGAGGAGACGGCGCCGACGATCTCGTCGACCGTTTCCCCGCGCACGCGCAGCGCCATCAGGAAACCGCCGATCTGCGACGGCGTGGCTTCACCCGACATCAGAATGTCGAAAGCCGTCCGCGCATCCTCGCGGTTCAGGCTTTCTCCGTTCGCGACCTTGGCGATCAGCGGCTTCAGTTCGGCCATGGTTTCCGCCCCCCGGTCAGAAGCCGACCATCGCCTGATCGGCGAGGGCCTGGTTGATGGTCACACCATAGTCATTCTGCAGGCGGTTGACCATCTGGTCCAGCATATCGTCGCCGGCCGCGCGGGCGATGGCGTTGAACTGCTGGTCGTCATTGGCAAGCGCGTCGGCCGGAGCGTTGGTGTCGACCGCGGTGACCTTGAAGAGAATGCGGCTGGAACCTTCGGCGTCCGCCGCCGTGCCAACCACGCCTTCAGCGCCCGAGAAGACGGCGGCGATTGTCTGGCGGCCGAAAATCGCGTCCTCGCTGGTGCGGCGCAGGCCGGATTTCTGCTCGACGGCGAGGCTCAGTTCGCCGGCCACGGCCTCGAGCGTCTCGCCCTTTTCAACGCGGGCCTTCAGCTCATCGGCCTTGGCGGCAAGCGCGGTGCGCTGCTGCTCCGCCGTCCAGTCGGCCACGACATCGTCGCGGACTTCGGCAAGCGTGCGGTCGCGGGCGGCAATGATCTGGTCGACATCGAACCAGATGTAGCCTTCGCGGCCGAGATTGATCGGCAGGGCTTCGGTGCCGGGTTCGGTCTTGAAGACTTCCTGCGCCAGCTGCGGCGAGGGCAGGCCCTCGATTGCATCACCCTTTTCATCAAGGCCGGCGGCATCGATGGCGGCAATGGTGACGGGTTTCAGGTTCAGCTGCTGTGCCGCATCGGCAAGCGAGGAGCCGCCGGCACGCAGATCTTCATAACGGTCGTGCACATTGGTAATTTCTTCCGCGGCGGCGGCGGTGGCGAGATCCTTGCGGATGTCTTCCTTTGCCTCGTCCAGCGTGCGGGTGGTTTCCGGCTTGATGCCCGTGACACGCAGGATGACCGGGCCGAAGGAACCTTCGACCACCGGCGAGACGCCGCCATCCTTCTGGATGGCAAAGGCGGCATCGGCAATCGACTGGTCGGGGATCGTATCCTTGGTGAATTCACCGAGCGTCACGTCGGCGGCAGTCTTGCCCTGGTCCTTCACCACCTGATCATAGGTGGTGTTGCCGAGACGAATCTGTTCGGCGGCGGCGGCGGCCATTTCCTTGTCCGTAAAGGTCAGCTGTTCAACCGTCCGGCGGCCGGCGGTGCGGAAGCTGTCCTTGTGGCTTTCATAATAGTCGGCAATCTGCGCGTCGGTTACCGAGGCCGGCTCGGCAATGTCGGAAGGCTCGAGCTTCACATAGGTGAACTTGCGGAATTCCGGTGCGCGATATTTCGTCTTGTTGGTCTCGAACCAGGGCGTGAGCACGTCGTCGCCCGGCGCCTTGACCGGCGGGATGACGGCATTGGAGAGAATGACGTAATCGACCGCGCGCTGTTCGTTGCGATACTGCTTCAGCGCGTCCACCAGCACCTGCGGTGCGGTAAAACCATCCGACACGGCTTCGACGATCTGGCTTCTGACGGCAACCTTGCTGCGTTCCTTGATATAGTCGTCCTCGCGGAAACCGGAATTGCGCAGGCGTTCGCTGAACAGGTTGCGGTCGAACTGGCCGTTGACCGACTTGAAGGCCGGGTCTTCGGCGATCAGGTTGGCAAGGCGGTCTTCCGAAAGGCCGAGATTCATCCTGGAAGCCAGCTCATCGAGCGCTGCACCCGCCGCAAGCTGGCTGAAGACCTGACGGTCGATGCCGAAGGCCTTGGCCTGTTCTGTCGTCAGCCTTGTGCCGAACTGGCGGCTGAGATCGGAAATCTGGCGCTGATAAGCGAGGCGGAATTCCTCCGGGCTGACCGTCTGGTCGCCCACCGTCATGACGGCGTGGGAATTGGCGGTGACAAGCGATGCGGAGACGCCCCAGACGCCGAACGAAACAACAAGCAGGAGAAGCAGCAGCTTGGCTGCCATGGTTCGAGAAGCATTTCTCAGGGAATCGAGCATCGTTATGCAAACCTCACAGGAACGTCATCGCGGTCGCCGGCTGTCCGGCCCGCAACGTATCGGCGTTCCTTAAATCAATCCAAACGGAAATTGAAGGGAATTTGCCTTGGAAAAACGGGGTTTTGAAAACGGTTATGTGATTGGAGCGGCGTTTTTCCGCCTTCATCTTCGCCGCATTGCCTTCATGAGGCGCAAAATAAAACCGCCCGGAGCGGCCAGGCGGTTGTGAAGAATCGTTCCTGAATCGGCTGTCAGGCCGGTCTGACGCGCTCAGAAGGCGCGGTCGCGCCGGATCATCGCCTTGAACTCCTCGTCTTCCCGCCGCATCTCGGCGACGACGGAGATCATTGACGTCACGAACATTACGCTGATCAGGGCCAGAAGCATCGTCAGAAATGTGAACATGATATCGTCTCCGGGAGTTTCGAGGAAATTCTCCCCGTTATCAGTAATAATTCATATACTGGTAACGGGCGGTCAGCTGCGGATAGTCCGGTCCCTGGGTTTCAGGCTTCTGCTCATAAAGGCTAAACGTCGTTGCTACCATTGCGATAACCAGTACTGTCCAGGCGGTGCTGATGACGCTGATTTTCGCCGAAGTAGACTGTTTTTCTCTTACAAACATATGTCCGTTCCTTTGGTTCTTTCTTAACGCGCCATGTCTCGACATGTTCCGCGTCAACCGTAAAAATCGATTAGCATCGCGCCTGTGAAACTTCCTTGAATGGCTCGTTCATCTGGCGTTCAGGAAACTGGCTGAGGTCGTCATTCGAGAAAAAGATACTCGGCTGCGAATGAAGCGATGATCGAAAGGACGATCATGAAGGCCAGCATTTTCAATTCTCCGGATGTTTAACGGGTGAGGGGCGTTTCGGTTTCCCGATGCTGTGCATTTAAACAAAATAGCTCTGAAACCGCACTGAACGGCTCATTCATCGCGGGTTCACGCGCCAGCCCCGGTTGGGCTGCGCGGTTATAAAGTCTTGCGCCGCGTGGCTCTCCATGACAAAAGGCGGGCACATGGTACCCAGCATCGAAGCGCGCCCACCATCTGAGAGCGATATGACGATTGCCTTTTATCCAGGATCATTCGATCCGATGACCAACGGACATCTTGATGTGCTTATCCAGGCGCTGAACGTGGCGTCGAAAGTCATCGTCGCCGTCGGCATTCATCCCGGAAAAGCGCCGCTGTTCAGTTTCGAGGAGCGGGCGGCGCTGATAAAGCAGGCGCTTGCCGAGCAGCTGCCCGATGAGGCGGCGCGCATGGAAGTCGTTTCCTTCGACAATCTGGTCGTGGATGCCGCCCGAAAGCACGGCGCGCGCCTCCTGCTGCGCGGCCTGCGCGACGGTACCGATCTCGATTATGAAATGCAGATGGCCGGCATGAACCGCCAGATGGCGCCCGATATCCAGACCGTGTTCCTGCCCGCCGGAACATCCTCGCGACCCATTACAGCCACATTGGTCCGGCAGATCGCCGCCATGGGCGGCAATGTCGATGCCTTCGTGCCGAAAGCCGTGCTTGAAGCCCTCAACGCCAAGCTGAAGCGCTGACTTCAGCCCCACATTCTGGAGCCAATCCGATGAAACTCGTTCGATTTGCCTTTGCCGGCGCCATGTTTGCAGGCGCGCTTGCCGCCAGCACCATTGCTTCCGCCGCCGAACTTCTCACCGTCCAGCTGAAGGACGGTCCCGTCGTCATCGAACTGATGCCGGAAGTCGCGCCCAAGCACGTGGCGCAGATCGAGGCGCTGGCCAAGAAGGGCGCTTATGACAATGTCGCCTTCCACCGCGTCATCGACGGTTTCATGGCGCAGACCGGCGACGTGCAGTATGGCAACATGGAAAAAAGCTTCAACGCCCAGCGCGCCGGCACCGGCGGTTCCGACCTGCCGGATATTCCGGCTGAGTTCTCCAAGACGCCGTTCACGCGCGGTGTCGTCGGCATGGCCCGCTCGCAGGATCCGAATTCCGCCAATTCGCAGTTCTTCATCATGTTTGCCGATGGCCCGTTCCTGAACGGTCAATATACCGTGGTCGGCAAGGTCGTGTCCGGCATGGAAGCCGTGGACAAGATCAAGCGCGGGCAGGGCAGCAACGGCGAAGTTTCCAACCCCGACCGGATGATCAAGGTCACCGTCGGCAAGAAGTAAGGTAGGGCAATAGAGCCCGAACAGAGGAGAATAGTCATGGCCGAGATCAAGGATCCGGAAAACACCATCATCATGGAAACGACGACCGGCAAGGTCGTGATCCAGCTGCTTCCGGAAGTTGCTCCGGGCCACGTTGCCCGTATCAAGGAACTGGTATCGGAAGGCGCTTATGATGGCGTCGTGTTCCACCGCGTCATCGAAGACTTCATGGCCCAGACGGGCGACGTGAAGTTCGGCAAGAAGGGTTCGGAAAGCTTCAACCCGGCACGCGCCGGCATGGGCGGCTCTGAAAAGGAAGACCTGAAGGCTGAATTTTCCGCCATTCCGCACGTTCGCGGCACCTGCTCCATGGCCCGTTCGCAGAGCCCGAACTCCGCCAACTCGCAGTTCTTCATCTGCTTCACCGATTCGCCGTGGCTGAACAAGCAGTACACCGTCTGGGGCCAGGTCATCGAAGGCATGGAAGCCATCGACAAGGTCAAGCGCGGCGAGCCGGTGAAGGATCCCGATTCGATCGTTTCCATGAAGCTTGCTTCGGCGGCTTGAGGTTAAAGAGTTTCTCCCGCCTTGCTGAACTGCAGGGCGGGCGGATGTTTTGCTGATGGAGTGTTCCTCGCACTCGACGTCATCCTCGGGCTTGACCCGAGGATCCATTCCCGCCAGCGTCATGGGTCCTCGGGTCAAGCCCGAGGATGACGTGGAGGGGAGGAAGCCGCTTCACCAACAACGACCCGCCGGCAGTTTGCTGCGAGGCGGGTTTTGATATTTTCGAGAGCCCTTGCAATGCGTGTAGACCTGTTCGATTTCGATCTGCCCGAGGAGAATATTGCCCTTCGCCCGGCGAATCCGCGCGACAGCGCGCGCCTGCTGGTGGTCGATCCGAATGAAAACCGCATGGAAGACCACCGCGTCTTTAACCTGCCGTCTTTCCTGAGGCCCGGCGACGCGCTTGTTTTCAACGACACGCGCGTCATTCCCGCCCAGCTGGAAGGTGTCAGGCTGCGCGAAGGTGCGCCGGAGACGTCGGTTTCGGCCACGCTGCACATGCGTGCCGACCAGTCGCGCTGGAAGGCTTTCGCCCGCCCCGGCAAGCGCATCAAGGAAGGCGACCGCATCCGGTTCGGTTATGAGCGCGACAATGCCTGCGGCCTTGCCCATCTGGAGGCCACCGTCGAGGAAAAGGGCGAGGATGGCGAGATAACGCTGCTGTTCGACGTTTCCGGCCCTGTTCTGGACGAGGCGATTGCCTCGGTCGGCCATATTCCCTTGCCGCCTTATATCGCCGCCAAACGGCCAGAGGACCAGCGGGACCAGACCGACTACCAGACCATCTATGCCCGCGAAAAAGGTGCGGTTGCCGCCCCCACCGCCGGGCTGCATTTCACGCCCGATCTGTTCGAAGCACTGGACAAGGCTGGTATCGAGCGGCATTTCGTGACGCTTCACGTTGGGGCAGGCACTTTCCTTCCGGTGAAGTCCGACGATACCGACGATCACAAGATGCATTTCGAGATCGGCCATGTCTCGCAGGAAACCGCTGACCGGCTGAATGCGGTGAAGGCGCGCGGCGGGCGCATTGTCTGCGTCGGCACAACATCGCTGCGGCTCATCGAAAGTGCGGCCGACGAGAATGGCGTTATCCACCCATGGTCCGATGCCACCGGCATCTTCATCACGCCTGGTTACCGTTTCCGGGCTGTCGATATGCTCATGACCAATTTCCACCTGCCGAAATCGACGCTGTTCATGCTGGTTTCGGCTTTCTGCGGTCTCGAAACGATGCGTGACGCTTATAAGCGTGCCATCGAAACCGGATACCGTTTCTATTCCTATGGCGATTCCAGCCTGTTGTTCCGGAAAAACTGATGCACGACAAATTCACCTTCACCCTGAAAGCCACGAGCGGCGGCGCGCGCCTCGGCGAAGTCGCCATGCCGCGCGGCGTCATCCGCACGCCCGCCTTCATGCCGGTCGGCACTGTTGGCACCGTCAAGGCCATGTATCTCGATCAGGTGCGCGAGCTGGGGGCCGATATCATTCTCGGCAATACCTATCACCTGATGCTGCGGCCCGGCCCGGAGCGCGTTGCGCGTCTGGGCGGTCTGCATGAGCTGATCCGCTGGCCGCATCCGATCCTCACCGATAGCGGCGGTTTTCAGGTGATGTCGCTTTCCGGCTTGCGCAAGCTGGATGAGCAGGGCGTGACCTTTAAGAGCCATGTGGACGGTTCGCTGCACCATATGTCGCCGGAACGCTCGATCGAAATTCAGGGCATGCTCGATTCGGACATCCAGATGCAGCTCGATGAATGCATTGCGCTGCCGGCCGAGCGCAAGGAAATCGAGCGCGCCATGGAAATGTCGCTGCGCTGGGCGGAACGCTGCCGCGTCGCCTTCGGCGAGCAGCCCGGCAAGGCCATGTTCGGCATCGTGCAGGGCGGCGACCAGCCGGATCTGCGCATTCGTTCCGCCGAAGGGCTGAAGCAGCTTGATCTGAAGGGCTACGCCGTCGGCGGTCTTGCCGTCGGCGAACCGCAGGATGTGATGCTCGGCATGCTCGATATCACTCTTCCGGTGTTACCCACCGAAAAGCCGCGTTACCTGATGGGCGTCGGCACGCCTGACGACATCCTGAAATCGGTGGCGCGTGGCATCGACATGTTCGACTGCGTGATGCCGACCCGCTCCGGCCGTCACGGGCTTGCCTTTACCCGTCGTGGCAGGGTCAATATCCGCAACGCCCGCCATGCCGAGGATATGCGTCCGCTCGACGAGCAGTCCAACTGCCCGGCCTCGCGCGATTATTCCCGCGCCTATCTGCATCATCTCACCCGCTCCAACGAGGCGCTGGGCGGCATGCTGCTCTCCTGGCACAATCTTGCCTATTATCAGGAGCTGATGCAGGGTATCCGCAAGTCGATCGAGGAAGGCCGTTTCGCCGATTTTTATGCGGAAACCATAGAGATGTGGGCGCGGGGCGACATAGACCCGGTTTAATGGAGATGGCGAACCTTTCTTCCACACTCGACGTCATCCTCGGCCCTGTGCCGAGGATCTGCCGAGGCAACTAAAGTCAACGGGCGGTAGATCCTCGAGACATCCTCGGACTTGATCCGATGATCGAGGATGACGATGGAGAGGTTTCTTTCCGACGCCCTGAAGTCTCCAGATTTACCTTCTACGGATTTTTTCCTTGGCACATGCGCCTTACGTTCTTTTCCGGGATGACACGACCGGCACGGTGACAGCCTTCGCCGAGCCGGAAGAGATCATCGTCGCGGATGAGCCTGAGGCGTTTTTCGCCGCGCTGAAGCGCATGGAACAGCTGCGCCGGGCCGGTAAATATCTTGCCGGCTATATGTCCTACGAGGCGGGTTTCCTGTTCGAACCAAAGCTTGCGCCTTTTGCCGCCGAGCCTCGCAACGTGCCGTTTCTGACCTTCGGCGTCTTTTCCGGCCCACAGCCGGATGCGGGGCGGTTTGCGCGCCCTGACGCGCTGCCGGATGCGGATGCATTCCTCTCCAATCCCGTGCCGGCCTGGACGCTCCAAGAATACCAAAAGCGCTTTGCGCGCTTGCACGACCATCTGCGTCGTGGTGACTGTTACCAGGGCAATCTGACCATGCCCGTCACCGCTCGCTGGAGTGGCGACCCGCTCACCGCCTTCTGGTCGCTGATCGAGCGGCAACCGGTGAAATACGGCGCGCTGGTCGATCTTGGCGGCCCGGTCATCCTGTCGCGCTCACCGGAACTGTTTTTTTCGGTCGACAGGGACGGTTTCATCGAAACCCATCCGATGAAGGGAACGACACCGCGCGGGGCGGATGCGGAGGAGGACCGGGCAATCATTGCGGCGATGCTGGCGGATGAAAAGACGCTGGCTGAAAACCGCATGATCGTCGATCTGCTGCGCAACGATATTTCCCGTATCACCGAGGTCGGTAGCCTTCATGTGCCGCGGCTGTTCGATATCGAGACCTATCCCACCGTTCACCAGATGGTCAGCCATGTCAGGGCGAAGCTTCTGTCCGAGGTGACGGTGGAAAACATCTTCGCCGCGCTGTTTCCCTGCGGCTCCGTCACCGGCGCACCGAAAATGTGGGCGATGAAAATTCTGCGCGAGCTGGAAGCTGGCCCACGCGACGCCTATTGCGGCGCGATCGGCTTTATATCCCCTGACGGTGACATGCGGTTCTCAGTAGCGATCCGCACACTCAGCCTGTTCGATGATGGTCGTGCCGTCTTTAATGTCGGGGGCGGCATCGTCTTCGATTCCGTCGCGGAAGCCGAATATGACGAGTGTTTGCTGAAATCGAAATTCGCGGTGGGGGACAGGTTGCTGCGGGTGTGATCAGCGTCCGATCGCCTCAAACACACCATCCTCCACCAGCACTTCCTTCGCTGCCGCATGGCTGAGAAAACCCGCAGGGCTGGCGCTGGCGCCATAGGCGCCCGATTGCAGGATGGCGAGTAAGTCACCGGTCTTCAGTTTCGGCAGAGCCGCATTGCGGGCCAGTGTGTCGAGCGGTGTGCAGAGCGGACCGACGATGGTTGCTGTCTCGTCGTGATCTGCCTGCATCTTGGCGGGCGCGACGATGGGATAGTTGCGCTTGACGATCTGGCCGAGATTGCCCGAGGCCGCCAGATGGTGGTGCATACCGCCATCCGTCACCACGAAGGTGGTGCCGCGTGAGCTTTTCACCGAATTTACTTCCGCCACATAGAGGCCGCCGGGGCCGGCGAGGAAGCGGCCGGGTTCGACGATGATATGGGCGTCGGTTATCAGCGGATGCGCTTGCACAAGCGCCTTGAGATCGGGAATGGCGGCGCTGACCGTTGCAAGATCAAGCGGCGTTTCCCCGGCGAAATAGGGGATGCCGAGGCCACCGCCGAGATCGATGGTTTCAAGCGGTCTGCCCAGCATTTGCGCCATGCGTGCGGCAAGGGAAATGGCGTGTCGCCATTGGGAGACAAGCATGTCGGCGTCGAGGATCTGCGTGCCGCCATAGATGTGCACGCCGACGAGATCAATATGTCTGGCGTCCCTGAAAAGCGGCAGGACGTTTTCCAGCTCTTCCTCGTCGAAACCAAAAGCGGTGGCCTTGCCGCCCATGCGCATGGCGCCGGCTTGAGTATCCGGCACGGGGTTGATGCGGATCGAGGCTTTGACCGGTTTGCCGATCTCCTCGATGCGGGCGATTTCCTCGGCGCTTTCAATATGGATTTCGCCGATGCCGCCCTCGATCACCTCGCGCAATTCGGCCATGCCCTTGCCGGGGCCGGCGAAGATGATGTTCTCAGGTGCGACGCCAGCCTTGATGGCGGCGCGATATTCGCCAACGGAGGCGATTTCTGCACCCGCGCCCTGCTGCCGGAAGAGCGCGATAATGGCGGGCAGGGGATTGGCCTTCACCGAATAATAGATATCGGCAAAGCCCGAGAGCGCCGTTTCAAGGCTCCGATAGGCGCGGCGCATGGCGCTTGCATCATAGAGGAAGCACGGCGTTCCGGTTTGGGCGACGATATCGCGCACCGCAAGCCCGCCAATGACGAGATCATTGTCAGTGACCGCAAATTGCGCAGCCGCAAGGGCCGGGCCGTGGCTCTGGGTTTTATCCGTGGGCGACATTGTCCGTCCGTTCGCGCACCAGCGCGCGGTAATCCACCTTGCCATTGGCGGTGACCGGCAGCCGGTCGACCAGTTCGATGGCGCGCGGGATCATGAAGGGGGCGAGCATTTCGGCGGCCTTCTTCAGCGCTGCTGAAACGTCGGTGGTCTCATTGGCGGCGGTTGCGACCGCATGTACCTTTTCACCGGCAAAGGGGTCCGGCAGACCGATGACGGCGACCTGCTGGAACAGCCCTGTCGACATCAGGCTTTCCTCCACCTCTGTCGGGCTGATGCGATAGCCGGACGATTTGATCATCGCATCGTCGCGGGCAACGAAGCTGAAGAAACCGTCTTCGTCTTCCACGGCCAGATCGCCGGAATAGCAGACGGTTTCGCCGCCCAGTGCCGCCGGGATGAAGGGATGGGGACGCAGCACTTTCGCCGTGTCTTCCGGCCGGTTCCAGTAACCCAGCGAAACCGTCGGGCCACGATGGACGAGAATGCCGGGCTCGCCCGGTTTTGCCCGCTGTCCCTTGTCGGTGACGATGAAGATCTCGCATTCCGGGATAGCCTTGCCGATGGAGGTCGGCCGGCTGTCGATTTCTTCCGGTGGCAGGAAGGTGGAACGGAAAGCCTCGGTCAGACCATACATCAGGTAGATTTTCGTGTCCGGCAGCTTTTCGCGCAGCGCTTTTACGGTTTCCTGCGGCACACGCCCGCCGGAATTGGTAATGTAGCGCAGATGCGGCAGTGGCGTCTTTGCCAGCGACGGGGCCGCTCTGGTCAGGATTGCCCAGACGGTCGGCACGCCGGCAAGACCTGTGACGGCATGGTCGCGCAGATCGCGGACGATATCGTCGCCCAGCCGGAAGGTGGAGATGACCGTGGTCGCGCCCTGTTCCACCGCCGTCAGCAGCTGGTTCAGACCGTAATCGAAGCTGAAGGGCAGGAGGGAAAGAATGCGGTCGCTTGCCGTGATCTCCAGATAGGTGCGCACGATGCGCGCGCCGGCCAGAAGATTGCGGTGCGACAGCATCACGCCCTTGGGCGAGCCGGTGGAGCCCGATGTATAGAGGATGGCGGCGAGGTCTTCGCCGATTGCCGCCGAAGGGCGGGCAGGCATGCTTGTGTGGCCTTCGATATCTTCCGCCAGCAACAGGGTCACATCGGTCAGCCCTTGCAACGCAGCATCCAGTTCCGCCTGCATTGCCCTGTTGCTGATGACGATTTTCGCGCCGCTATCCGCGACGATATGGCGGATCTGCTGCGATTTCAGCAGCGCATTGACCGGAACGAAAACACCGGACGCCATGCTGACACCGAAGATCGACCAGCATTCCTCGATGCCGCGTGGCAGATAGATGACGACGCGGTCGCCGCGTTTCGCGCCGGCCTGCTGCAGGGCCGCCGCGCATCGCGCCGCCGCTGCGGCGAATTCGCGATAACTCAGCGATTGTTCTTTATGAACGAGGGCCTGATCGTCGCTTGCCGCGCGTGCGGCAAGAAGATGGTGCAGCAGGAAATGGGGTGTCATCTCCTCCGTTCCCTGAGGACGAAGGCGATGAGGTCTGCGGGCGTGCCGAGATTTTCCGGCGTGAAATGCTCGTCATCGAGAATGATGCCGAAACCCTCGCCGAGAAAGATCATCAGCTCCAGAAAGCCAAGCGAATCGATCACGCCGCCTTCGAGAAGCAGCGTGTCGGCGGAAAAGGGCGCATAGGCGGGGAAGCGGTTGGAGAGATAGGAATAGATGGTATCAGCAACGTCGATTTCGCTCTTTTTCGCCGCAAGCATGCTTGTTCTCCGATTTCCCGTGTTTCCCATAAACCTGCCCGGAAAGGCGCTTTTTTCTGTAAAGGCCAAGATTCCGTCAGGTCGTGCAGGCACCACTAAAATACCTAGGGTGGCAATAACACCAACTCTGAGTATGTTTCGTTAATAAATCGTGGGTTCCATACGCCTTTTACTTGTATCGGCGCTGATTTATGTGCGGCAAATCCGCCGGCGTTTCGTTCACCCTCCAGTGCGGCCATGGTGAGGGCAAGCCTGCCCTGGCCAAGAAGATGGCGGGCGATCGCGGATATGTGCCTCTGGGCGATCTCCCGGTCCTCGCAATAGATCAAGCGGGCGGAGGGCAGTTTTCTGGTTGTGGTCTTTAGAAATACCAGCGGATGCTGACGGCCATCCGCCTGCATAACGGCGACGATGCAGCCCAGTCGCGCATGATCTTCAAGCATGTCGCGCATTGCATCCGGCAGGGTATCCGCAGGCATGGCGGCAAGCGGGCTGAGCCGCGCGCCTGCCGGACGGAGTGCGGTGAGCGGCAGGGGATAAAACAGCGTGCAATCCGTCACCGTGTGGAAACCCAGCCGCTCATTCAGCCTGCAGGCTTCGGGAGAGGGGGTGAGGTCGGTGAACAGTTCCTCCTCGGCGGAGGAGGCCATCTGCAACATGCGCGGCGCAAACCATCGGCAGGAGGGTTCGACATACCAGCTGGACAGGTTGACGACGATCCTGCCGCTATCCGGCAGGCGGTTGCGGATCGTCAGCAGCACACCTGCCGCATCCTCGCCCTTCAGCAGCAATTGCCCGATTGCGCCGAGTTCCCGGCGCTGGTGGTGTTCATTGATGAGCGCCAGCCCGCGCGACCAGAAGGCCTCGCTTTTTTCGGGGAAACCTTTCGCCAAAAGGGTAACAGCGGCGGCGCGGTTTCCGTTGTCGATCGGTACGATTTTCAGGGGTCACTCTCCGCTGTCTGGCATGATTTGGCCGGGGAAAGAGATTTTTCAACTTCGCCGCGTAATATCGGCTTACGACGATAGATTTACCGTCCCGTTAATCGCGCCGGCTGCAGGGCGGCCGGGGCGATCACATTTGCATGAAGGGCAGGCGCAAAAGGCGCTGCCCTTCATCTGTTGTCGATCAATAAACGACCACGCCGCGGATGCTCTCACCCCTGTGCATCAGCTCGAAGCCCTTGTTGATGTCTTCGAGCGGCATGGTGTGGGTGATCATCGGATCGATCTGGATCTTGCCTTCCATGTACCAGTCGACGATCTTCGGCACATCCGTGCGGCCGCGCGCGCCGCCGAAGGCCGTGCCCATCCAGTTGCGGCCGGTGACGAGCTGGAAGGGGCGCGTGGAGATTTCCTGGCCGGCACCGGCAACGCCGATGATGACCGACTTGCCCCAGCCGCGATGCGAGGCTTCCAGCGCCTGGCGCATGACCTTCGTGTTGCCGGTGCAGTCGAAGGTATAATCCGCGCCGCCGATCAGGTCGCCGTTGCGCTTCGTCATGTTGACGAGATAGGGCACGATATCCTCGCCGACTTCCTTCGGGTTGACGAAGTGGGTCATGCCGAACTTCTCGCCCCAGGCCTTGCGGTCGGGGTTGATGTCGACGCCGATGATCATGTCGGCGCCGGCAAGGCGCAGGCCCTGCAGCACGTTGAGGCCGATGCCGCCAAGACCGAAGACGATCGCCGTTGAGCCAATCTCGACCTTGGCGGTGTTGATGACGGCGCCGATACCGGTCGTCACGCCGCAACCGATGTAGCAGACCTTGTCGAAGGGCGCGTCGGGATTGATCTTGGCCAGCGCGATTTCCGGCAGGACCGTGTAGTTCGAGAAGGTCGAGCAGCCCATATAGTGGTGGATCTTGTCCTTGCCGATGGAGAAGCGCGAGGTACCGTCAGGCATCACGCCCTGGCCCTGGGTGGCGCGGATGGAGGTGCAGAGATTGGTCTTGCGCGATGTGCAGGAGTAACACTCGCGGCATTCCGGCGTATAGAGCGGAATGACATGGTCGCCCTTCTTGACCGAGGTGACGCCGGGGCCGACATCAACCACGACGCCAGCACCTTCATGGCCGAGGATCGCCGGAAACAGACCTTCCGGATCGGCACCCGACAGGGTGAAATCATCCGTGTGGCAGATGCCGGTCGCCTTGACCTCAACAAGCACTTCGCCGGCGCGCGGACCTTCAAGCTGAACGGTCATGACCTCAAGCGGTTTTCCTGCCTGAATGGCAACAGCGGCGCGTACGTCCATTTTCGATCTCCTGGCGTTTGTCTCATGATTGGATAGGGCTGTTTTGCCCGAGCTTGGCGGCAGGGACAAGGGGCAAAGGGGCTGGCGCCTGTCCATGACGCTCAAAAAAATGTGGCCGTTTCAGCTCTTGCCGGAAAAAGATATGGCGGGAAAATCATATTCGCCATCGAATATCCAGCCGGTCTATTCCATCGAGTATTTCGACTATAATAAATTATGAATACCTTATTTAACTACATGATTTTACTTACTATTTTTGGTATTCGGGTGACCTTTAATTTACGAATCTGGTGTTTAATTCGCCATATAGAATAACGAATGGAATTGGGCGGCCTTTGATTGGCGGCTTGGGAAATATCTTTGTCTCGCGAATGCGATTGAACCACGCCATTCGCGTCACGCCGCCATGATCGCGGCATCAGCGGTTTTGCTGAATTTGTTTTCTGCGGCCCGGCATCTTGCCCGGCGGCAGCCTTTGCGTGTCCGGCTGGGGAGGGGGCGGCACGATCCGTTGCGATTGGACGAAAGCGATAGTTGCAGATGTTGTGTGTTGAAAGAATATTGAAGGCGTCGACGCGCCATTTCCGCTCGCTTCTTCAGGACCGGCGGGCAAATTTCGCGATTATCACGGCATTGATGATGCCGGTCTTTCTTTTCACCTTCGGGCTGCTTTTCGAAGGCGGCCGGGCGCTGGCTTATTACAGCCAGTCAAAGCGGGTGATCGCGCAGGCCTGCGAGCGCTCGACGAAACCGACCCGCACGAATGTGCCTCTCGATGAAGTGCGCCGCAAAAATGTGCTCGATACGTTCGATGCGCTCATCGGCTCCACCAAGCAGAAGGTGGTGAGCCGCGAAGTGAAGATCGACTGGCTGACCACCGATATCGAAGCGAAATTCACTTACAGGACGGTGCTGGGCAGCATGTTCAATGTCGAACAGATGGATTACGCGCTGACTTACCGTTGCGACGGCATTCCTCCCTATCCGCATGATGGCGAGGTGATCGTCAACAACACGTTCGAGATACTGAATGGCAAGGAGCGGGTTCTCAAATTCGGCAAAAGCCCCAGCACCAAGAACGGCTGCTGGGGTGTCTACAGCTATGAGGAACTTGGATGGGACGGCGGCACTGGCCCCGGTATCGAGCTTCAGGACTGGAGCAGTGCCGAATGTCGCAAGAAATTCGGCTGGCAGGGCTATGAGGAGCCGCAGAAGGATGCCGGGTCTGCCTGCGCCAGCGTTTCGCAGCAGGACACTTCCCCGACGGATAAAGAAACCGGCAAGGATGCGTCACAATCCCCGGCGGCCAATCCGTGTTCACCGCAACCGGACGACCCGGCAAAATCTCCCCAGTGGAGTGCCGAAAACGCCCGGATACCGCCGACCAAATATGTGGTGGAACTGGACAGCGACTGGCAAGGGACAGGCAGACGGGATGCCAACAGTTCGATCTTCAAATATGTGGAACTGCATCCCGGCACATATGAGGTTTCGGTCTGGTACAATGGCCGTAACGACGCCTATGGCGGCACCAACGACATCGATATCTTCCTGCAGGTTCTGCGCCCGAAGCTGGGTTCGGAAAAGAAGATCATTGAAATGGCCCAGAAGGGCAAGGTTTTCTGGGAGCGCCGCAGCTATTCGATCACGGTCGATACCTACTCCGTCTACAAGCTGACGATTGCCGCCGGTGGAAAAAGCGACAGTCTCGGTGGCATCATCACGGCGTTCGAGGTGAAGTATGTCGACGCGCCGAAGTGATTTGTTCCTTCGCCGTTGCCGCATCCGGTTCAGCTCCTACGCTGCCGACATCCGGGCGGCGACGGCGGTCGAGTTCGGCCTGCTCCTGCCGGTGTATTTTCTGCTGGTGTTCGGTATTTTCGAAGTTGGTCTGGCGCTGCTGTTCAGTCTCAATCTGGCAATGGCGGCCAATGCCGGGGGAGAATTTCTGCGCAAGGCAGCGGCAAGCCAGACGACGGTTACCGAAGCTGAATTCAGGCGGGTCATCGCCTCGAACTTCCTGCTTGGCACGACGGACGAGGATATGAAGATCACGCTCGTCCCGATCCCGGATGCGGATTTCACCGCCGTGCCGTTGACATTCCCGGTCGAGAACAAATTTCAGACGCCGGACAGAAGCGCCGGGCAATATCTTCTGGCGCTCGGTTTCAATTGGCGATTCATTCTGCCCACCACACGTCTGTTGATTCCCGGTGGCGGCAAGCAGCCGCAATTGCAGAACGTATCTTTGGCGATCACCGCCGTTCGGGTGACGGAATGATGGTCTTTCGGCTGAAATCTGTCCTCGGCGCCATGATGCGGTCGCGTTCCGGCGTGGCTGCGGTGGAATTTTCCCTGCTGTTGCCGATGCTGATCATCTTTCTGGCGGTGATGGTCGAGACCGGTCGTGGCTGGCTGAGTTACGACCGTTTTGTCACGGTCGTCGACAATACCGCCCGCTGGTCTGCCCGTTTCCCCGAATTTGAGGAGCGGGTAAGGACGGGTGTGAAAACCTTCGTCATCGACGCCGGCCAGCCGCTCAACCCCGACAAGCTCGACCTGACCCTGCGGAGCGCCAAACTGGTGGGTGGCGTCGCCGTCACCGAGTTCGCGCCCTATCATTTCTTCGGCTCAGCCGAAAACGTCGTCTGGGACAAGATGCTGAAGGCAGGGAACTTCAAGGAGGAAGAGGCCGTCATCGTGATTTCGGGGCGGTATAAATACAGCCCCCTGTTTTCGTTCCTCAGCGCGACCACCTTCGAGTTCGAATATGTGGCGACGGTCAATCCGTATTTCTCGCGGCATTACAAATATCAGAAGGGCAAGTCGGACTGGGCCTTCTGGAACGTTCGCTGACGGCAGCGGCCACGGCCGGAGTGTTCCGTGGCCGATGTTTCGCCGTTCAATGATCCCGAACGGTGCTGGAAATCGGAGCGGTCTCGACCGTCCCCAGCCACTGCGCACAATCCCTCAACGCCCGCGCCGCAATCAGCTGGCGTTTCATGATCGTCTTGTCCTTGCCGCGAAAACGTTTGACGCCTTCCGGTTTGACGATTGCGCCCGGCGCCAGTTCCGGGAACAGGCCAAAATTGATGTTCATCGGCTGGAAGGAGCGTTTGCCCGGCTCATCATCGGAAGAGAGGTGGCCGCCGGTGATGTGGTTGAGGAGCGAGCCGAGCGCGGTGGTGGCCGGTGGCAGGCTCGGGGCCTCGCCCTTCTGTTCGGCGGCGGCGAAGCGGCCGGCGAGGAGGCCGACGGAGGCGCTTTCCACATAACCTTCGCAGCCGGTGATCTGGCCGGCGAAACGCAGGTCGGGCCGGGATTTCAGCTTCAGCGAATGGTCGAGCAGGATGGGGGAATCGATATAGGTGTTGCGGTGCAGGCCGCCGAGGCGCGCGAACTCCGCATTTTCCAGACCCGGTATCATGCGGAACACATCCGCCTGCACGCCGTATTTCAGCTTGGTCTGGAAACCGACCATGTTGTAGAGCGTGCCAAGCGCATTGTCCTGGCGCAGCTGGACGACGGCATAGGCCTTGACGGTGGGGTTATGGGCGTTGGTCAGGCCCATCGGCTTCATCGGGCCGTGGCGTAGCGTCTCGCGGCCGCGTTCGGCCATGATCTCGATCGGCAGGCAGCCGTCGAAATAGGGCGTGCCTTCCCATTCCTTGAAACCCACCGTGTCGCCGGCGATCAGCGCGTCGATGAAGGCGTTATATTGTTCCTCGTTCAGTGGGCAGTTGATGTAATCCTTGCCCGTGCCGCCGGGGCCGACCTTGTCGTAACGCGACTGGTACCAGCAGATATCCATATTGATGCTGTCGCGGTGCACGATGGGGGCGATGGCGTCAAAGAAAGCGAGCGCATCCTCACCCGTCTCGGCCTGGATGGCGGCGGCGAGATCCGGAGAGGTCAGCGGGCCGGTGGCGATGATCGAGTTGCCCCATTCCTTCGGCGGCAGGCCGTTCACCTCTTCGCGCACAATCGTCACCAGCGGGTGACTTTCCAGCTCTTTCGTTACGGCCTCGGAAAACCCGTCGCGGTCCACGGCAAGTGCGCCGCCGGCCGGCACCTGGTGCCTGTCGGCGCAGGCCATGATCAGCGAACCGGCAAGACGCATTTCGGCATGGATGACGCCGACCGCATTGGCCGTCGCATCGTCGGAGCGGAAGGAGTTGGAGCAGACCAGTTCCGCCAGCGTATCGCCCTTATGCGCATCCGTGCCGCGCACGCCGCGCATTTCATGCAGGATGACGGGCACGCCGCTTTGCGCGATCTGCCACGCGGCTTCCGAACCGGCCAGTCCGCCGCCCACGACGTGAATGGGAGAAGTGGTCTTGTCTTGCATGCTGCTGTCCATGGGCGGCCGCGGGGCAAAGGCTCCCGTCCGGCGGCTGTCTCTTGAGTGATTGTTCCGCGCGGGTCCCGGAGGACGCGGCATTGTTGCCGGATGCACTAGCATGCATGGCCGGGGCAGCCAAATGTTTTTGCGGGTGGGGTGGGCGAGGGATATGAGGGAGGATGTGGTTTTACGCCCACAAGTCGCCCGAATGCGGTTAGCGACCTCGTTTCCGTCTTCGATGTGTAATTCGCTGTGATGGTCGGCAGCGTTTTTTCGTAAAAGGCCATCTCCTCCGTCATTCCGGCCTCGAGCCGGAATCCAGCCAGCCCAAGTCTTTGGGCTGAAAGGAGTCCTTCCCACGGCACAGACGCGCCGTGACTGGATGCCGGATCAAGTCCGGCATGACGGGAGAAGAGCGTAGCGAAACAACAGCGGGCAAGAAGGGGCGATGCCGTATGCGCTGTGTGCCGGACCGATGTTTGTCAATCGCCAACTGGAGAGAATTTCCAGTAGACTCCACCAGAATCAAAAACGGCGCCAGAGGCGCCGTTTTCTTAAAACCTGTCGCTCGATCGTCGCGCCCTGGAGGTCGGGCAGCGGGACGATCGTTTACGCCTTAGCGGAACGAACGGGCTGCTACGTTACGGATGTCGTAACGGGTCAGGCCGATGTCGCTCAGAGCCTGGTTGGAGAGGCTGCCGAGTTCGTTGATCGTGCGGCGGTAGGAGATCCAGTTCTTTGCAATGCGGATAGGGTTCATGGTCGTTTCCTCAATCTATCTCTGTTGATTTCGTCTGCCGGCTCAGCGTTTCCCTGTGCTCTCGGCTGTTGAGGTTTATATATAGACATTAAGCCATGTTGTGCAGTGCAGAATTTAGGCTACTGCCATGCATTTGTGCACTATGTCGGCTAAATTTGCGGCTTTGGATATCACTTGAGCAAAATATGAGCGGAAATGCCTGCATTTCGGGCGTTTTTGACGGGTTTGGCGCTGCTGCACGGCTTGGATGGGGGTAGAAGGAGGCGAAAGGGACCTGAAATGCCACCGCTTGTCCCAGGGGCAGGGGCTCGAGTGATGCATTTTGCCGCTGCCGCGCCATGCATGGGCAACAGCGCGTGTGCCGGCTTCCGGTCGGCCAAAACGAAAAAAAGGCCAGAGGCGGGAGCCTCAGGCCTTTTTGGGAGGGTATTCTCGCATCCGCCGCAATCAGCGGCGGGCGTATCTATTAGATGCCGACGGCGGTGCGGGCGACGCGGCGAATGTCCTGACGGCCAATGCCGAGGTCGCTCAGTTCGCGGTCGGTCATGCGGCCGAGTTCGGTTACGGTCTGACGATACTTGCGCCAGTTGGTCAGCGAGCGTGCAATGTTCATGTTCATCTTCCTCTTCGTGCTGTTCAGTCTCTGCGGCCAGTCTTGGGAGGCTTTGGTCCGGGGCTGAACTCGATCTCTGTATGACTATGAATATAATCGGTTTAATCAAAACAAAAACAGACAAAGCAAGATGTCACCTATGCGCGGAATGCACGGCAAACCGGCAAATCAGCCTGATTGCGGCGTTTCATGCATAATTTGTGACCAATTTATGTGCTTTTGGTGACGCCAGCGGGTTGTGCGTTGCGAAGCCGTGCGGCGGGGCCGGGTGATGGTGGCGGGGAGAGGGCGGAAGCCGGCATATCGGACGGGGAGGGCTGGCGGCAATCCGGTTTTCAGGCTGCAGGCCATGCTATATATAATGTCAATGTAGCCGCATAAATGTCGCGGGCTCCGGCTGCCGGTATTTGCCGCCGATGCGAAGGCCAGACAGGCCGGGTGAGGCGGTGACGCGAGCGCGGCCGTGGCGGTCTCCGGTCTGGGATCGCCGTCGCCTTCACCTTTGTGTCATTTCTCCTCGCGCTCCCTGCCAAACAGCGAAAGAGGGGCCGCCGCCTTTCGCCGCCCGAGCGGGGGCCAAGAAAAGTCCGGGCGAAACGAAAGGCAGGGAAACGGCGTGCTTGACCCTTTCTGAACATTGTGACATACCGCCGCCCAACGTGCGGGTATGGCGGAATTGGTAGACGCATTGGTTTTAGGTACCAACGCTTCGGCGTGGGAGTTCGAGTCTCTCTACCCGCACCACAAGCAAGGCATGGCTGCGCCACGCTTGCGCCAGAGTGCATCTTTATAAGATGCGGGGAGCTTCGGGGTTCATTTCTCCCCTTTGGTCTTTTTCTCCGGTGCAGGCTAAATGGTGTCCGGCAGGCGCTTGTGTAAAGAAATAAGGGAAGCCACGGCCGGGGAACGATGTTTCCGGCGCAGTGCTCGAAAGTAAACCAACGGCTGTCTGAGCACCGCCGCCATGATGTGAAGGTTAGGAAAATGCAGGTTATCGAAACGCTCGCTGAAGGGCTGAAGCGCGAACTCAAGGTCGTTATTCCGGCCGCCGACATGAAGGCCCGTCTGGACGAGCGCCTGGTTGACGCCAAGGACAAGGTTCGCATCAACGGCTTCCGTCCCGGCAAGGTGCCGATGGGCCACCTGAAGAAGATGTACGGCAAGTCCATCATGGCCGACCTCGTCAACGAGCTGGTTCGTGAAAAGCCGACCGAAATCCTTTCCAGCCGCGGCGAGAAGTCTGCGACGCAGCCGGCCATCTCCATGACCGAAGACGAGCAGGAAGCCGAAAAGATCCTGTCGGCCGAATCCGATTTCGAATTCACCGTTGCCTACGAAATCATTCCGGCCATCGAACTGAAGGCCAATGACGGCATCAAGGTTACCCGCGAAGTTGTTGAAGTCTCCGAAGACGAAATCAACGAGCAGATCCTCAAGATCGCCGAAAGCGCCCGCACCTACGAGACCAAGAAGGGCAAGGCCGCTGACGGCGACCGCGTCACCATGAACTATCTCGGCAAGGTTGACGGCGTTGCCTTCGACGGCGGCGCTGCTGAAGACGCTGAACTGGTTCTCGGTTCGGGCCGCTTCATCCCCGGCTTCGAAGACCAGCTGGTCGGCGTCAAGGCTGGCGATGAAAAGACCATCACCGTGACCTTCCCGGCCGATTACCCGGCTGCGAACCTTGCCGGCAAGGACGCCAACTTCGACATCACCGTCAAGGAAGTTGCCGCCGCTGCTGCCGTCGAAATCAACGACGAACTGGCTGAAAAGCTCGGTCTCGAATCGGCTGAAAAGCTGAAGGAAATCGTCAAGGGTCAGATCGAAAGCCAGTACGGCAACATCACCCGCCAGAAGGTCAAGCGTCAGATTCTCGACCAGCTGGACGAAATGTACAAGTTCGACACGCCGGCTGGTCTGGTTGATGCCGAGTTCGACAACATCTGGCGCCAGATCAACACCGATCTCGCCCAGTCCGGCAAGACCTTCGCTGACGAAGACACGACCGAAGAAGAAGCCCGCGAAGAATATCGCAAGCTTGCTGAACGCCGCGTCCGTCTCGGCCTCGTTCTCTCCGAAATCGGCGAAAAGGCCGGCGTTGAAGTGACCGAAGAAGAAATGCAGCGCGCGCTGTTCCAGCAGCTGCAGCAGTTCCCGGGCCAGCAGAAGGAAATCCTCGATTTCTTCCGCAACACCCCCGGCGCTTCCGCTTCGCTGCGCGCTCCGATCTTCGAAGAAAAGGTCATCGACAAGCTGCTCTCCGAAATCTCGGTAACGGACAAGACCGTTTCCAAGGAAGAGCTGCTGGCTGACGACGCCGAAGAAGCAACGGAAACCAAGAAGAAGGCCCCGGCCAAGAAAAAGGCTGCCGCCAAGGCTGACGACGCCGCTGAAGGCGAAGAAGCCGCTCCGAAGAAGAAGGCTCCGGCCAAGAAGAAGGCCGCCGAAGGCGACGCCGAATAATCTTCTTCACTGGAAGCTGATTGAACAAGGGGCCGTGGCGAAAGCTGCGGCCTTTTTGTTTGGGCGTCTGGTTTCCTGGCGGCGCTGTTTGCCCGGTTTCAGACTTTTGACATCGTTGCGTTATTCTGGATCGCTATCGTCAGAGACCGTGGCCGCCGGATCGGAAGGTATCGGCACCATCGCCACAATGCCTGGGAAGGTTGAAGGGTCGTGCCATGGGTGTCAGAAACTATTTGATCGAGGGTGTTTCCGGCACGGGTAAAACCTCGGTGGCAACGGAACTCCAGCGGCGTGGCTATCACGTCATCCACGGCGACCGTGAACTTGCCTACAAGGGCGACCCGGAAACCGGCGAACCGGTCGATCTCTCCCTGTTTCAGGGCGATGGAAATATGGTCTACCGTCACCGGCATCATATTTGGGATGTCGAAAGAGTTCAGGCGCTGGTGACGGATCGGTGTCACGCAATCACGTTCTTCTGCGGTGGTTCAAGGAACTTTCAGCGTTTTGTAGACCGCTTCGATCAGGTCTTCGTTCTGGATGTCGATGTCGCGACCCTGCGAAGACGGTTGACGGAGAGGCCGGAGGACGAGTTCGGCGGAAAACCGGACGAACGCGAATTTGTCCTGCAACTCCATGCGACGAAAGAAGACCTTCCCACCAATGCAACGGTCATTGATTCATCGAGGTCTTTAGAAGTGGTGGTTGATGATATTCTGGCCCGCTGCGTTGGACCGGCCTGAGGAAACCAGCAGCGTGGGGGCTTTTGTGCCTTCGCTTCGATCACAATGCAGTGCAGCATGATTTTTTGCTGCATCTGCTCTTGTTCATCTCCCGTTCATCTGGCACCCTGCGCAGCATGATTTGCCCCGGCCGCTGCATGCGGTCGTTCGGGCATTGTGGGCTGCTTTATGTGGCCTAGACGCTGCCAAACCATTGGCCTCCGCTTTTACCGTGCCTGCCGGGTTCTCCCGGTGCGCCCTTAATCTGTCAGGGGACAAGATATGTCACTCCGAACGGGTTCCGCCCTTTTCATCGCGCTTTATGCCCTGACGGGAACTGCCGCCCATGCGGATGAGGCCGGGCTGATCTGGAAACCGGTCAAGAATTCCGACCGCTCCTATACGGCGCGCATCGGTGCGAAGCTGCCGGTCGATACGCCGATCCGGGCGGGGCTGGAAATGGGCATGAATGCCTCGAAGACCGGGCAGGTGGTGGATACACCGGTGCGTTTGTGGGGCAATGTCACGCTGCTTGCCGAGCAGCTGCCCGGTGTCTCGCTCGCACGCGATGTCGGCGTCATGTTCAATGCGCTGACGGGCTCGAGCAGCGTTTCCGTGACTTCGCAGCAGAAGCGCATCGTCACGCCGGAACTGGATATCGAGGCGAACCGCAATTTCACGGTTCGTTATGATGGCACGGCGCAGCAATGGAATGGGCTGGATGTGTCGCAGTCACTGCGCCTTTCCCGCTCGGAAACCGGCACTGCCTTCGTGCTGACGGGGGCGAGCCGCAACAGCTTCAACGAGTTCAGCAGCGGCGTGGCGGTGGAGCAGAAACTGGGCGATCACCTGACCGTGCGCGGGACGCTCGATCAGGGATATGCGGATCACTTCCGGCCGGGGGTGAGCGCGCGGTACAGTATTCGGTGGTGAGGGGACGAAGTGCCTGCGCCGGGACCGTCCCCAGATAAGTGGGAAGGTGCAGATGAATGTCTCTCTTCCGTCATGCCGGACCTGATCCGGCATCCAGCCACGGCGCGTCTTTTCAGCCCAGGGACTTGGGCTGGCTGGACCCCGGATCAAGTCCGGGGTGACGGGGAGAGGAGGCTACGAGCTTACCACGAGCGGCCGCATGGCATTTGGCAGTTCTGCCGAATACTCCGCTCAATCCTTCTTGATCTCACCCATGCGGTTCCACGCATCCAGCCCGGCAATCTTGTAGGCTTCGGCAAGGGTCGGATAGTTGAACGTATTCTCCACGAAATATTCCACGGTGCCCTTCAGGTTCAGCACCGCCTGGCCGATATGCACCAGTTCGGTCGCGCCTTCGCCGACGATGTGGACGCCGAGCAGGCGGCGGGTCTTTAGCGAGAAGATCATCTTCAAGAGCCCGCTGTCGAGACCCATGATGTGGCCGCGCGAGGTTTCGCGGAAATGGGCGATGCCGCATTCATAGGGAATGCCGCGTTCGATGACTTCCTCTTCCGTCAGGCCGCAGGTGGAGATTTCCGGCACGGCATAGATGCCATAGGGGAAGAATTGCGGCGGTTCGCCGGCCGGTGCGCCGACGGCATGGCGGGCGGCGATGCGGCCCTGTTCCATGGAGGTGGAGGCAAGGCTGGGGAAACCGATGATATCGCCGGCGGCATAGATGTTCGGCACTGAGGTCTGGAAGGTTTCGGGATCGACCTTCAGGCGGCCACGGCTGTCGGCTTCCAGCCCGCAGGCCGAAAGGTTGAGCGTATCGGTGGCGCCGACGCGGCCGGCGGCAAACAGCACCGTCTCGGCCTTCAGCACGCGGCCATTGCCGAGAGAGACGAGGCATTTGCCGCTCTCGTCGCGCTCCACCTTTTCCGCCTTCTGGCCGAAGATCAGCTTCATGTTGCGGTCGCGCAGCTGATAGGTGAAATCCTCGACGATTTCCTTGTCGATGAATTCGAGCATGGTCTCGCGCGGCTCCACCACCGTCACCTGCGTGTCGAGCGCGCTGAAGATGGTGGCATATTCGATGCCGATGACGCCGGCGCCGACCACGACCATGGAGCGCGGCAGTTCCTTGATTTCGAGAATCTCATCCGAATCGAGCACCGCTTCGCCATCGAAGGGAATATGCGGCGGCCGGTAGGGCCGGGTGCCGATGGTGAGCAGGATGGAGGTGCCGGTGACGGTCATGATCTCACCGTCACTCTTCACCACTTTCATGGTGTTGGCGTCGATGAAGCTTGCCGTGCCGCGAATATGCTGCACGCGGTTGCGGGCGAACTGGTGTTCCAGCACTTCGACCTCGTGATCCAGCGTGATGAGCAGGCGGCGGCGCAGATCCTCGGCGTCGATCTCCTGCTTGACGCGATAGGCGCGGCCATAAAAACCGCGCTCGCGCCAGCCGGTGAGGTTGAGCGCCGTTTCGCGCAGGGTTTTTGATGGGATGGTGCCGGTGTGCACCGAAACGCCGCCGACACGGCTGCCCTTCTCGATGACCAGAACCTTCTTTTCGAGCTTGGCGGCCTGAATGGCGGCCCGTCTTCCCGCCGGACCGCTGCCGACAACAATCAGATCGAACTGGTGCATGAAAAACCCCGGAACAGAATTATTGCGATGACCGGATGTCGCATCCGGCATGGCGTCGCCGCGAAATGGTCGTGATGCCATTTTGACGATGGGGAGTGATTCCCCGTCAGCCTTGCCCGCAAGAGTGCAATGCAACAAACGCCTGCGTCAATCTGTAGCGCAAGATTCTGACGGATTCGTAACTGGGGGTGAGGTTTCAGGTGGTTGTGCGATTCATGGAGGGGCGGAGGTGCGTGGGGCTTTACCCCCCTCTGCCCTGCCGGGCATCTCCCCCTCAAGGGGGGAGATCGGCAAGAGGCCCTCTTCTCGCTTCATTCTCAAGCTTCAAGATGGACGAGACATCGCCGCAGATCGATCTCCCCCCTTGAGGGGGAGATGCCCGGCAGGGCAGAGGGGGGTAAAGCCCCACGCACCTCCGCTCACTTTCCCTGAACATGCCCCAAAAAACCCAACAGCTTCATCCCGCACGGCACTGCCGAACGGGGGATGGTTGTGTCGGGCGATTGCCCGGCTGCGCTTTGGTTGGGGCTGGTGTGGGTCGGATGCGTTGCGCAGCCGGGCCTTTCCAGAATGCCGTATTCCGCAAGGGCGGTGCACCGCCTGCTGCGAAATGGCCCTGCCACCACGAACGTTGTCAGCGTTCCCATCATCAGGACCGTCCCTCGGTTTTCGCCACGTCTGGCGTCCACCCGGCGGGACTGCGGTCACTATAGCAGGGCAGGAAGGGGCGGGGAAAAGCGGGGACGATGCTGCCGGGAGCGTCAGCCGTCCCTGCGGGTGACGTGGTGGTGCAGCGCGGCGAGATCCTGTCTCAGTGCCGCCAGTTCGGCCAGCACCTTCACATCGATCTTTTCATGCAGCGACAGCACTTCCAGCTCGGCCTTCAGGTTCACCTCATAATCCTTGGCGGCCTCGAAACGGTCGCGGGCGGCCTGCCGGTTCTGCGACATCATGATGATCGGCGCCTGAATGGCCGCCAGCATGGAAAGCAGCAGGTTGAGGAAGATGAAGGGGTAGGGGTCGAAGGCGCCAGTTGTCAGGATGATGGTGTTGATGATCGCCCAGAAGATCAGGAAAAAACAGAAGCCGAGGATGAACCCCCAGGAGCCGCCGACCTTGGCGATATTGTCCGCCAGCCTGTCACCGACACTGGCGCCGGCGGAAAATTCCGCATTGATGTCGCTCGAAACCAGCTTCTTCTGGTGTGACAGCTCCAGAATGCGCCGCTCCACCTCACCGATTTCGCGGGAAGAGCGCTTGAAATGCGAAACGATATAGTCGGAGATATCTGACACGGTGTGTCTCCGGTTCTGGTGGGTGCCTGCACGTTTTGCGAGATAAACCCGCATGGTGGCGGAATTCAAACGATTTCCGCCGCCATGCGGTTCAGGCGTGCCCGCCAAAAACCGTCAGACGGCCGGTGTGCCCTCGTGCAGCCAGTTGAAGCCGGGGAAGAAACGCTCGCGCCCATATTGCTGGCCGAACATCATGTCGAACTGCAGCAGGCGGTAATCGCGCACCACGTCGGGAACGGCGTTCGGGGCGATAGACCAGTCGGGCAGGGCCTTGCCATCGGTTGCCACCAGCATATGCCGGTCGATGACGGAAAAGGCCTGCTGCACCTCGCCGAGCGTGCCGGTATAGAAGGGATCGGAGAAGCCGGCGGTCTTCAGCACGTGATAGGGTAAAAGCGCCGGGCTGATGGTGCCGATATTCTTGCGCACGCCCTTTTTCGAGGACCAGACGACGAGCGGCGTCTCGTGTTCCTTCTTCATCACGTCAAGTGGTGCACGGCGGCTGGCCACCATGCCCGGCATATAACCGCTTTCCACGAAGGCCTGGCCAAGCGGCGGCAGGTGGTCGCCGAAGAGGACGATGATGGTTTCGCGGTCGCGCTTCTTTGCCCAGCGCATCATTTTCAAAAGCGCATCATCGGCTTCCACGACCCCTTGCGAATAGGTGGAGAGCGCCTGCGAGGCCGATGCGGAGAGACCGCCTTCGACGCCGATGGTGTTTTCGGCGTAACGGGTGGCCTCGTAGGGACCATGTCCCTGCAGGGTGACGGCGAAGAGGAAGAGCGGGTTCTGCGCCTTGTCGGCCGTCGCCATGATCTCGTCCATCAGCGCGTCGTCAGAGGCGAAGTTGCCGCGTTTTTCCATCTCCGGCAAAGTCTCTTCGGAGCGGAATTCCTCGAAGCCGAAATTTTTGTAGACCTGCTTGCGGTTCCAGAACCATTCCTGGAACGGGTGCATGGCGATGGCCGAATAACCTTCACCGCGGAAGAAGCTGGCGAGCGAGGGCACGGGGCGGCGGATATATTGCTGATAGGGAATGCTGCCATAGGGCAGGAAGGCGTTGGAAAAGCCGGTCAGCGCCTCGAATTCCACATTCGCCGTCATGCCGCCGAACTCGGGCGAAAACACGTTGCCGGACTGCTTGGCGCGGATGGTCGGCATTGGGTCTGCCGAGAGCTTCACGTTTTCAAGCCGCGTCGGGTCCCACAGCGATTCGCTCATCAGCATGATGACGTCAGGGTAATCGCCCTTGTTGGCGGCGAAAGAGGCGGGTTTGGATGTGAGATCGGCAATGCTGTTTTCACCGTAACCCTGCGGTGCCGAGACATTGGCCATGGGAATATTGAAGGCGAAGGCCATCAGGAAGCCGTTGTGACGGTAGTTTTCCTGCTGGTCCCACATCATGGGAATGATGTTGAGGCGATCGCGCACCCAGGAATAATGCGAATAATCCATCAGCGAGGCGAGGCCGGCAAGAAGCGGCAGCGCCAGCGCCAGTCCCGCGACGCGCTCGCGCCAGCGCAGGACGGGCGAATGGCGGCGTGCCAGCAGCCACAGCGCCACAAGTGCCGCGATGGTGGCGCAGATGCCGAGGGCCACCAGCACCGCCGTCAGCGGCTGCGCCTTCAGCATTGTGGGCAAAAGCTCGAGAATCTGGCGGCCGAACAGCAGGTCTGATGGGTAAAGCGGATCGGAGAGATAGGTCTGTTTCTGCGCGGAAATAAGCCCGGTCAGCGCGCAGAGCGGCGCAATCAGGATCAGGGACAGGTAACGCCTGCCAAGAAGTGCATCCAGCGCCACGAGAAGGGCAAGCACGGCGGCGATGGTGGTCATGCCGGGGCGGGCGGCGGAGGTGAGGAAAGCACCGATGTCATGGAGCGAACCGCGGGCGATCCATTCCAGTGCCACGACGAGCACGATGGAGGCGACCGTCAGATTGGCAAGCGTATAGGCCGTGCCCGAAAGCTTCGAAAGGCTCCTTGTCCATGCAGGCGAAAAGACAAAACCAGCCTTTTCGGAAGCCGTTGTTTTTGGCGCCGAATGTCTCAAACCCATACTCCGGTATTGCAGGCGGCACGACCGATCCGGGGAGGTGAATCGGGGTGTCGCAAAAGTGTCATGTAACTGTCACATAAGCGCGATGAACGCGACATGAACTTTGCGCAACCTGACCGGTGCGGCGATAACCTTAGCGTGAACGCCCGCTGGCCATGCGTAACGGGCGTCGCCATGCAATTGCCGCGTTGCGGAGCGGCCACGGGCGCGGTATTGAAATGGCATGAGCGACAGACACGATATCCAGAACCATCTCCGGATTGCCGTCGGGCAGTTCAATCCCACCGTTGGCGACGTGGCGGGCAATCTCGCCAGGGCGCGTGAGGCAAGGGCCGATGCGGCAACGCAGGGCGCCGATCTTCTGCTTCTGACCGAGCTGTTCATTTCAGGCTATCCGCCTGAGGATCTGGTGCTGAAGCCGGCCTTCCTGAAGGCCTGCCTGAAGGCGGTGGAAGAGCTGGCAGCCGACACCGCCGATGGTGGGCCGGGTGTCGTCATCGGTTTTCCACGCCAGGGCGAGACGGGCCGGCACAATTCGGTGGCGCTTCTGGATGGCGGCAAGATCATTGCGCTGCGCGACAAGATCGACCTGCCCAATTACGGCGAGTTCGACGAGAAGCGGGTTTTCGCCGAAGGATCGATTTCCGGCCCCTATAATTTCCGTGGGGTCAGGATCGGCATTCCGATCTGCGAGGAAATCTGGAACGACATGGGCGTGTGCGAGACGCTGGCCGAAAGCGGTGCGGAAATCCTGCTGGTGCCGAACGGTTCGCCCTATTATCGCGGCAAGCTGGATGTGCGCCATCAGGTGGCGCTCAGGCAGGTGATCGAGAGCGGCCTGCCGCTCGTCTTCGCCAACCAGCTGGGCGGGCAGGACGAACTGGTGTTTGATGGCGCGAGCTTCGGCTTTAATGCCGATAAAACGCTTGCTTTCCAGATGAGCCAGTTCGAGGCCACGCTTGCCGTTACCGACTGGAAGCGCACGGAAGAAGGCTGGCGCTGCGAAAGCGGGCCATTCTCGAAAATTCCAGAGGGCGAGGAGGCGGATTACCGCGCCTGCATGCTGGGCTTTCGCGATTACGTCAACAAGAACGGCTTCAAGAGCGTGGTTCTTGGCCTTTCCGGCGGCATCGATTCGGCGATCTGCGCCGCACTTGCCGTTGACGCGCTGGGCGAGGAGCGGGTGCGCTGCATCATGCTGCCCTACCGTTATACCTCGGAAGAATCGCTGAAGGACGCCGCCGATTGCGCGAAAGCGCTGGGCTGCCGCTACGATATCGTGCCGATCGTCGAGCCGGTGGAGGGTTTCCTCTCGGCGCTTTCCGATCTCTTCGAGGGTACGGAAGAGGGCATTACCGAGGAAAACCTGCAAAGCCGCACGCGCGGCACCATTTTGATGGCCGTCTCGAACAAGTTCGGCTCGATGGTGGTGACGACGGGCAACAAGTCGGAAATGTCGGTGGGTTACGCCACGCTTTATGGCGACATGAATGGTGGTTTCAACCCCATCAAGGACCTCTACAAGATGCAGGTCTATGCCATTTCCAGCTGGCGCAACGCCCATGTGCCGCCGGGTGCGCTCGGCCCTTCCGGCGAGGTCATCCCCGCCAATATCATTTCCAAGGCGCCATCGGCCGAATTGCGCCCCAACCAGACCGACCAGGATTCGCTGCCGCCTTATCCGGTGCTGGACGATATTCTCGAATGCCTCGTCGAGAAGGAAATGTCGGTCGAGGAAATTCTGGCGCGAGGCCATGATGTGGCGACCGTGCACCGGGTGGAGCATCTGCTCTATCTCGCCGAATACAAGCGCCGGCAATCGGCGCCTGGCGTGAAGATCACCAAGAAGAACTTTGGCCGTGACCGGCGTTATCCGATCACCAACCGGTTCCGGGATCGGTAACTAAGGCGGTTTCCGGAAGGCGCGTTTAAGGCCGGTCCTGCGTCATCGAGGGTGATTGCCTGTGAGACGGTGCGGCATATTTCTTCTCCCCGCCGGGGAGAAGGTGGCCCGAAGGGTCGGATGAGGGGCACCGTTGCCGTATCTCACGACCCTTGCCCCCTCATCCCGCTGCCACGCACTTCTCCCCCTCGGGGAGAAGAAACAAGTGGCATGCGCTCGGTTCACAGAGGAGCGTCTTGATTGGCGCGGAGAAAACCCCGCGCCGCTCACCTCAAATAACCTGCCCCACATCGATGCGATTGCCGTCAGGGTCTTCAAAGACAAAGGCCCTGAGGCCATAATCCTTGTCCTGTAGAGCCTTGATGATACGCAGCCCATGGCTTTTGCAAATCTCATGCAGCGTATCGACATCGCTGACCAGCATATGCGCCACGTTGAAGGGCGCTGCCTTGTGGGTGGGCTGCAATGTCAGGTGCAATTCGGCATTGCCCTGTTTGAGGATCATGAAGCCGACGGGGTTGCCGTTTTCAAAGGTTTTTGTGAAGCCCAGCACCCCGACATAAAAATCATGGGCCTTTTCGATGTTTTTGACAGGAAGCATTGCGGCGATCCGCCCGAAGCGGATGCCGTGATCGGCGATGGTATTCATCGCGGAACCTCGGATCTGGGAGAAACGGGAAGGGTTACGGGCGGTGCCGGAACGCTGGCGTTTTTTCCGATTTGAATTTGCAAGACGGTGCCTGCGGCCATAGGATCATAATCACCATGGCGGCGAAAGCAAACGGAATGTCTGTGGCCGCCAAGGGTTCGATCCAGACTATCGACAGCCCGGGAGGCAGCATGCGCAGTTCCATCGAAATCTTCAACATCCGCACCCGTCAGATGCGGGTGGTGTGGCAGACGCCGGAGCTGTTCGAAGCGCCGAACTGGTCGCCGGATGGCAAATATCTGCTGTTGAACAGCGAGGGATTGCTCTATCGTCTGTCCCCATCCGGTGATGCCTCACCGGAGAAGGTCGATACCGGCTTTGCGACGCAATGCAACAACGACCACGGCATTTCGCCTGACGGTTCGCTTTATGCCATTTCCGACAAGGTGGAATTCGGCAAAAGCGCCATTTATCTTCTACCATCGGCGGGCGGTGCGCCAAGGCTGATGACGAAGAACCTCCCTTCCTACTGGCATGGCTGGGCGCCGGACGGGAAGAGCTTCGCCTATTGCGGCATTCGCGATCAGGTCTTCGACATCTATTCCATGGATATAGAGAGTGGCATCGAGACACGCCTGACCCATGGCGAGGGCCGCAATGACGGGCCGGATTATTCGCCTGACGGTGCGTGGGTCTATTTCAATTCCAGCCGCACCGGGCTGATGCAGATCTGGCGGGTGCGGGTGGATGGCTCCGCTGTGGAGCGCATCACCGACAGTTCCTATGGTGACTGGTTTCCGCACCCGTCTCCCAAAGGGGACAAGGTGGTGTTCGTCTCCTATGACGGCGACGTTTTCGACCATCCGCGTGATCTCGATGTGCGGGTGCGGCTGATGGATATGGATGGCGGCAATGTCGAAACGCTGTTTGCGCTTTTCGGCGGGCAGGGCACGATGAACTCGCCCAACTGGTCGCCGGACGGTGATGAATTCGCTTATGTGCGTTATTTCCCTGTGGCGTAATGCGATTTTGGGTTTCGTTAAGGTCACATTGCCGCACCGGCCTCGCGATACTTGCATTCGCAAGCCTTCTTGCTCATAGCTTCCTCAGTCAGGTGCCCGCCCTTGCGGCGGGAGAATCGGGAATCCGGTGAGAAACCGGAACGTGCCCAGCGCTGTGAGGCGGATGCTCTTTTCACAAGCCACTGAAGTCATTCGGGAAGGCGAAGAGGGCGGATGAAGCCGAGTCAGAAGACCGGCCTGGCAGGATAGACCGAACCGCGCGGACGGCGGCAGGTTGCTGAAGAGGCGCGTCGTGCATGCGAAAACCGGCATGGTTTCGGCATCCGCGCGCCCGCATTGTTGGGGTTAAACGATGCCGACCGACCCGTCCGCTGGCAATCCATTGCAAACCGATCCATTCGACCATGCGCTTTCGCCCGCCCAGCCGTTTTCCGGTGCGGAGCGCGAGGCGATCTACCGCGCCATCGAGACACGCCGCGATGTGCGCGACCAGTTCCTGCCCGATCCGCTGCCGGATGAGCTTGTCGAGCGTCTCCTGAAGGCGGCGCATTCGGCTCCCTCTGTCGGTTTCATGCAGCCGTGGAATTTCACGCTCGTCACCGATGGCGCCGTGCGCCAGGCCGCCTTTGTGGCCTTCAGCCGCGCCAATGAGGAGGCGGCGGCGATGTTTGCGGGCGAGCGGCAGGCGCTTTATCGCAGTCTCAAGCTGGAGGGCATCCGCAAGGCGCCGCTCAGCATCTGCGTCACCTGCGATCCCACACGTGGCGGTAAAGTGGTGCTGGGGCGCACCCACAATCCGCGCACGGATGTCTATTCCACCGTCTGCGCGATCCAGAACCTCTGGCTTGCCGCCCGCGCCGAAGGCGTCGGCGTCGGCTGGGTCAGTATTTTCCACGACAGCGATATTCGCGCCATTCTCGATATTCCCGAGCATATCGAAATTGTCGCCTGGCTGTGCCTTGGCCGGGTCAACGAACTTTACACCGAACCGGAACTGGCGGTGAAGGGCTGGCGCCAGCGTGTACCGCTGGAGGAACTGGTGTTTCGCAACCGCTGGGGTGGACGGTAAGGGATGTGATGCGCATAGAGTCGCCGCTCGTTTCACAACGCATGTTTGGGCATGATGGCGGAGGAGAGGAAACGCTGCTTTTTGGCGCAGCGGCGGCCGCGCGTTTCTTCTCCCCGGCCGGGGAGACGGTGGCCCGAAGGGTCGGATGAGGGGGCTAGTTCCCGGTATATCTCTACCCTCGCTCCCTCATCCCGCTGCCGCGGACTTCTCCCCCTCGGGGAGAAGAAATACGCCTCGCGCGCTCGCCCCGTTGCGCGGGCGGAAGAGATTTCACTGCTGTGGCTGAATGCCCTTCAGAGCCGGGTTCTTCAGGTCGATCCGGCCCGTCTGGTCAGGCAGGAATTTCGGGCCGATGACGCGCACCCTGGTGTCGTTCGGATCATAGTCGCGTTCAGGAACGGGTTGCTCCGGCGGCTTTGCGGCCTGTTGTTCGGCGGGTTTCCGGGGCTTGTCACCTTGCGGTGATGGAATTCTGGTGATGCCGGAATAGGGCTTTTCGGATTCCGGCCGGGCGGCCTCTTCCTGCTTCTGCATGTCCTCGTGATAGGCGGCCATGTTGCAGGCGCAGCCGGGCGCTTTTGCCGAGGCGTTCCTGTAGGCGAAGGCGGTTGGCAGGTCCTTGTAGGGTTTGCCGGTTTCGGCGGAGACCATGTCGGCGGTTTCCTGATCCGTCATGGAGTGAAAATAAAGCTCGGTCTGTGTGCCCGGGCACATTTTCTGGCACTGCTCCGCCTGAGCGCGGAAATCGAGCGGCGAAGCGTTGGAGGCGATCGGGAAAAACGAGCCGTCGCAGGTGCGCACGCAGAGTGTGCGAAGCCCGCCCTCGGTGGCGGCGTTGGGGTAGGGCGATAGTCCCGCCTGTCCCGGCTCACCACCGTTCTGCCGGAAGGCATCGGGATAACGCCTCACATCGGGCGCAGGCGACACTTGCGGGTTGATATCTTCTGCGGGGCTGCAGCCATTGGCATCGAGGGCCGCGAGAATGCGCTGGCGCCTGATGTCGCCGTCGTCACTGCGCGCCGCCGCCATGGCATCGTCGCGGTCGCGGATGATGGCGTCGCGTTCGGCTTCGGCATCCGCCAGCGCATCGCCGATCTCGGTGCAGAGGCCGGCATTGGGGTTGCCGTAGACAACGACGCTGCCGGATGAGCAGCCATAGCTGCGCAGGTCGTTCCTGATCTTGCGGATGACGATGTTCTGGCGGGCGAGCGCATTGGCGTAACGCCGAACCTCGGCCGTATTGCCGATGACACGCGGCGGTTCGCGCAATTGCGCATAAAGCGTATCGCAGACCTGATCCGCGAAAGTGGCGGCCGGGGCAAGGAAAACAAGGGGAAGCAGGAGGCCGATGATGCGGCTGCGCCGGGTCAATTGTGCGATCCGTTCGATGTCCCCAGCCGGTGGCAGGGGTGTTATACTTCACGAAATCCGTGTTTCAGGAAGATAACATAAGCTGTTGCCGCAAGGCGGCAACAGCCTGTTCAAAATTGCGTTAATGCGGCCTCTATCACACCGAAGGATGCGAGGCCTGCACTACGGCAAACGCTGCCATGTTGACGACGCCGCGCGAGGTGACGCTGGGCGACAGGATATGGGCGGGCAGGGCCGTGCCGAGCAGGATCGGGCCGACATGCAGGCCCTCCGTCAGCGTGCGGGTGACGCCGAGCGTGATGTTGGCGGCATCGAGGTTCGGGAAGACCAGCAGGTTCGCCTCGCCGGTCAGCACGCTGTTGGGCATGGCGCGCTTGCGCAGTGCTTCGGACAGTGCCGAGCCGCCCTGCATTTCGCCGTCCACTTCCAGTTCCGGTGCGGCTTCCTGCACGATCTTCAGGGCGCGGCGCATCTTGCGGGCGCTTTCGGAATCGCGCGAGCCGAAATTGGAATGGCTGGCGAGCGCGATCTTGGGCGTGATGCCGAAGCGGCGGATTTCCTTGGCCGCGAGAATGGCCATTTCCGCCACTTCCTCGGAGGTCGGGTCATAGTTCACGAAAGTATCGGTGAGGAACAGCGCACCCTGCTGGGTGATGAGCAGGCTGAGGCCGGCGAAGGAGCGCACGCCTTCCTGCTTGCCGATGATCTGGTTCACGTCGCGCAGGTGGCGGTCGTAACGGCCTTCGAGACCGCAGATCAGCGCATCCGCTTCGCCGCGCTTCACCGACAGCGCGCCGATGACCGTGGTGTTGGTGCGCACGATGGTGCGTGCGGCTTCCGGGTTGATGCCGACGCGGCCGACGAGGGCGAAATAGTCATCGACATAGTCGCGGTAGCGCGGATCGTCTTCCGGATTGACCACGGCGAAATCCGTATGCGGACGGATGCGCAGGCCGAAGCGCTTCAGGCGCGTTTCGATGATCTGCGGACGGCCGATGAGGATCGGGATGCCGGTGCCTTCTTCCAGGAGCACCTGGGCGGCGCGCAGCACGCGTTCGTCTTCGCCTTCGGCAAAGATGATGCGCTTCTTTTCGGCGGCTTTCGCGGCATTGAAGACCGGCTTCATGATGAAGCCGGAGCGCCAGACGAAACGGTTCAGCTGGTCGAGATAGGCTTCGAAATCGGTGATCGGCCGGGCGGCGACGCCGCTTGCGGCGGCAGCGCGGGCAACGGCGGGCGCGATACGCAGGATAAGGCGCGGATCGAAGGGCGAGGGGATGAGGTAGTTCGGGCCGAAGACCGGGGTTTCGCCGCTATAGGCTTTTGCCGCGACTTCGGAGACTTCCTCGCGTGCCAACTCGGCGATGGCCTGCACGGCGGCCATCTTCATTTCCTCGTTGATCGTCGTCGCGCCGCAATCCAGCGCGCCGCGGAAGATATAGGGGAAGCAGAGCACGTTGTTGACCTGGTTCGGGAAATCCGAACGGCCGGTGCAGATCATCGCGTCCGGGCGGGCGGCGCGCGCCTCTTCCGGCATGATTTCGGGCTTGGGGTTGGCAAGCGCGAGAATGAGCGGGTTTTCCGCCATGCGCTCCAGCAGTTCCGGCTTCAAGACGCCGGCGGCGGAAAGGCCGAGGAAAACGTCTGCGCCGTCGATGGTTTCGGCCAGCACGCGCTTGTCGGTCTTCTGGGCGTAAACTTCCTTCCACTCATCCATCAGCGTGTTGCGGCCGTCATAAACGAGGCCTTCGATGTCGTGGACCCAGATGTTTTCCTTTTTCGCGCCCATGGAGACAAGCAGGTTGAGGCAGGCAAGCGCCGCAGCACCGGCGCCCGACGCGACGATCTTGACACTGGAGAGCGACTTGCCGGCGAGTTCCAGCGCGTTGGTGACGGCGGCGGCGACGATGATCGCGGTGCCGTGCTGGTCATCGTGGAAGACGGGGATATTCATCTTCTCGCGCAGCTGGCGTTCCACCTCGAAACATTCCGGCGCCTTGATGTCCTCAAGGTTGATGCCGCCGAAGGTGGGCTCCAGCGCCGCGATGGTGGAGACCATGTCGTTGATGCCTGGTGCGTCGATTTCGATATCGAAAACGTCGATACCGGCGAATTTCTTGAAGAGGACGGCCTTGCCTTCCATCACGGGCTTGGAGGCGAGCGGGCCGATATTGCCAAGGCCAAGCACCGCCGTGCCGTTGGAGATGACGGCGACGAGATTGGCGCGGGCGGTATAATCCGCCGCCATTTCAGGGTTCTCATGGATGGCGAGGCAGGGTGCGGCGACACCCGGCGAATAGGCCAGCGCCAGATCGCGCTGGTTGCCGAGCGGCTTGGTCGCCTGGATTTCCAGCTTGCCGGGGCGGGGATAGCGGTGGAAAAAGAGCGCCTGTTCCTCGATGTCGGCCTTGGCCGCGTTGGCGGGCGTGTTGTTCTTATCGTGAGAGGTCATGTCTTCCACCGTCATGTCTGGTTCAATTCCGGCCCCCTGAATACAACAAACTTCCCCGCGGTACAGCCGTTATTTGCCCCGTGCTCATGCAAATGCGCGCATGGCTTATTCGCGTTTTCGTGAAGCGCTTCGTCATATTCCATACAAAAAACCGTCTCTGTCATGTTGCTGAAACACGAGTCTGGTTCTGAGAGGTGAGAAAGCCGCAGGGACGCAACCGAACAGGGGGATGAAATCCGTGGCCGGTCAAATCGAAACCAGACAGTTCAGAACGCTTTTCATTTCGGACATTCATCTTGGCTCCAAGGCGGCCAAGACGGATTTCCTGCTCGACTTCCTAAAGTATCACGAAGCCGAGACGATCATCCTTGTCGGCGACATCGTCGACGGCTGGCGCCTGCGCCGCAGCTGGTACTGGCCGCAGGGCTGCAACGACGTGGTGCAGAAGCTCCTGCGCAAGGCCCGCAAGGGAACGCGCATCGTCTATATTCCCGGCAACCACGATGAGTTCCTGCGGGAATTCCCCGGCATGCATTTCGGCGGCATCGAAGTGGCCGAGCGCATGATCCACGAGGCGGCCGACGGCAAGAAATACCTCATCATCCATGGCGACGAGTTCGACGTGGTGGTGCGCAATGCCCGCCTGCTCGCCTATCTCGGCGACTGGGCCTATGACGCGGCGATCGCCATCAACATCGCCATTGCCGCCGTGCGCCGCCGCATCGGCCTGCCTTACTGGTCGTTTTCGGCCTGGGCCAAGCTGCAGGTCAAGCACGCCGTCAACTTCATCGGCGAATTCCAGCGCGTGGTGGCCGAAGAGGCGCGGCGCAACAATGTCGACGGCGTGATCTGTGGCCATATTCACCATGCTGTCATGGAAGACATGGACGGCATCCGCTACATCAATACCGGCGACTGGGTGGAAAGCTGCACGGCGATCGCCGAAAACGCCGATGGCAGCTTCGAGCTGATCACCTGGATGCAGACCAGCGATGCCACCGCCGGTCAGGCATCGGACGAGATGGAGCCGGTGGATATTCCGGGGCTGATCGGCAAGCATGCGGCCTGATTGGGGCGTTTGGTTGGGCGGATGGTAGGCTCACCTGTAAACGAAGTGTTGGGCAAAAATTGTAGCATCCGCATACCGTCATCCCGGCCCTGAGCCGGGATCCAGTGCGATCAAGTCTTTGATCGTGTGAGACCTATTTCTCGCGGCGCAGACGCGCCGTGGCTGGATGCCGGATCAGGTCCGGCACGACGGAGGTTAGGCTCTAGAGCCTTCTCAGGAACCTTCCGGTGAGGCACCGGAGAGATGGTGCGAATGTAGCCTCTCGACACCAACCCAGTGCGGACCCTTGGCGAGAGTTCTACCCCCACAATTCCGGCGGCGCCGGATAAACCAGCGAACCCTCATAAACCAGCCCAGGCTCCCGATCCTGCGCCAACAACAGCGGCCCGTCGAGATCGGCAAAGGCTGTGCCTTGGGCTGCCAGCACCGCAGGGGCCATGCCGAGCGAGGTGCCGAGCATGCAGCCGACCATGATGGTGAAACCGAGCCGTTCGGCCTCCGTTTTCATGACAAGCGCTTCGGTGAGGCCGCCGGTCTTGTCGAGCTTGATGTTGATCGCATCGTAACGGTCGCGCAGGCCGGCTAGGTCCTTGGTCGAATGCACGCTTTCGTCGGCGCAGATCAGTACCGGGTGATCGATGCGGGAAAGGATCATATCCTTGCTGGCCGGCAACGGCTGCTCGATCAGCGATATCTTCAGTTCCGCCGCAAGCCGCAGATAATATTCGATATTATCATCGTTCCAGCCTTCATTGGCATCGATGATGATACGCGCTTCGGGTGCTGCGGCGCGCACGGCGCGCAGGCGGGCTTCGTCGTCTGTGGTGCCGGTCTTGATCTTGAGAAGTGGGCGGCCTGCATTCTCCGCGGTCTTCGCGGCCATGGTTTCGGGGTCGGCAAGCGAGATCGTATAGGCTGTGACAAGCGGTTTTGCCGCCTGTCCGAGAACCTGCTCGGCGGCGCCCCTGCCGCTGATCTTGGCCTCGAGGTCCCAGAGCGCGCAATCCACCGCATTGCGGGCCGCACCCGGCTTCATTGCCAGCTGCAATTCCTGCCGCGTCAGGCCGGCGGCGACCCGCTCGGCCATCGCTTCGATATCGGCAAGAACACCCTTGATGCTTTCGCCGTAACGCGGATAGGGCACACATTCGCCTCTGCCGGTGAAGGAACCTTCGCGGATGATGCACGTTACGACATCCGCATGCGTGCGGGTGCCGCGTGAGATGGTGAAACTGCCGGCGACGGGGAAGCGTTCTGTTGTGGCTTGCAGGTAACGGGGCATATTTTTTCACTTCCGATTGGGCGGCAAAAGACACATGACGCCAAATTTATCACGAATTGTCAGCTGTCACTGTGGCTTGCCGGAGGCCAAAACGTTATGAAACCTTTAAGAATCTCGTGACGGCTGCACTCGCTCGGAGCATTATGCAAGAACAGGACACACGGCAACAGGCGAACCCGGCCGCAATCACCGAAGACGGTTCCGTCTCCGGCGGCGGCTTGCGTTATGTCATGAGCGGCTCCTGGCGCAACAGCAATCTCTCCGGCATTTTCGAGAACCTCGACAGGATTGAAAAAAGCAAATCCGGCGGTTCTGTCGAAATTGATCTTTCCGCTGTCGAAGCCATCGACACGACGGGTGCCTGGATCATCCAGCGCCTGCGCAAGGATCTGGAGGCGAACGGCGCGACTGTCACACTCACCGGCAACGACCGGATCGAGGACGTCATCGGCCAATTGCCTGACAAGGCGGAGATGCAGGCCGAGCCCGTCGCCAGGCCGGGGCTGGTGGAGCGTATTTTTGCGCCGATCGGTCAGGCCGTCATCCAGAACGGCGCGGATTTCCTGGCGGGCATGTATATTCTCGGCTCCGCCGTGCGCGGCGCGCAGATGAAGCTCGGGCGCGGGCGCGGCGTATCGCCGGCGGCGATCGTCAACCAGATCGACCATATGGGCGTGCGCGCCGTGCCGATCATCATGCTGATGTCGTTCCTGATCGGTGCGATCATCGCCCAGCAGGGCGCGTTCCAGCTCAGATATTTCGGCGCGGAAGTCTTTGTCGTCGATCTCGTCGGCATTCTGCAACTGCGCGAAATCGGTGTGCTTCTGACCGCGATCATGATCGCCGGCCGTTCCGGCAGCGCGATCACGGCGGAAATCGGCTCGATGAAGATGCGCGAGGAAATCGACGCGCTGAAGGTGATCGGTCTCAACCCGGTCGGCGTGCTGGTGTTTCCGCGGCTGGTGGCGCTCACCATCGCACTGCCGCTCTTGACCATTCTCGCCAATTTTGCAGCGCTTTTTGGTGCTGCCATCGTGGCCTTTGCCTATTCCGGCATCACTTTCGAGGTGTTCCTGTCACGCCTGCATGGTGCGGTCGAGGAATCGACCATTGCGGCGGGCATGATCAAGGCGCCGTTCATGGCGCTGATCATCGGCATCGTCGCGGCGGTGGAAGGCATGAAGGTGGGCGGTTCGGCGGAATCGCTCGGCCAGCACGTCACCTCCTCGGTGGTGAAGTCGATCTTCGTCGTCATTCTGGTCGATGGTCTTTTCGCCATCTTCTACGCAGCCATCGATTTTTAGGGAGGGCGCGTTGGAGAAACTGGACCAGACACCGCAGGAGACCAAAACCGGGAAAGACGGGCGCGAGGTGGTGCTTTCCGTCGAGGGCGTGACCGTTGGTTTCAACGGCCGCAACGTGCTCGAAAATCTCGATCTCGATGTCTATCGCGGCGAAATCCTCGGCTTCATCGGTCCCTCAGGTGCGGGCAAATCCGTGTTGATGCGCGCGATTTTGCGGCTCCTGCCGCGGCAGGCGGGTGCGATCCGCATTCTCGGCACCGACTATGACAAGGCGAGCGAAGACGACCGCATGATGCTCGACCAGCGGCTCGGTGTGCTGTTCCAGCAGGGCGCGCTGTTTTCCGGCCTGACGGTGAAGGAAAACATCCAGCTGCCGATGCGGGAATATCTCGACCTGCCGAAGAAGCTGATGGACGAGCTTGCCTATCTGAAGATCGAGATGGTCGGCCTGAAGCCCGATGCCGGCGACAAGTACCCGTCGGAACTGTCAGGCGGCATGATCAAGCGTGCGGCGCTCGCCCGGGCGCTGTCGCTCGATCCCGACCTCGTCTTCCTCGATGAGCCGACATCCGGCCTCGATCCCATCGGGGCGGCGGAATTTGATATGCTCATCGCACGCTTGCGTGATTCGCTCGGCCTGACCGTCTATATGGTGACGCACGACCTCGACAGCCTGTTTTCCGTCTGTGACCGTATTGCGGTTCTTGGCCAGAAGAAGGTGCTGGTGGAAGGGACATTGCAGGACATGTTCGCCTGCGACGACCCGTGGGTGCAGTCCTATTTCCGCGGCAAACGGGCACGCTCTGTCGTTCTTCCGGACGGCAAACACGAAAATCCGGTGGAGTAACAGAAGCATGGAAACCAAGGCGAACTACACCATAGTCGGAATTTTCACGCTGATCGTGATCGCCGCCGCATTCGGCTTCGTGTACTGGATGGCGGAATTTGGCCGTGGCGGCCCGACGGCGCAGCTTGTCGTGCGTATTCCCGGCTCCGCCAACGGCCTTTCTGTCGGCTCGCCGGTGCGCTTTAACGGCATTCCTGTCGGCACCGTGCGCGGGCTCGCCATCGACCGCGACGATCCGGCCTATTCCATCGCCTTTACCGAGGTGCAGGCCGATGCCCCGGTTTTCCCTTCGACCCGCGCCGTGCTTGAAATTCAGGGCCTGACGGGTGCTGCCTATATCGAGCTTTCCGGCGGCAACAAGGATGGCGAGCGTATTCTGCAGAAATCCGCCGAGACCGGCGTTCCGGCGGAACTGACGGCCGATCTTTCCAGCGTCACCAATCTGCTTGCCACCGCCGACAAGATTTTGAAGCGCGCCGATGGCGCCATCGGCGAATTGCAGGGTTTCGTGCAGGACGCCCGTGGTCCGCTGACGCAGACTGTGCGCAATGCCGAGAAGTTCTCCGATGCGCTGGCGGCCAATTCCGACGGCATCAAGAATTTCATTGCAAGCCTCAGCTCGCTTTCCACCACGGTGCAGTCAGTCTCGGTGCGTCTCGACGGCACGCTGACCGCTATCGAGGATCTGGTGAAGGCGGTGGATGCCGGCAAGATCGATTCCATCCTGTCGAATGTCGACAAGGTGACGAAGGATGTCGCGTCGGCTTCCAGCGATATTCAGGGCATCATGGAGACGGTGCAGAGCACGGCACGCAATTTCGAGGCGGCGAGCACGGAAGTGCAGACCGTGGTGAAGCGCGCGGATGAGCTTCTGGCCTCCGTCGATCCCGCCAAGGTGAGCACCGTGGTCGGCGATGTTTCCGCCGCGACCGCCGATGCGCGTGATGCCGTGGCGAACTTCAAGCGGATTGCCGATGATGTCGGTGCCCGCCGCGCCGATATCGATCAGGCGGTTTCCGACTTCACCGACATGGGCCGCAAGCTGAACCTCGCCTCCAGCCGTGTTGACGGCATTCTCGCCAAGGTGGACGGTATGCTCGGCACCGATGACGCCAATTCGCTGTTTGCCAAGGCGCGCGAGACGCTGACCTCGTTCAAGGCCGTGGCCGACAATCTCAATGCCCGTATCGGGCCGATTGCCGACAATCTGACCCGCTTCTCCAGCTCTGGCCTCAAGGATTTCCAGGCCCTGATCGGCAGCACGCGGCAGACGGTCGACAATCTCAACAATGCCATCACCAATATCGACCGCGATCCGCAGCGGTTGATTTTCGGCGGCGAAACCGTGAAACAATATGACGGCAGAACAAGGCGTTAAGAGGGGTATGGGCCAATGATACGATCGATGACCGACCAGAAGCGCCGTGCTCTTCTTGCAGTGCCGCTGCTTGCCGCCCTGATGACGGGCTGCGCGGGTGCGCCGAAGAACGATACGTTCGATCTCTCCGTGTCGTCTGCGGCTGTTGCGCAGGGACCTTCGCTCAAGAGCCGGCAGCTGCTGATCGCCGATCCGACCGCGCTCAAGGCGCTGGACAGCGAAAATATCGTGGTGCGCCTTTCCGGTTCGGAAGTGCAATATCTCGGTAATTCGCAATGGAGCGACCGCCTGCCGCGCATGGTGCAGTCCAAGCTCGTGGAAGCGTTCGAAGATACCGGCAAGCTCGGCGGCGTCGGCCGGCCGGGGCAGGGGCTGGCGATCGACTATCAGGTCGTGACGGATATTCGCGCCTTCGAGGTGGATACGGCGAAAAACACGGCCAATATCGAAATGTCGGTGAAGCTTCTGAACGACCGCAACGGTACGGTGAAGGCGCAGGAAGTGTTCCGCGCCAGCGCCCGTGTCAGCGGCTCCGGCAACGCCAATTTCGTGAAGGCGCTGGATCAGGCCTTTGCCGTGGCGACGCGGGAGATCGTGGCCTGGACGCTGAAGTCGCTTTAAGCCTTCGCGGCGGTCATCAGCGCTATAAAAATTGCCTTATGTTTCGGGCAGGGCTGGTCGATGACCGGCCTTGCGCTCCATGTTTTCGATCCGCGAGTTTCTGATGCGATTCCTGGTGGTGTGTTGCCTTCTTCTGATTTCCGTTCTTTCCGGGACGGGCGCTGCCACGGCCGCCGGCCTGCGGTTGATCGAGGTTCCATCCACTGATGGCAAAGCTCCCATCAGGGCGGCTGTCTGGTCGCCTTGCGCGGCAGCGCCGGTGGAAAGCCGCATCGGTCCCTTCGTACTGCCTGCGGTGCGCGATTGCCCGATCATTGACGGGCAATATCCGCTTATCGTCATTTCCCATGGTTTCGCCGGCACATATTTCAGCCATCGGGATACGGCGGAGGCGCTGGCGGATGCCGGTTTCATCGTCGCGGCGCTTAATCATCCCGGCGATAATGCGATCGATATGAAGCGGGCAGGCGAGCTTTCCGCGCTGACCGACCGGCCGGCGGATATCGTCCGCCTGCTTGATCATATGCTGACAAGCTGGAAAGAGGCCGGCGTCATCGATGCCGGGCGGATCGGTATCTTCGGATTTTCCCGCGGCGGTTACACGGCGCTGGTGCTTGCCGGCGGCGTGCCGGATTTTTTAAACAGCAGATTGCCATGCCCGGACGAGCAGGCGCCGATATGCGCGCAGATGCGGGACAAAAGCGCTGTTGCGAAAGACCGGGTTCACGATAAGCGGGTAAGGGCCGCGGTTCTTGCGGACCCGCTCAATGCCTTTCCCGGCGCTGAAAATCTGAAAGATATCGGTATTCCTGTCCAGCTGTGGCGTTCGGAACAGGGCGGTGATGGCATTGTGCCGCAGGATATTGCGAGATTGCGCGATGAACTGCCGAAGAAACCGGACTACCGGACGGTGAAGGGGGCAGGGCATTTCTCGTTCATCGCGCCTTGCCCGGCAGAAATGGCAAAAGCTTTGCCGCAGGTTTGCAGCGATGTGCCCGGTTTCGACCGGGCAGAGTTTCATCGCGGTTTCAACGCCGATGTCGTCAGCTTTTTCAGGGCCTCGCTGCGCTGAAACCCTGCCGTTTTCAGCCGTGCCCGTCGATCAGACGGCATCCTGCGACTGCCATTCCGGCAGCGGGAAAATCCGGTCGTAGCTCCAGTTGAAGACAAAAGCGTAGACCACGTAAAACAGCGCAAACGAGATATCCATCACCAGAGCATGGGCGAGGCTGATGCCGAGATACCAGGCGATGAAGGGCATGAGCACGATCAGCAGGCCGAGTTCGAACAGAATGGCATGGGCGACGCGGATGGCGGGTGTTTTCAACGTCGTGCCCTTCAGGCGCTGCATGGCGTGGTCGAAGCCCAGATTGTAAAGATAGTTCCAGGCGGTGGCGAGGGTGGCACTGACGAGGCCGACAATGCCGATATCTTCCATCGGCATATGGAACACAAGCGCGCCAAGCGGCACGATGAGCAGAAGGCCGATGATTTCGAAGCTGAGCGCATGGCGGATACGATCGGGCAGGGAACGCAATTTATTCTCCGGTATGTGACCGGGCCGTCCCGCATGCTGTCGCCATGATGGCCGAGGTCGTCCTCGCGATGAGGCATATAGAGGTTTTGGGCGGAATTTTCAAGCGTGGGGGATGGATGGGATTGGGAGTGCGCCGCCTGTTTCTTTTCCCCGCCGCGGAGAAGGTCGCGGCAACGGGATGAGGGGGCGAGCTCTCCGAAATCCGGCAAGATTGCCCCTCATCTGACCCTTCGGGCCATCTTCTTTCCGGCGGGGAGAAGAAACGAGCAGTGACGTCTTGCCCTTTCTCGTTCGCAACGAAACCGCAGCGCGGAACAAGACCGGCGTTTTTTCGTTATCGCTCATGTAAGGAGGCGTGCCATGCAGCAGAATTCCTCTGATGGAAGAACGATAAAGGCCGCCAACACGGCAAAGGTCTCAATTTACAAGCCAAGCCTCATCTCCCTCAAGGGAAGTTACGTGGCGATGATATTTCGCAGGCCGCTTTGCCAAAATCCGCTGGATGTGCGGAAAAAATAAGGGCGAGGATACCGTCCAGCCGTTTACTTGCACATCAATGACGACGACTGCCGAAATGATCGAGTGCTTTAGATGTCTCTAAAGTGTGATTTTCAATCCGGTTCGTCTCCACATAGACTGGAGATTGCCATAAAAGCGAAGGGAGAATGACATGAAATCAGTTCTCATTATCGCCGCTGTCTTTGGTTTTTCCGCCAGTGCAGCGCTTGCGGAATGCGCGGGTCATGAAAAGATCAACGCTTCCGTTCCTGCCGTCGACCGTGAATTCAAAACTGCAAGCATCGTTCCGCCGACGGAACCGGTGGACAAGCCAGTCGTCATCCTGAAAAAGACCGACCGCCTTCCTGCGGCAACGGTTGCGACGACCGGCGAACCCGAAGCCGCAATGCAACGCATGCAATAAGACAAGGCAATGACCTCTTCATTCTGAAAATCCCGTGCGCGATGTCATCCGCACGGGATTTTATCTATGGGCAACATGACACGGCGAACGATCTGTCGTCGCGCGGTTTCCGGTCCGTTCCGGTCCGGGCCATTCTGCCGGCGCCGGTTTCACCGCAGGTGATGCTGCCCTTTGGGAGGATATGGCTAGCTGTCGAGTTTCAGCGACAGCTGACGCGGTCCCTCGTTCTTTTTCAGCACATAAAGCGGACGGGTAATGATGATTTCCGTCCGTCGCTGCAATTCGCGGCGCCGCTCCAGCGCGCGCTCCCGCATGTCACGGGAACGGGCGACCACGGAGAGGGCGTTTTCTATGGCTGCGTCTGCTGTGTTCATCGCTGACCTCCATAATGTTCACTATATGTTCTCATTATTGGGTGCTTGTGTCAACAGTGTGGCAGGGGTGTCGACGGATCGTCGATGGCCCTGAAGCCGGGGCCGTTCAGGAATGCGGCGGGCGGGAGAGAAGCTGGAGACGCGCAGCGGTGAACCCCGCTTGCATCGCGGATGCCGCGCAGCCATGAGGGTTTCAGCGGATGCGACGTGGGACGCTCCGGCCGACTCGATCGATTTTTGGAATAATGCTGACGGTGCCGGGCGCTGATCCGCTCCGGCGGGAGGAGGGCTATCAGGACAGGGGGCGTTGATCCGGTGCGGCGAGGGCCGACAGCATGTCGGTGACATGTTCGCTGGCAAGCGCGACGATGGCGAGTGCGGCCTGCTGGCGGTTCCAGCCGGCATCTTCGGCTTTTTCAATAAGGCCCTGGATGGAGGGTTCCAGCGCGAACTGGCATTCCGCCTGGTAGTCCATGGTGTCGATCGACAGCGACGGGGAATTGATTGCGGCCCGCATCCTTTGGTCTCCCTGTTTTCCGTCATGCCCAGCAAACGCGAAACGCAAATCGGAACATGCACATTCAGAGGCCGGTGATATCGGGTTATGCCCTGCAGGCCCGTATATCACTGGCAGCGAATCCCCAGCAGGCGGAGTTAACGGCAAGTGCTGATCGCTGTCAACGAACGTGCGGTGGCGATGAGGCCGCCCCGTGCTTTTTTCAAAGCCGTCAATTACGGAAGGGTTTGCGCCGCCATATCAACAGGGCCATGACATAAAGGGCAAAGACCACGAACCATGTGACAGGAAACACCATAAAAAGCGCCGCATAAGCGCAGTTTCCCTCGAAACAGGAACCGAGCAGCCCGGAATCGGCAAGCGCTCCCGACAATAGAAACGCACATATCCCGCTCCCGAGTGCGCCGAGGACGAACAGCAATATGTTGACGATCAATCTCATGGCGCCAATCATAGGGACGATTGAGACAGCTTTGCGGACGAGGGCGACGCAGTAGCGCCTATAATCATCGTTCCCCGTGGTTTTTCGCGGCTTCATTGCCGCTGAGGGACGGCGGTCGTGTCAGGGCCGTCCGCTGCTGCCAGCCTCGCCTTTATCGGGCAGGGCCGCATTGCCTCCCACTCATTCGGTAATGGTATATTCGCCGAGTTCGCAGAGGTCCTGCGTGTCCTCGAGGTCCTCCAGCGCATTGCCCTGGAATTCGAAACGCATGTCGTATTTGCAGACGCTGCGGTTCATTCTGCACAAGGACGGGCAGATACGGGGCAAGGTGGTCGTCATCGCCGCACGCCCTCAGGAAGAGAGCCCGAGACGGCAGGCTTTTATCTGTTCCGCCATCGACGCGGTAAAGCAGGCCGCGCCCGTTCCTTTCACGGAGGAATTCGGGAGCCGTATTGCCGGTCGGCCATTGGAGCCGCGCTTCATTGGGGCAAGAAGCGCACCGGAAACGAAGTTGTAGACGTTGCGGCGAGTTGTGCCACCGGCGCGGTTGCGTGATGCGGTATTGTGGGCGACAAATGCTGTTTGTTGTTGTGCAGGTGCTGCCGGCGATGGGCAATCGTATAGGCCAGAGCGCCAATGCAATGCTTTAAGTAAGCATTGCAACATATTGTCATTAAAAGAAAGATTGGTGGGTGATGTAGGGCTCGAACCTACGACCCGCTGATTAAGAGTCAGCTGCTCTACCAACTGAGCTAATCACCCGACCGGCACCGTGTGGCGGTGTGAGGGGGCGTATAAAGGGGAAGTTTGGGCTTGTCCAGCGCGGAAATGAAATTTCTTCGATTTTTGTGACGAAAAAATTTCAGCCGCGCTGGAAAAGGCTGGAAATCCGGGGTTTTACGGATTTTCCTTTTGTTCAGCCACGTCTGAAAGCTCTGCCGATGGCGATGAGGATGCAGGCGCCGATGAAGCCGGCGATGAGGTAACCGAGCCAGCCCGTCAAAACGATTCCGAACACCGACAGGATGGCGTTGGCGACGATCGCGCCGACGATTCCAAGAAGGATGTTCATGAAAACACCCATATTGCTTTTCATGAATTGTTCGGCGAGCCACCCGGCGACACCACCGATGATGATAGCTGCGATCCAGCCAATACCAGCAGATTCCATGATTTCCTCCCATGTTTGCTGCACTATCAAAGGTGATGATTCTCGTGGTGAAAAGCAAGGTAAACTCCCGAAAACCTCGCTTTCTGCGGGTGGTTTTCCGCGCGGCAGGCGCTAAATAGCCTGAGACGGCGTGAAGAGACGAAAGGCATGGATGTGCGGTTGATGTTCGGCGGATTGATGTATGGCGGGCGGGTGCTCGGCGGGCGGCGGGGTGCATGGCGGCGAGACGGCGCCGTGGCTGCGGTGCTGCTGGCGGGATTTTCCCTTCTTTGCGCCTTCCTGCTGTCCACGATGCCGGTCTCGGCGCAGGATGGCGCGAACCCCGCTCCGGTGGTTATCCAGGCTTCCGCCGTCGAGCAGGCGAGGACGGATCTCGACAAATGGAAGTCCGATGTCGCGGCCATTGCCGGGCAGGTGGAGGCGGGCGGCAGCGATGACGTCCAGCTGGTCGACCTGAAAGGCCGGGCCGACGGCATCGCCGCCGATGCGGCGGCGAGCAACACCAAGCTGCGCACGCGGCTGGACCAGATCAAGACCCGCCTCGAAGCGCTGGGCGAACCGCCGGCCGAAGGCCAGCCGCCGGAAGCGAGCATGGTGACGGAGGAGCGCGCCCGGCTGACGGCGGAGCGTGCGGAAGTGAATGCCATTGCCGGCGAGGTGGAGAGCATTTCCACCAATGCCGCGCAGATTTCCAACAATATCACCGCGATTCGCCGGGCGCTCTTTGCCGCCACCCTGTTCAAGCGCACCGAAATTTCGGCGCAGACGCTGGGTGACGCATCCTCCGCCTTTGTCACGGAGCTTACCAATCTCAACAACGCCTTCAGCAGCTGGGCGGGTTTCGTGTGGAACTACAAGCGGCTGCCGATGTTCGGTGCCGTGACGCTGTCGATCATGGCGGCGCTGCTGTTTCTGGTCGGCGGTTACCGCTTTTTCGGCAGCCGCATGGACCGGCGCGCCTTTACGGGGGAGCCTTCCTATCTCAGAAGGCTTTCGGTGGCCTTCTGGTCGACCATGGTGCAGTCGCTGTCGCTGCTGCTGTTTCTGGTCACCTCGGCGTTCTTCCTCGATAATTTCAACGTGCTGCGGTCCGACATAGCGCCGATCCTGTTCGGGGCGATGGCGATCACGGGCTTCGTTTATTTCGTCTCACGGCTGAGCTATGCGATCTTTGCGCCGACGCAGCCGGAGTGGCGTCTGCTGCAGGTTTCCAACAAGGGCGCGCATACGCTGTCCTCGGCGGTGCTCCTGATGGCGCTCGTCAACGGTCTCGATTATCTGTTCGGCACGATCAGCGAGACGCTCTATTCGCCGCTGATCGTCACCGTCGCCAAGAGTTTCGTTGCCTCGATCATCATCGGCATCATCCTGCTGACCGTATCGTTCCTGCGGCCGGTGATCGGGGAGGGGCAGGATTACGACACCGGCAACCAGCGGCTGCCGCGCTGGCTGGTCATTCTGCTGCGTGTCGGCGGTCTCATTCTCATCGGCGCGTGCCTGACGGGTTATGTCGGTCTTGCGCGTTTCCTTGCCACGCAGATCGTCGCCACCGGCGCGGTGCTGGCGACGATGTATATCGGCATTCTCTCCGGCAAGGCGATTTCGAGGCAGGGCGCCTTTGCGGAATCTCTCGCCGGCCGTTACTTCGCGCGGCGTTTCGGTCTCGGCGTGGTCGCGCTCGATCAGGCCGGCCTTGCCGCGGGCCTCGGCATCTATGCCGTGGCGCTGGCCTTCGGCGTGCCGCTCATCCTGTTTTCCTGGGGCTTCCAGCCGGGCGATATCGAAAGCTGGGCCTATCGCCTGCTGACCGGCATCACCGTCGGCAATGCCTCCATCTCGCTGATCGGTCTGTTCGGTGGTGTCCTGGTCTTCGCCATCGGTTATATCATCACCCGCTGGTTCCAGAGGTGGCTGGACAACAACGTCATGGCGCGCGGGCAGGTGGATGCCGGCGTGCGCAACTCGGTCAAGACCGGCATCGGTTATCTCGGCATCGCCGTTGCCGCCATCTTCGGCGTTTCCTCCGCCGGCCTCAACCTTTCCAGCCTGGCGCTGGTCGCCTCCGCCCTTTCGGTCGGTATCGGTTTTGGCCTGCAGAACATCGTGTCGAACTTTGTGTCCGGCCTTATCCTGCTGGTGGAGCGCCCCTTCAAGGTGGGTGACTGGGTGGTGACCGGCACCACGGAAGGCACCGTCAAGCGGCTTTCCGTGCGCGCGACCGAGATCGAGACCTTTCGCGGCCAGTCGATCATTGTGCCGAACTCGGAGTTCGTCAATTCCTCGGTCGGCAACTGGACGCATCGCAATCGCATCATGCGCGCGGAAATCCCGGTTTCCGTGGCTTACGATTCCGATCCGCAGCAGGTCATGGATATTCTTCTGGAACTCGTGCGTGCCCAGCCGCCGGTGCTGCGCAACCCCGAACCGCATGTGGAATTCCTGCGCTTCGGCGATTTTTCGCTGGACTTCGAGCTGCGTTTCCATCTCGCCGATCTGTCGAACGGGCTTGGCGTGAAGAATGCGCTGAGGATCGCAATCCTGCAGCGTTTCCGCGACGAGGGGATCGCCATTCCGTTCCCGCAGCGCAACCTGAACATCCACGTGGAAGGCGACGCCAACCCGCAGATGCTGGCGGCGCTGCTTTCGGAGGAGGGTGACAAGGCGGTGGTGGCCCATACGGGTGCCGCAGCGCCGGAGAAAGAGGCCTTGAAGGGCGAGAAGCCGACTGAGCCGAAGGAGAAACCCGGCGCGAAAGCGTAGATCGCCGTTGCTTGTGGACGTTGAATTCCGGGCAGGGGCTCGCCGCTTGTCGCCTTCTCCCCGCCGGGGAGACGGTCGCGGCAGCGGGTTGAGGGGGCAAGCTCTGCGAAATCCGGCACGTCACCCCCTCATCCGGCCCTTCGGGCCACCTTCTCCCCGGCGGGGAGAAGACAAGGAGCGGCAGAGCTGTGCAACGTTCGTCCGGCATGCTCCGCATTTTCACGCCTGTCGCAGCACCCTATGGCCATGTCGCAATCAGGCGGCTGAACAACCCGCAAGCGCTTCATATTCCTCCCATCCAATGTCGGCGGAACAAGGCAGGCCGGCGCTTTTCAGGGGTTCTGTAAATGAAGACACATGCACGGGCGGTGGTGATCGGTGGCGGCGTCGTCGGCGTTTCGACGCTTTATCATCTGGCCAAAAAGGGCTGGAGCGACAGCGTGCTCATCGAGCGCAAGGAGCTGACCTCGGGTTCCACCTGGCATGCGGCCGGGCTTCTGCCGCTGTTCAACATGAGCTATTCGGTCGGCCAGATTCACAAATATTCCGTGAAGTTCTATGAGGAGCTTCAGGAAGAGACCGGCATGAATGTCGGTTTCTCCAAGGTCTCGAATATCCGTCTCGCCCGCACCAAGGATCGCTGGGACGAATATATGTATTATGCTGGCATTGCCGAGACCATCGGCGTGCGCGTCAACATGCTGACGCCGGAGCAGGTGAAGGAAATCTGGCCGCTCTGTGAGACGGACGGCCTGCTTGGCGCCATCCAGCATCCCGACGACGGTTATATTCAGCCTGCCGATCTGACGCAGGCGCTGGCCAAGGGCGCGCGTGACCGCGGGGCGACCATCTATCGCAACACCACCGTCACCGCCATCGAGCAGCTGGAAGACGGTCACTGGAAAGTGACGACCGACAAGGGCGAGATTATCGCCGAGCATATCATCTCCTGCACGGGCTCCTTTGCCCGCAAGACCGGCGAGATGGTCGGCATCAACATTCCGGTCATTCCGGTCGAGCATCAATATATCGTCACCGAGCCGCACCCTGCCATTCAGGAGCGCCGTCGCCAGGGCCTGCCGGAAATGGGCGTGCTGCGCGAATCCGACTCCGCCTGGTATATGCGCGAGGAAGCGGGCGGCCTGATCCTCGGTCCTTATGAAGTCGGCGCGCCGGTCTGTTATGTCGACGGTCCCTCCGATGACAGCGAATATGAGCTGTTCCAGGAGGAACTCGACCGCCTGATGCCGCATATCGAAACCGCCATGGTGCGCGTTCCGGCCTTCGGCGAAGTGGGCATCAAGAAGGTCTATAACGGTGCTATCGCCTATACGCCTGACGGCAACCCGATTGTTGGCCCCGCACCGGGCCTGAAGAATTTCTGGCTGAACGAAGGCCATTCCTTCGGCATCACCGCTGCCGGCGGCGCTGGCTGGCAGCTGGCCGAATGGATCGTCGATGGTGAGCCGACGCTCGACCTGATGGGTGTCGATCCGCGCCGCTTCGGCCCTTACGCAACGGAAGGTTACCTCATCGCCAAGAATGAGGAAGCCTATGCCAACGTCTTCACCATGCATTACCCGGATGAGGAGCGCTCCGCCGCCCGCCCGCTGAAGACGACGCCGGTTTATGACCGCCTGAAGAAGCTCGGCGGCGTGTTCGGTTCCGTCTATGGCTGGGAGCGCGCCAACTGGTATGCGCCGGAAGGTTATGCGCTGCGCGAGGAAGATCTCGGTGTGGGTGCCGATGTCATCACCAGCCACAACCATGCGCCGGCTTTGGATGACGGGCGTATCGTCGAGAAATGGTCGTTCCGTCGCTCGAACTATTTCGAACATGTCGGCAACGAGGTGAAGAATGTCCACCAGAATGTCGGCGTGCTCGATATGTCGGCCTTCGCCAAGATGGAGGTTTCCGGCCCCGGTGCGCGGGCATGGCTCGACAGCATTCTCGCCAATGCGGTGCCGAAGAAGCGTGGCCGTATCGCGCTTACCCATCTTCTGACGCCGAATGGCGGCGTGAAGGCGGAATTCACGGTCTATGAATGGGCGCCGGGCCGCTTCTACATGGTTTCGGCCGGTGGTCTCGAAGCGCATGACCATGATGTGCTGCGCCGCCTTGCGCCCACCGATGGTTCCGTGGTGCTGCAGCCGATCACCCAGAAATACGGCGTGCTGGTGCTTGCCGGTCCGAAGTCGCGCGATCTCCTGAAGAAGCTGACCCGCACCAGCCTTGAGAACAAGGATTTCCCCTGGCTCACCGGCAGGCAGATTTCCGTCGGCGTGGCGACGGCGCATGCGCTGCGCGTCAACTTCGTGGGTGAGCTTGGCTGGGAACTGCACCACCCGATCGAGATGCAGAACTACATCTTCGACCGGCTGATGGAAGCGGGTGCCGAATTCGGCATCAAGCCCTTCGGTATCCGCGCCATGGTCTCCATGTCGCTCGAAAAATCCTATCGCAACATGGGACGTGAGCTTTCGGTCGAATATAACGCCTATGAATCGGGTCTCGACCGCTTCCTGCGCCCGGAGAAGAGCTTCATCGGCCGCGATGCGCTGGTGGCCTACAAGGAAGCCGGGGTGAAATGGGTGTTCTCGACGCTCACCGTGTCTGGCAATACGGATGTCGATGCGCGCGGTTCGGAAGCGATCTTCGATGAAAGCGGCGCGCTTGCGGGCCGCGCGACGAGCGGCGGTTTCGGCTGGCGTCTCGGCAAATCCATCGCGCTCGCCATGCTCAAACCGGAATATGCGGCCGTGGGCACCAAGCTCAAGATCCGCATTCTCGGCACCTCCTACGATGCCGAAGTGGTGGAAGAAAGCCCGTTCGATACGGATAATGCGCTTCTGCGCGCCTGAGACAGAATACCCCTCCCAAAGTCGGAATACGGCCCCTCGTGGGCCGTATTTCCGTTTAAGTAAGCATGTGCTCAACTGCTTTTCCGGCAAAAGTGTTATTAATCATTCTGAAAAATGAGCCTGCTATCTTTCCCTGACATACGATGGGGGATCGGGGCAGAATGAATTTTCTCGGCATTACGGGCATGCAATATTCTGGCGTGCCTTTTACCAACAGCCGCATCTTGCTGGCGGAAGATACCAATGTGTTCACCCAGATGGTGAGCATGCGCCTGAAGGAACTGCTGGGCGTTACCGTGGAAGTGTGCCGCAATTTCGAGGAATTGCAGGCCTGTTACGAACATTCTCCCGAACCGGTGACGCTTGCCATTTCCAACATCAACCTGCCTGGGGCGGAGAAGGGCGAGGCGCTGGAATATCTGATCGATCTTTCGATCCCGACCATCGTTTTCACCAGCACCTTTCATGAGGCGACGCGCGAAACGCTGATCGCCAAGGATGTGGTCGATTATATCCTGAAGGACAATATTTTCGCCGTGGACATGTTGACGGAATCCGTCTGCCGCTTCCTCACCAACCACCGTCACCATGTGCTGATCGTCGATGACAGCCCGACGGCGAGGGCGCTGCTTTCGAGCCGTCTCAAGCGTTATAATTTCCGCGTCAGCCTGGCGGATAGCGGTGCGAAGGCGCTCGATATCCTGAAGGCCAATCCCGATATCGGCCTCGTGGTGACCGATTACAACATGCCCGATATCGACGGTTTCGAACTGACGCGGCGCATCCGCACCGTGCGCGGGTCGCATGAGCTGCGCATCATCGGCGTGTCTTCCTCCACCAACCGGCTGCTTTCCGCGCGGTTCCTGAAGGCGGGCGGCAATGATTTCATGCTGCGTCCCTTCATCGACGAGGAGTTTTATTGCCGGGTCAACCAGAACCTCGATACGCTGGTGCAGATACAGCTGGCGAAAGCGGGGGTAAGGCCGGCGGCCTGAGCCTTTCCCGTTAAAGCTGCGATTCCAGCGGCAGGAAGCGCATGATGCCGGCAACGATGCGGCGGCTGAGAGCGGCGTCGGGCTCGCGCCGGTATGTCCTCGTCCGCCCCTGTTCTTCCGTCATCCAGATGATGCGGTTGGCGCTGTCGACATCCAGTTCGAAGCTCATCGTGCGGCGAATTTCTTCGGCGAATATTTCGTCCATGCGGGCCACCAGCGGTGGCGAGGTGAAAACCACGCCCATTTCCGTGTTCAGCGAGGCGGAGCGCGGGTCGAAATTCAGTGAACCGATATAACCGGTCCTGCCATCGCGGGTGAAGGCCTTGGTGTGCAGGCTTGCCTGTCCCGAACCGCGCAGGGTGAAACTCGGCTGATCCGCCTGCGAGCGCAATTCATGCAGGCGCACACCGCCCAGCAGAAGCGGCTTGCGATAACGTGCATAACCGGCGTGAACGGCCGCCACATCCGTTGCGGCCAGCGAATTGGTAAGGATGGCGAGCGATACGCCGCGTTCGGCGAGATCGAGAAAAATCTCCATGCCCTCTCTACCGGGGATGAAATAGGGCGAGGTGATGTGCAGGCTCTCATCCGCGGCCTGCAGCAGGGGCAGCAGGCTTTCCATCAGGAAGTTATGACCCTTGCGGCGTTTGCCCGCCGCTTTCTCCGGCGGGTCGGCCAGCACATCTGCGGTATCGACCCAGTGCAGGCGGTCCGACATCAGGAAATGGTCGCGGCCATACTGGCTTTCGACGCGCTCCAGATAGGGTTTTGCCGCTTCGCTTTTCGGCAGGGCATCGAGTTCGCGCCGCAATCTGGCGAGTTTGCTCGGCCTGCGTGACAGGAGCGAGCGCACGGGCACGGAAACGGCGCTGTTCCAGTAATCGTCGAAGATTTCGGTGGCGTCGGCGACGATCCTGCCAAAACCGAGAATATCGAAATCGTGGAAATTCGCCCGCTCGGCGGCGTCGAAATAGGCGTCGCCAATGTTGCGCCCGCCGACGATCACGGCCCGGCCATCGGCAATCCAGGCCTTGTTGTGCATGCGCCGGTTGACGCTTCGGAAGCGCAGCACCAGTTCGAGGCTGCGATGCAGGATGTTTTCCCGCGCCCGGGTGGGGTTGAACAGTCGGAGTTCGATATTGGGATGGCTGTCGATGGCGTGGAAGATGCGGTCGGAGATGGAAACGCCGAGATCGTCGAGCAGCAGGCGCACGCGCACGCCGCGATCGGCGGCGGCGATGACTTCGCGCATCATCAGCCGTCCGGTCAGGTCGGCATTCCACATGTAATACATCAGATCGAGGCTGCGTCCGGCGGCACGCGCCGCCGCCACGCGCACCGCGAAGGCATCGAGGTTGGAATGCAGCAGGCAGAGCGCATTCTTCTCGTTCCAGCCGTTCCTGATCGATTGCCAGTGCCGGTCCAGCGTCGTCGCGTCTTCGGCAAGGGGCAGGGCGGCGGAAGGGCGCTTGGGAATGGCCTTTTCCCGCTGCTTGCCGATGACGACGAACAGGCTCGGCCCGATGACCATGAGAAGAATGACGATGAAGACCGTAAATGCAGTCACTTGTTTCGATCGCTCCCGGCCCGAAGATTATCAGGCAGGATGAAAACGCGCGAGCGGATAAAGCGTTCACGGCATCTCCTGCCATCGGAGTGAAAAAGGCGCGTTTTCCACGCGCCGAAAGGGCTTGCGAATCACATAAGTGTGTGCTTATGTGTTGTCATGACAGAGAATGATATTTTCCGGGCGCTGGCCGATCCGACGCGCCGCGCCATTTTCGAAAAGCTGGCGGATGGCGCCATGAATGCTTCCGCCCTGCGCGAAGGCATCGAGATCAGCCAGCCGGCCATGTCGCAGCATCTTTCGGTGCTGCGCGGGGCAGGGCTGGTGGTTGAACGGCGTCAGGGCCGTTTCGTCAATTACGAGGTCGATCCGGAAGGGTTGACCCGCATCGCGGCATGGCTTGGCAAATACCGCGCCTACTGGCCGCAGCGCATTGAGGCTCTGAAGCTCCTGCTGAAGGATATGGATCAATGAACAGGCAAAAGCCGGAAGCACCTGATGCCATCGAGCTTGAATATGATCTGGACGAACCGCCGCAGAAGGTGTGGCGGGCGATCAGTATTCCGGCGTTCCGCGCCATATGGTTGCCGGCAGAAGAACTGGCGGAACCGGAGGCGATCGATATCAAGCCCGGTGAGGAGGTGCGCTACCGGCTGCGCGAGGATAATCCGCCATTTCTGGAAAGTACGGTCACCTTCAGGATCGCCGCGAATGCCCAAGGCGGCACCAGCCTGCGCATCATTCATGACCTGCCCGTCAATACCGGCCGGATGATAAAGGCCGCTGCAAACCACAACGGTTCGCCGATCAAGCTCGCGGCCTGATCCGGAACGTTCCCCGACATTTTTAACGACAGGAGTTCGCCGATGCGCGAAGCGATGCAACTCGTCCCCATGGTAGTCGAACAATCGTCAAGGGGAGAAAGGTCTTTCGACATTTATTCCCGCCTGTTGCGGGAAAGGATCATTTTCCTCAACGGCGAGGTGAACGATACGGTTTCCGCGCTGGTCTGCGCGCAATTGCTGTTTCTCGAGGCGGAAAACCCGAAGAAGCCGATCCATCTCTACATCAATTCGCCGGGCGGTGTGGTGACCAGCGGTCTCGCCATGTATGACACCATGCACTATATCCGCGCACCGGTTCATACGCTCTGCATGGGAACGGCCCGTTCCATGGGATCGTTTCTGCTTATGGCGGGTGAACCGGGCGAGCGGAGCGCCCTTCCCAATGCCAGCATCCACATTCATCAACCGCTGGGCGGTTTCCAGGGGCAGGCGTCGGACATGCTGATCCATGCCGAAGAGATGAAGCAGACGAAGCACCGCATGACGCGGCTTTATTCCGAACATTGCAAACGCAGTTATGAAAAATTCGAAGCGGCCATGGACCGGGATTTTTTCATGACGGCGGAGCAAGCTCTGGAATGGGGCCTGATCGATCGCATTCTGGGCGTTCGTGAGGATGTCGCGGCATAAGGTCGGACGCTTATTCGGATTTCCTGCTGATATTGGCACCCACAGGCAGGACCTCCAGACTGCGTCGGTCCAACTGCGCAAGTACCTCCCCAAAGCCGAAGCGGGATGTCCAGCCAAGCCCCGCTGCGGCGCGGGCGGGCGAATAGATCCGGTCAATCGTTGCCGGCAACGTCCATCCCCGCTGCGCGAAAGCTTCGGCGAGGGCCGGCGTCCGCTGCCGGAGAACGGAAGCGGCATCCTTGGTGAGGCTGTCGCAGTCATCGGCGGAAAACGGGGTGGTTGCCGATATGATATAGCGCTGGAAATCGCCTCCCGCATTGGTCAGCGCCAGCACATGGGCATCGGCGACATCGCGCATATCGACGCCGCGATGCAGCCGGTAAGCCGCCATCACGTCGGCGGGCTCCGGGAAACTTCTGGACATGCGCAGCACGCGCACGGCGAGATGCGGGCCTGCCATTTCCTCCAGCATCCGTTCGGCTTCGAGCTTGGTGCGGTGATAGATGCTTTTCGGCCGGGGCGGCGTCTCTTCATCGATGAAGGTGCAGGACCCTGCGGAAACCGTGTGTCCGTAAAGCGCCGTGGTGCTGGTGAAGACCAGCCGAGGCACGCCCGCCGCCATCGCCGCTTGCGCCACCATGCGGGTTCCCTCGACATTGATGCGCTGGAATTCCGCATCAGGAACCATGCCGGCATGCGGAGCGTGGAGCGCCGCCGTATGGATCACCGCATCCGCCTGTTCGAAAGCGGAGCGCAACAGCGCCTCATCCGCGAAATCGCCGACGATATGGGTGGTGGAAAAGGGGGCGCGATCCATGCCGGTGACATCGTGCCTGCCGGCCAGGGCGCTGAAAATCGCGCGGCCAACCCGGCCGGAGCTGCCCGTCAGCACTATCCGCATGATGTTCCGCTCCCCATCGACATAGCTAATACGAGGCCCATTGAGGGGGATCGTAACCTGCCCTCATATGCGACGTCATCCTTGGGCTTGTCCCAAGGATCTAATCACGTCCAGTAAAATCGAGACGTTGCAGATGCTCGGGACAGGCCCGAGCATGACGGAAGAGAGCGTTCGGTACTTTCTCCGCAATCTGACGGCAGCTGGGCGAGCCGTCCCAAAACCCATCCGGACGATCAGATATCCAGATTATCCGCGAAGGCCGCCCGTTCCTGAATGAAACGGAAGCGGGCATCGGCCTTGGTGCCCATCAGATTGTCGACGGCCTCGCGGGTGCCTTCGAAATCCACATCGTCGATCTCGACGCGCAGCAGGGTGCGCTTTTCGGGATCCATGGTGGTTTCCTTCAGCTGCTGGGCCATCATCTCGCCAAGGCCTTTGAAGCGGCCGATTTCGACTTTTTTGCCCTTGAAGACGGTTTCCATCAGCTCGGCGCGGTGGGCGTCGTCGCGGGCATAGGCGCTCTTGGCACCCTGACGGATGACGTAGAGCGGCGGCACGGCGAGATAGAGATGGTTGCCGCGAATGAGTTCCGGCATTTCCTGATAAAAGAAGGTGATGAGCAGCGAGGCGATATGGGCGCCGTCGACATCGGCATCGGTCATGATGATGATGCGCTCATACCGCAGATCCTCTTCGCGGTATTTGGTGCGCGTGCCGCAGCCGAGCGCCTGAATGAGATCGGCGATCTGCTGGTTGGCGGAGAGTTTTTCGCGGCTGGCGCTGCCGACGTTGAGGATTTTACCGCGCAGCGGCAGGATGGCCTGGTTGGCGCGGTTGCGCGCCTGCTTGGCCGAGCCGCCCGCCGAGTCGCCTTCGACGATGAAAAGTTCCGCATTTTCGGCGGTGTTCTGGGCGCAATCCGCCAGCTTGCCGGGCAGGCGCAGCTTGCGCACCGCCGTCTTGCGGTTGACTTCCTTTTCCTTGCGGCGGCGCAGGCGCTCTTCAGCGCGCTCGATCACCCAGTCCAGCAGCTTGGCCGCTTCGCCCGGATTGCCGGCCAGATAATGGTCGAACGGATCGCGCAGCGCGTTTTCGACGATGCGCTGGGCTTCGACGGTGGCGAGCTTGTCCTTGGTCTGGCCGACGAATTCCGGCTCGCGGATGAAGACGGAGAGCATGCCGGCTGCCGAAATCATCACGTCATCGGTGGTGATGTCCTTGGCGCGCTTGTTCTGCGTCAGATCCGCATAATTCTTCAGACCCTTGGTGAGCGCGATGCGCAGGCCGGCCTCATGCGTGCCGCCTTCGGGTGTCGGAATGGTGTTGCAATAGGAATGGATCTGCGTGTCGCCGCCATACCAGGTGACGGCCCATTCCAGCGCGCCGTGGCCGCCGGTTTTTTCGGTGCGGCCGGAGAAAATCTCGCGGGTGACGGTGAATTCCTTGCCGAGCGTGGCGGCGAGATAGTCCTTCAGGCCGCCGGGGAAATGGAAGACCGCCTTTTCGGGGATTTCACCATCGGCCGGCACCATGCCGGGATCGCAGCTCCAGCGGATTTCGACTCCGCCGAAGAGATAAGCCTTGGACCGGGCCATGCGGAAGATGCGGGCCGGTTCGAACTTCGCGTGGTCGCCAAAGATTTGCGGATCGGGATGGAAACGCACGCGGGTGCCGCGACGGTTGTGCACGTCGCCCAGCTCTTCCAGCGGACCGATCGGCAGGCCGCGCGAGAAACGCTGGCGGTAAAGTTTGCGGTTACGGGCCACTTCCACTTCGAGAAGATCGGACAGCGCATTGACCACGGAAACGCCGACGCCGTGCAGGCCGCCCGATGTCTCATAGGCCTTGCCGTCGAACTTGCCGCCGGCATGCAGCTTGGTCATGATGACTTCGAGCGTCGACTTGCCGGGCACCTGCGGGTGGTTTTCCACCGGAATGCCGCGGCCGTTATCGGTGACCGTCAGGAAACCTTCGGCATCGAGATGGACCTCGATGAAATTGGCGTGGCCGGCGACGGCCTCGTCCATGGAGTTGTCGATGACTTCGGCGAACAGGTGGTGCAGCGCCTTTTCATCGGTGCCGCCAATATACATGCCGGGGCGCATGCGCACCGGCTCCAGCCCTTCGAGCACGCGGATCGAAGACGCGCCGTAGTCGTCACCGGACGGTGATACGGGGGCGGGCGGCGTGACGGCCGCAACGGCTGCGGGTTTCGGCTGCACATTCGCGTTAGCGGGCACGTTGGCGGCCGCGGTCACCGGCGTCTTCACGGCATCCCCGTCCGTTTCCGTTTCGCTGTTTCGTGCCGCCGGAAGACCGGAGAAGAGATCGTTGCTATCGTCCATCATGTCCAAAGTTCAAAGTCGTGTGTCAGAATTTCGCCATGCGAATCATTATGCCAGTAGCGTCAATCATAACGCCAAACGCGGTTCCCGTCCGATTTGAAGTGGGTCCGTCTGGCAAACGCGGCGCATCCTATGCCACGATTGTGTCAGGGTTTCGCAACAGGAGGATTGCGCTGGCGAGGTTGCAATGGCAAGTCTCGCAGCCACGAATGAACGGTTAGCCAAGGCATGTCCACAGCTCATTTCACGTTTTGTACTCTTTTCAGCCTGACTGTTGCGGCCATGCCGGTTGCAGCCTTCGCCTCCGATGGGCCGTTGCGTCCCTTCAAGGATGAGCTGTTTTCCGCCCAGACGGTGCTCTCTACAGCCGATGGCGGCGCGTCCGAGGTCATCGACTATCAGGAAATGCGCGATATCAACGGCCGCGACGAGGTGCCGGAGCGGCGGGTGAAACGGCAATATGTCGATATGACACCGAAAAAGGCGCAGGCGCTGGAAACCGTGTCCGTTGAGGGCAGGGCGCTTGATGTCGGCCGTGTCGGGCCGGCAAGCGGGCAGGCCTTCACGGTCATTTTCATCCATGGGCGTGGCGGTGACCGGCGGCTCGGCATGAACGACTACACCTTCGGCGGCAATTTCAACCGGCTGAAAAATCTAGCCGTCGCCAATGGCGGCACCTATTATGCGCCGAGCGTTCGCTCCTTCGATGAGAACGGCGTTGCCGATATCGCGGCGCTGATTGCCGATGCGGCCAAAAAATCGGGCGGTAAGCCTGTCGTGTTGACCTGCGCCTCGATGGGCAGTTTCATCTGCTACGGCATCAGCAGGGACAAGACTGCCGTCGCCAATCTCAAGGGCATGGCGATCCTCGGCGGTGCGGTCGATCCGGATTTTCCGAAAAGCGTCTTTGCCAGGGCGAAGAAGCCGGTCTGGTTCACCCATGGCAGCGCCGACAAGGTCTATTCGGCGGACCAGCAGGCGACGATCTTCCGTTCCTTGCTGAAGGCCGGCGAGCCGGCACGGTTCACGCGGTATGAGACCGGCAGCCACGGCACACCGGTGCGCATGACTGACTGGCGGGCGGTTTTGAACTGGATTTTGAGCCGCTGAGGTCGTCATTTGGGTCAGCAACGGCAATTTTTTGGAAATTGCCCGTCGTTTTGAACCTTTGGGCCGCTTTTTTGTACCATTTGTTGCCGGCTGAGGTTAAAGGAATATCCCGGGATTTCCGGCAGTGTTTCTGTCGCGATTATGGGCCGTGATACGGCTGAGGGAAGGGGTGCCGCCAAGGGCGGCCTCAAGACAAAGGGAATGGGATACGCATGACGCCGAATGTTCGACCGCTTGTTGCCGGAAACTGGAAGATGAACGGCACGCGTGCCTCGCTCGATCAGATCAAGGCCATGGCAGAGGGCGTCAAGGGCGCGCTGTCCGAAAAGGTGGATACGCTGATCTGCCCGCCCTCGACATTGCTCTACGTTGCAACGGCGCTGTGCGATGACAGCCCGCTGATGATCGGCGCGCAGGATTGCCACCAGAACGCATCGGGCGCCCATACCGGCGATATTTCCGCCGAGATGATCGCCGACTGCTTCGGCACCCATGTCATCGTCGGCCATTCCGAGCGCCGCACCGACCATGCCGAGACCGATCATCTGGTGCGCGCCAAGGCCGTTGCCGCCCATCAGTCCGACCTTATCGCCATCGTCTGCATCGGCGAGACGGCGGATGAGCGCAAGGCGGGCCAGACGCTCGACATCCTCAAGCGCCAGCTCGCCGGCTCCCTGCCGGATGAGGCGACCGCCGAAAATACCGTCATCGCCTATGAGCCGGTCTGGGCGATCGGCACGGGCCTGACGCCGACCGTGGACGATGTGCGCGAGGCCCATGCCTTCATGCGCGACGAACTCGTCAAGCGCTTCGGCGATGCCGGCAAGACCATGCGCATCCTTTATGGCGGCTCGGTAAAGCCCGCAAATGCGCTGGAACTGATGGGCGTCGAGAACGTGGATGGTGCGCTGATCGGCGGCGCGAGCTTGAAAGCCTCGGACTTCCTGTCCATCTATGCGGCATACGAGCAACTGACGGCTTGATCGGAGCTTTCCTGCGCGTGGAGCGGGAAAGGGGCTTGGAATAAGCCTTCGCCTCATGTAAAGAGCCGCAAAACCTTCTTTATGGTGCTCCGCGCGGGGCATGGAATGGATTGTCATGCAGACCGTTTTGATTGTTATTCACCTCATGATCGTGCTGGCGCTTGTCGGCGTGGTCCTGATCCAGCGTTCCGAAGGCGGCGGCCTCGGTATCGGCGGCGGTTCGGGCTTCATGTCCGCGCGCGGAACGGCCAATGCGCTAACGCGCACCACGGCGATCCTTGCCGCGCTGTTCTTCGCGACCTCGCTCGGCCTCGGCCTTCTGACGCGCTACGAATCGCGCCCGACCGACATTCTGAACCGTATTCCGGCCACGCAGGGCCAGGGTAACGGCATTCTCGATACGCTCGGCCCGGCGACGACGCCTTCGACGCCCGCTCCGGCTCCGGCTGAAAATGGCGTTCCGACCAATAATGGTGCTGCCGCTCCGGCGCAGACCACTCCGGCTCCGGCCGCATCCGGCACGGCCGCTCCGGCCCCGGCGCAGCCCGCCGATCCGAACGCAGTTCCGACCGGTCAATAAGCCCGGTTTTGATTTAACGCTCCGGCAGGCCAAAAGCCTGCCGGTTTTCTTTTGTTCGCATTCCGGCCAGTTGAATTGTGAATTCGTCAACAGCGAATTTGCAACAGCATGAATTTTGGGCTGGCGGAATCAGAGGTAAAAAGGTATCCGGTGAATCCCATGGCGCGATATGTATTCATCACAGGCGGCGTGGTCTCCTCTCTCGGTAAGGGCATCGCAGCTGCTGCACTCGGAGCTTTGCTGCAATCCCGTGGTTATCGGGTGCGGCTTCGCAAACTCGACCCCTATCTGAACGTCGATCCCGGCACCATGAGCCCGACACAGCACGGCGAAGTGTTCGTGACGGACGACGGTGCCGAGACGGACCTCGACCTTGGCCACTACGAGCGCTTTACCGGGCGTTCGGCCACCAAGACCGACAACATCACCACCGGTCGCATCTACAAGAACATCATCGACAAGGAACGGCGCGGCGACTATCTCGGCGCAACGGTTCAGGTCATTCCGCATGTCACCAACGAGATCAAGGATTTCGTGATCGAAGGCAATGACGATTACGACTTCGTCATCTGCGAGATCGGCGGCACGGTGGGTGACATCGAGGCGATGCCGTTCATGGAAGCGATCCGTCAGCTCGGCAACGACCTGCCGCGCGGCACGGCGATTTATCTTCACCTGACGCTGATGCCTTACATTCCGGCAGCTGGCGAATTGAAGACCAAGCCGACCCAGCATTCCGTGAAGGAACTGCAGGCGCTTGGCATTCACCCCGACATCCTGCTTGTGCGCGCCGACCGGGAAATCCCGGAAGCCGAACGCCGCAAGCTTTCGCTGTTCTGCAACGTGCGTCCTTCCGCCGTCATCCAGGCGCTGGATGTGGCGAATATCTATGACGTTCCGATTGCCTACCACAAGGAAGGCCTCGATTCGGAAGTGCTGGCCGCCTTCGGCATCGAGCCGGCGCCGAAGCCGCGTCTGGAGCCCTGGGAAGAGGTCTGCAACCGCATCCGCACGCCGGAAGGCGAAGTGACGATTGCGATCGTCGGCAAATATACCGGCCTCAAGGATGCCTATAAGTCGCTGATCGAGGCGCTGCATCACGGTGGCTTCGCCAACCGCGTCAAGGTCAAGCTGGAATGGATCGAGTCCGAGGTCTTCGAAAAGGAAGACCCGACGCCCTATCTCGAAAAGGTCAACGGCATTCTCGTGCCCGGCGGCTTCGGCGAGCGCGGTTCGGAAGGCAAGATCATGGCGGCGCAGTTCGCGCGTGAGCGCAACGTGCCCTATTTCGGCATCTGCTTCGGTATGCAGATGGCGGTCGTGGAAGCGGCCCGTCATCTGGCCGGCATCGAAAATGCCTCTTCGACCGAATTCGGCCCGACGTCCGAGCCGGTTGTTGGCCTCATGACCGAATGGGTGAAGGGCAACGAGCTGGAGAAGCGCTCCTCCAAGGGCGATCTCGGCGGCACGATGCGTCTAGGCGCCTACAAGGCGGCGCTGAAGAAAGACACGAAGATCGCCGATATCTACGGCACCACGGATATTTCCGAGCGCCACCGCCACCGCTACGAGGTGAATGTGGACTACAAGGACCGGTTGGAAGAATGCGGCCTCGTCTTCTCGGGCATGTCTCCGGATGGTGTCCTGCCGGAAACGGTGGAATATCCCGATCACCCGTGGTTCATCGGCGTTCAGTACCACCCGGAACTGAAGAGCCGTCCGCTCGATCCGCATCCGCTGTTTGCGAGCTTCATCGAAGCGGCAGTGGAGCAGAGCCGGCTGGTTTGACGGTTTGAATGATTACGGAGAGGGCCGCTTTTGCGGCCCTTTTTTATTGGGGTGGCAACAGGTCTCAAGACGCGCGGTGCGATGGATTGCCGGGAGGCCTCATGCCAGAAAGTTCTGCTTCCGCAACCACGCCTCATACCAGTTTGGCCATGCCTCTGTTGGAGTGCCGGCCTTGCCCATGCCGAAGCCGTGGCCGCCGGATGCGACCGGATGAAACTCGACATCCACGCCAGCCTTTTCACAGGCCTCTCGCATGATACGGCTGTTGGCGGGATTGGAAATCCGGTCGTCATCCGCCTGTGTGAGGAAGACCGGAGGGCAGTCTTTGCTCACATGGCTTTCCACCGACCATTCCCGCGTTGCCTCGTCTGCCGGGTGTCTGCCGACAAGCGATCTGCGGGTTGATGTGCGGTCATAGGGTGCTGCAAGCGTGATGACCGGATAGATAAGAGCCGCAACATCCGGTCGGGCTGATTGCCTGTCGATCTCATCCACGCCTTCGTAAGATGTGAAGGCCGAGCGGGCGGCGGCAAGCCCCATCAGGTGCCCGCCTGCAGAAAAACCAAGCGCGCCGATCCTGTGCGGATCGATCTGCCAGTTCGAGGCGTGTGCACGTACCAGACGAAATGCGCGCTGCACATCCTGAAGCGGTGCCAGCGGTCCGGCCGCCCATCCTTCGATCGGCAGGCGGTAGCTGAGGACAAAAGCATAAATGCCCCTGGCCGCGAGCCAGCGCGCGGCGGGATAGGACTCCTTGCCTTCCTCGATGCGCTTATATCCGCCACCACCGGCTATGATCATTGCAGACCCATTGGGCCTGTCAGGGGCAAATACCTCAAGGCTTGGTATGGCGATATTGGTGACGGCGCCTTTTTCGCTGATATCCGCGGGACCATCCGGACCGCCGCCACCGGGAGGCAGGTCGGGCCAAAGGGCGATACGAGGCCGATTGTCCTCAGCAAGCAGATTTGGGACTTTCATCGCCGTGGCGAGGAATGCGCCGGCAAGAAGCAGGCTGCGGCGGCAGATCATGATGTCATCCTCAATCGGGCATTTGGCTCCGGCATTATCCCGGAAGAGCAGTTTATGAGGACGATATAAAAAACCAACAGGTCAATATGGGGGCAGCCCGATATTCCGGCCCGGGTCGCCCATGTCACGGCTTCCCCGCGCCGCGTCAATCGAACAAACAAAAACGGGCCCGAAGGCCCGTTTCCATGTCCGTTGAATATGGTTGGCTCACTTCGGCCCGATCATGTTTTCCGGGCGCACATACTGGTCGAATTCCTCGTTGGTGAGGTATCCGCCGCCGACGGTTTCTTCGCGCAGGGTCGTGCCGTTCTTGTGCGCGGTCTTGGCGATCTTGGCGCAGATGTCGTAGCCGAGCTTGCTGTTTAACGCCGTCACCAGCATCAGCGAGTTCTCGACGCCCTTTTTGATGTTGTCTTCGCGGGCTTCGATGCCGACGACGCAATTGTCGGTGAAGGAGACGGCCGCATCGCCCAGAAGCTGGACCGACTGCAGGAAGTTGTAGGCCATCATCGGGTTATAGACGTTGAGTTCGAAATGGCCCTGCGAGCCGGCAAAGGACAGTGCCGCATTGTTGCCGAAGATGTGGGCGCACACCTGCGTCAGCGCTTCCGACTGGGTCGGGTTGACCTTGCCCGGCATGATCGACGAGCCGGGTTCGTTTTCCGGCAGCGACAATTCACCGAGACCGGCGCGCGGGCCGGAGCCGAGGAAGCGGATGTCGTTGGCGATCTTGAAGAGTGCTGCGGCTGCCGCATTGATCGCGCCATGGGAGAAGACCATGGAATCGTGCGAGGCAAGCGCCTCGAACTTGTTCGGCGCGGTGACGAAGGAGAGGCCGGTGATCTTGGAGATTTCCTCGGCGACCTTTTCGGCGAAGCCGATGGGGGCGTTGAGGCCCGTGCCGACGGCCGTGCCGCCCTGGGCGAGCTTGGAGAGCGCGGGCAGGGTGGTTTCGATGTTGGCGATGGCAGACGCCACCTGCGCGGCGTAGCCGGAGAATTCCTGGCCGAGTGTCAGCGGCGTTGCATCCTGCGTGTGGGTGCGGCCGATCTTGATGATCTTCTCGAACTGCTTGACCTTGGCTTCCAGCGCCTTGTGCAGGTGCTTGAGGGCGGGCAGCAGGTGGTGAACGATCTCTTCCACGCAGGCGATGTGCATCGCGGTGGGGTAGGTGTCGTTCGAGGACTGGCTCATATTGACGTGGTCGTTCGGATGAACCGGCTTCTTGGTGCCCATTTCGCCGCCGAGCATCTCGATCGCACGGTTGGAAATCACCTCATTGGCGTTCATGTTGGACTGGGTGCCGGAGCCGGTCTGCCAGACGACGAGCGGGAAATGCTCGGTCAGCTTGCCGTCGATGACTTCCTGTGCGGCGGCGATGATGGCGTCGCCGACCTTGGGGTCGAGACCGGCCAGCGCCATGTTGGCGCGGGCAGCAGCCTGCTTGACGATGCCCAGCGCACGAACGACAGAGGCGGGCTGCTTTTCCCAGCCGATCTTGAAGTTGCCGAGCGAGCGCTGCGCTTGCGCGCCCCAATAGCGATCGGCCTGAACTTCAATGGGTCCAAATGTATCGGTTTCCGTCCGTGTGGCTGTCATCAATCTTGCCTTTTTACTCGTGTTCCTCCGCCAAAACGGTGCCTTCGCCCGCCTTGCGCGGCCGATATATAGAATCATCGCGCCGGCAATGAAAGCGCTGCAATGCGGCGGAGGCAGATATTTCCCGCCGCGTTAAAGCGATTTCGACACCGGGGCAGGGCCGGGATGAAAAACGGACCGGCGTGTCATTTTTACTACGTTGCGAAATGGCCGGAAAACCGGGCTTTCCGCGGCATGTCAGTGGTTCCTCAGGCCACGGCAAAGTGAATGAAATAAATAGAAATTTAACCATTCTCGCCAATTCTGGAAATTACGTTTTTATGGCTTTGGCTGTATCATAAGGTTCATTTCGGCACGGTTGTGGACTTTGGGCGTTTCTTTTCAACGGGCCGTTGATCGGCTAGACAGGCATGAAACTGATGCCCGCCCTTTCGCCGGCGGTGCTGGGTGCTACGAGGATCAAATTGCAAGTCACATCTGGAAAAACATCGGCAGCGCTGGTGCTGGCTCTCGGTCTTTCCGTTTCCACCGCTCTTCCCGGCAGCGCCGGCGCGGTAACGCTGATGGACCTCCTGCGCGGCGGCCCGGGCAAGGTTGCGCGCGATCGCGGTGAGCTGCCGCCGGCCGGCATCGTCACCTCGCCGCCGAGCGCGCGGATGAGCGCCGATGCCTCCGATCCCGAGCCCCTGCCGCGCGTTTCCGGCCCGCGTTATTACGATTACAAGGCGGATGCGGCCCGCGCGGTGAACACGGCGAATTTCGGCGAGGGCCTCGCCAATCTGAAGTTCAGCGCCACACCCGAAATCGCCAAGGCGCTGGAGGCCTATTACGGCGCCGGCGGCAAGACGCTGTGGGTTTCCGGCGGCGAACTGACCGAGCGCGCCAATGCCGTCATGGCCTTCTTCGAGACGGTTGGCGAAAGCGGCCTCGATCCGGCCGATTACAGCATTTCCGCGCCGGCAAAGGATGTGACGGCCAGCATCAGCAGCAATTCGACGGGTGCGACGGCGACCGGAACGCCGGTGGAGACGGCCTCCGCATCGACCTTTGACGTCTACCAGCGGGCGCAGATGCAGTTCGAGCTGGCGCTGTCGGCCAAGGTTCTGGCCTATGTGCAGGATACTGTTCGCGGCCGTGTCGATCCGAACCGGCTCTCCGGCTACCATGATTTCAAGCGCAAGACGGTGAACCTTGCGCCCGTGCTGAAGCTCGCGGGCCTGAGCCCCGATGTCGCCGCCTATCTGCGCAGCCGCGAACCTGATAGCGCCGAATATCAGACACTGAAGGCGGAACTTGCGCGCCTGCGCGGCGAGGGCGATGCGGCGCACACCGTTCGCGTTCCCGCCGATCTGGTGCTGAAGCCCGGCAACAGCAGTGCCGATATGGCCAATGTGGTCAAGGCGATCGAACATCGCGCCTCGCCGGCCTTCAAGGCCGAACATGCGGCGATCATTTCCGGTTACCAGCAGACGCCGGATTATACGCCTGATCTCGTCGATCTGGTGAAGGCGTTCCAGAGCGAGAATGGCCTGAAGCCGGACGGTGTCATCGGCCGCGCCACCGTGCGCGCCATGGTTGGCGAAAGCAACGAGGCGAAGATCGCC